>NZ_JBHLUU010000026.1:0-108596 GCF_042433785.1 Robertmurraya beringensis | reverse complement strand
CCGTTCCCATACCGAACACGGAAGTTAAGCTTTTCAGCGCCAATGGTAGTTGAGGGTTTCCCTCTGTGAGAGTAGGACGTCGCCAGGCACCTATAAAGAGAGTAGTCATGTGACTACTCTCTTTGTTTATGACATGACTTCCCCCGTAGGTTTTTTCTATATTACCAAAAAAATGCTATACTTACAGAAAAAATAAGGGGACGGGACAAACTATGGAGAGAATAGATATTAAAGGGCCATACAACTTTGAACAAGTCCTAAATAGGCATGCATTAGATCCATTAAATCAAATAGATCTACAGGAACGCTCGGTTAAAGTTCCTCTCATCGTCAACGGAGACAAGCAGGTTGTAAAAGTAACCGCAACGGGTACAACCGAAGAGCCTTCATTTGATTTGAGTGGTAAGACAAGTGAAGCTATTATCGCTCGTTTACGGGAAATTTTCCAATGGGACCAACCTTTAGATGACATTCATGCGCATTTTCGCCATACAGATTTAGCCCCCATTTTTAAAGAGCATGTGGGAACACCATTGGTTTTAGACTTTGATCCTTACAATTGTTTATTAAAATGCATCGTTCATCAGCAACTCAACCTGAAGTTTGCCCACACATTAACTCAACGATTTGTTACAACCTTTGGCACTGAAAAAGACGGGGCTTACTTTTACCCAGATCCAGAAAAATTGGCCAATGTAAAAATTGAGGAGCTACGTGAGCTTCAATTCAGTGGCCGTAAAGCGGAGTATGCCATTGGTGTGGCACGAGCGATTGTAGAGGGGAAATTGGAGCTACAAAAGTTGCACGATAAGTCAGATGATGAGATTATGGAAGAGCTCGTCAAATTAAAGGGCATTGGTCCATGGACCGTACAAAACTTCCTTATGTTTGGTTTAGGTCGACCAAACCTCTTCCCAATTGCTGATATCGGTTTACAGAATGCTCTCAAAAAGCTTTACAATATGGACCGAAAGCCATCGAAGGAAGAAATGGAAGGCTACAAGCCAAGCTGGGAGCCATACGCAAGCTACGCTTCTCTCTACTTGTGGAGAAGTATTGAATAATAGATGGAGTGAACAGAATGAAACAGGAGCAATCCGTAAGAATAATTGAAAAACAAACCTTTCCACTGACAATTAAGAGACTCGGCATCAATGGGGAAGGAGTGGGCTACTTTAAAAAGCAAGTCGTCTTCGTACCAGGTGCACTGCCAGGTGAAGAGGTAGTTGTAGAAGCAACAAAAATTCAACCGAAATTCGCTGAAGCACGCATCAAAAAGATCCGTAAGAAATCAGAACATCGTGTTGCACCACCATGTCCTGTGTACGAGGAATGTGGAGGCTGTCAGCTCCAGCATCTCGACTATCGTCAACAGCTTGTGGAAAAAAGGGATATCGTGAAGCAATCGCTTGAGCGCCATACCAAGCTAAATGTAGAAAAGTTAGATATCCGTGACACACTTGGCATGGAGAACCCATGGAACTACCGAAACAAAAGCCAGTTTCAGGTGGGGCAGCGTGACGGAAAGCTACTAGCCGGATTATATGGGATCAACTCACACAAGCTTGTTGATATTCAACATTGTGCGGTTCAGCATTCTGCTACAAACAAGGCAACATCAACCGTGAAAAAGATTTTACAAGACCTTAAAGTGTCTGTATATAATGAGAAAACTCGCAAAGGTGTCGTACGTACCATTGTTGCACGAATTGGTGTGAAAACAGAGGAACTACAAATCGTATTAATTACAAGCCAACGTGAGCTTCCTCATAAAGACGAAATCGTCGCTCGCATCAAGCAGGCCTTACCAGAAGTTACATCCATTGTGCAAAACGTAAACGGTCAAAAAACATCTCTTATCTTTGGTGATGAAACTAGACTCTTGGAAGGAAGAGAGTTCATCCAAGAAACACTAGGAGAACTCGAGTTTGAGCTTTCAGCAAGAACGTTCTTCCAGCTAAACCCTGAGCAAACCGTGAACCTATATAATGAGGTAAAAGAAGCAGCAGGACTAACAGGTGTGGAAAAAGTTGTGGATGCCTATTGTGGAGTGGGAACAATCGGTCTTTGGTTAGCAGATGGAGCAGATGAAATCCGTGGAATGGATGTGATTGCGGATTCGATTGAAGATGCAGAAAAAAATGCCGAGAGACATGGAATCAGTCACGCTACTTATGTGGTCGGTAAAGCCGAACAAGTCCTACCAAAGTGGGCGAAAGAAGGATGGAAACCGGATGTACTTGTAGTGGATCCACCAAGAACAGGCTTGGATCAACAGTTATTAAACACAATTTTAAAAGTAAAGCCAAAGAAAATTGTGTATGTTTCATGTAATCCATCCACACTCGCAAAGGATATCTCCGTGTTGGTTTCTAAATATAAGGTTGGATATATTCAACCTGTGGATATGTTCCCACAAACAAGTCATATTGAAAGTGTTACTAGTTTAATTTTAAAGGGATAAATGACAGTTTTTTTGGATAAGTCAGACAATATCCACAATTTTATTCACATTGAGCAGAAAATCGGGATAAAAAACGTGGGAAAATCCGAAAAAATAAGTTATCCACAGTCTAATAAGTCTGAACTTGACGAATGGCTCCTTATTTTTCAGGGGCCATTTAATTTTTGTAAAGACAAGTGCTATAGTAGGTAAGGTAAACAATCTTCAGGGGGATAAATCAATGAATAATAACGATATATTAATCAGATTAAGATACGCTTTAGATATTAAAAATGTAGACATGGTAGAAATCTTTAAACTTGGTGGAGTTGAGGTAACCAAAGATGAGGTATTAAAGATCCTCACGAAAATAAATGAAGAAGAAGAGGATAATGAGGATGTGATCATCTGTGATGATCAGATGTTCGATGCCTTTTTAAACGGCTTTATTATTTTTAAAAGAGGAAAACAAGAACCAAAACCAGGTCAACCTGAAAGACAGGCTCCATCTCTAAAGGAAAGCTCGAATAATCTTCTATTAAAAAAGCTGAAAATCGCTTTGTCATTAACAAGTGAAGACATGCTTCAAATCTTAGAAGA
This sequence comes from Robertmurraya beringensis, assembly GCF_042433785.1. Classification (NCBI taxonomy): domain Bacteria; kingdom Bacillati; phylum Bacillota; class Bacilli; order Caryophanales; family Bacillaceae; genus Robertmurraya; species Robertmurraya beringensis. The sequence goes on along the minus strand of NZ_JBHLUU010000026.1, from coordinate 105,553 downwards.
TGCAGGAGTTCGTATCACCAAAGGAGAACTAAGCGCCTTATTAAGAAAAGTGGGTCATAAAAACTATAAGTTCTGTGGAGATCGTTATGCTCGAAATTTCTTGAAAGGGTTAGCAATTAGATTTAGAGGATAGGGTATTTTAATTGAAAATTTATCCATTTTGCTTTATCAGAGGAGTTCAGTCATCTGAGCTCCTTTTTTAGTTGCTTAAAAAACCTTATAATCATAGCGGAGGTCTCGCTGATGTAAATAGTTGATAGTATACTTTATTTATTATGTTGTAGTAGAAGAGAGTGTAACTATTCTATAATTTTTATAAGGCAAGGGAGGAATTAAAGTGGAAGTACAATTGAAAAAAGTACATATAAAGGGTTTGTGGAAAATATGAAAATAGTAATTGCAGAACGGGATAATCATGAGAGAGTGGCGATAGAATGGCTGATTTCTACCTATTCTATTCCAATTAATAACGTACTTGTGACAAAAACAGTTAAGGAGACAATGGCTATACTTGAAAAAGAACTTCCTGAGATACTCTATTTAGAATTGGATATGATCCCAGCCGAACATTGGTCGTTAATTACAAGATATGTTAAAACTTTTTCACCGAAAATTATTACTGTCACAGCAGAAGCGACATTTGAACGGGCAAAACAGGCAATTGAACTAGGTGGTGTTGATTTACTTGTTAAACCACTAGATCCCGTAAAAATTAAAAAATGTCTTAAAATGGCGTTGTCACTTGCTGTACAACGAGAAACAATGGATGTCTTTTCCTCTAAGAAGGAAGAGGGGTATTCCTATCAATCAATATTTTTAGATCAAGAACAAAATAATGGGGAAATCGCGTTGATGCTCTTGCATACGGAAAATAGTAAAAAGCTTGCTGATTTACAACAATTTTTAACGTATTTCCCATTTAGTGAACCTCCGACGATCTTACCATTAACAGATATGGTTGTATGCTTATTTAAAAATCCACCCCAGCATATAAAAGAAGAAGCATGGAAGGTTTTGAGGGAATGGGAAGCTTTTAATATTGAACCTATTGCTGCGGTTATTATCCCACCTAATACTGAAATGAAATCTGTACATGACATGTATTTAGAAGCTAGAAGACTATTAGAAATGACATTTTTTATCGGATATCGTCAAGTCATTTTACCAAAAGAAGAATACAAATCTTGGTATGAAATGGATCCGTTTTTAACCTCGGCTGAACAGCGGGAATGGGTGGAGATGTTAAATAGTTTTGATAAAAAGAAAATAAAAGAATGGATGCACCAAGAGTTTTTGAATATGGAAACGCCCTTTCCTAATCCGGAAAAGTTAAGGACAAGACTTACAAGTATTCTAGCCCAAGTAAGGCGGTTTATGAAAACGTACGAGCTTGAACAAGGTGAAATGGAAGAATATTATTTGAAAATATTTTCAGAGATTCTGTACAATCGTGTGCTATACAGAGTCGTCCAAGAAATGCTTTTATTCTTATATGAATTACTTGATCGTTCTAAGAATGGTGACGTCTTTTCGAAAAAAGATGTGGTTGAAAGAGGGCTCCTTTATATCGAGAAACATTATATTGATCCTGATTTAACATTAGAAAATGTGGCTGAAGCAGTTGGAAGAAGTACAGCCTATTATAGCCATTTGATCATGAAGAGGCAAGGAATGTCGTTTCGACAGCTATTAGCCAATAAACGTATTAACGAAGCAAAGCGACTCTTAAATTCAAGCGAGCTTTCAATTAAAGAAATAGCCAATCAAGTAGGTTTCCGTAATCCTAGTTATTTTACTAGACTTTTTAAAGAAATGACATCGATGTCTCCGCGTGACTATCGTTTACATATGAGGGAGGGAATGGAGTAGTCCAGATAAATGTGCTTAGATGAAATATCGTAAAAAATTATAAGAGTCGTAAAAAATTATAAGAATCGTAAATTATTATAAGATTTTAAGTGAAAAAGGATAAATATAACAAGCCCTTTCGAATAAAAGTATTGAATTTCGAAAATTAATTAGCTATTTTTAGCCAAAATTATTCTCTATAATTTTCAGTATATTTAGATAAAGAAAATCTATCTATAAAGGCAATAAAAACTATTTTGCCTGATTCGACTACTTTATCTTTTCCAAAAATAGTGATTAAAGGGGGAATCTATGATGTCATTGGAGATAGAAAAAAAGGCTCCTAATGTAGTCGGAGATAAAAAGCAACAAACACGTTTATCTGTATTTTTACCGGCTTTTCTAGTAGTTGGAGGCGGAGCCATTCTAGGAATTGTGAACAATCAATTGTTGACTGATATTTCAATGAATGGTTTTATAGGTTCTTTACGTGGACTTGGATGGCTTTATCAAATCATCTCAATTGCAGCACTCATCATTGTATTTTTGGTAACGTTTTCAAAGTTAGGTAACATTCGTTTGGGAGGATCAGAGGCAAAGCCTAAATATCCGTTTCTTGCTTGGTTTGCAATGGCTTTAACAGGTGGAATTGCCACGGGAGTCATTACTTATGGAGTAAATGAACCGATCATCTATTTGGTAACATTTATGGAGAAATGGCCAATACAGGTGTTGAACCTGGTACTTCAATGGCTGCTATCTACGCTATGGGACGCTCTTTTTATAATTGGACATTCATTCCTTATGCGATGTATTCATTGAGTGGGCTCGTGGTTGCTTATATGTATTTTAATCGTAAAGCACCATTGTCTGTAACAGGAACATTAACCCCACTGTTCGGTAGCAAAATTACAAAGGGGGTTTGGCCTGGGATTATCGACACATTAGCGGTGTTAGCAATCGCACTTGGCTTAGCGTCTTCACTAGGAGCAGGTTTAGCATTAGTCGGATCGGGAATCGAGACGTTTTATGGTATTAAGCAGGGACCGATAGTGTGGTTCGTCCTAGTTGTTGTGATAACTGGATTGTTTACTGTTTCAGCGTTAAAAGGGATGGATAAAGGGATTCGTCGGATGGCAGATATTAATGCAAAGGTGTTTTATATCCTGCTACTTGCACTGTTCATTATTGGCCCTACTTTATATATTCTCCAATCGTCAACAGCAGGAATGGCTCAATGGCTACAAAACTTCTGGAGCTGGGGACTTGATCCAGGAATAGTCGGTGGAGAGGCTCTAGTGATGTGGTGGACGTTATATGATTGGGCGATTTGGATTGCCTATGCACCATTAATGGGAATATTCCTTGCGGTTATCTCTTACGGACGAACGATTCGCCAGTTTATGATAATCAACTGGATATTACCAGCTGTGTTCAGTATCTTATGGTTCGGTGTTTTTGGCGGAACAGCCCTACATTGGCAACAAAATAATACAGTTGACTTAGTGTCAACAATTAATGAAAGTGGAGCGGTTGCAGGTTTATGGGCGTTCTTAGCTAATATGCCATTTGCTGTCATCATTATTCCTATCGTGATGATTGCGTTAATCCTTTCATTTTCTACAGCGGCTGACTCAATGGTTCGTGCAATTGCCATGTTATGTACCGTAAATATTCGTTATGATGAAGATCCAGCAAAATGGAAAATGCTGATTTGGGCGATTTCTATTGCGATCATTGCCTTTGTGATGGTTGCTTTCGCAGGCGGAGTACAAGGCGTTGATGGTGTGAAATATTTGGCTGCCTTAGGTGGCTCAGCGGTTCTCTTCGTCTTTGTTTTACAAGTCTGTTCGGCAGTTAAAATGTTCTTTATTGATAAAATTGAAAAATGATTATAGGAAAGAAGAGAGGGGTCAACATGGCAGATCAAGGGATGAAAAAGATAGCCCTAGGAAATGCAATCACATTAGAAATGTTTGTCTCCATAGCGCGTGATGGTGTTCATGTTGATTTTTCAGATGCTTACCGCCAGCGAGTTGAGAGGTCGTGTCAGCTTGTAAACAAATGGATTGATGAAGAAAGAATCATGTATGGGGTAAACACTGGCTTTGGTGCTCTATCAACAAAAATAATTTCACGAGATCAAACAAGATTGTTGCAAAAGAATATTCTTTTATCTCATGCAACATCAGTTGGTGAACCATTAGATGAAGAATGTGTTAGGGCAATTATGCTGATGGTGCTGCAAAACTTAGGGCAAGGGTATTCTGGAATCCAGATATCCACGTTGGAAATGTATCGTCAATGTTTAAATGGTGGTGTTATCCCGTTTGCACCTCGTGAAGGCTCGGTTGGGTATCTAAGTGTTGAAGCTCATATCGCTTTGGTGATGATTGGGGAAGGAAAAGCCTATGTGGATGGAGAGCTATTACCTGCGAAGGAAGCTCTTCGTAAAGCAGGGCTAGAGCCGATTGACCTTTCATCGAAAGAGGGCTTAGCGTTAATTAGTGGAACAACGAGTCCAACCGCAATTGGAGCGTTAGCATTATCGGATATGCTACAAGCAGCTAAGTCAGCCGATATTATTGGTGCAATGGCTTTAGAGGTCTTACGAGGAACAACACGAGCTTTTGATGACAGACTGATGATCGCTCGTCCGCATGAACAACAACGAAATACAGCAGCCAATGTGAGAAAAATTTTAGATGATTCAATGATGGCTAAACAGTCGGTCGATCATCGCTTGCAGGATGCCTTATCTTTACGGGCAATTCCTCAATTGCATGGGGCCGCAAAAAAAACGCTTCTTGATGCGTTAGCTACCTTTGAGGTCGAAATGAATGCATGCACTGACAATCCCATCTTATGGCCAGGTGAAGATGGCGGCGCGATTTCAGGAAGTAATTGTGACTCTTCTTACGTGGGGATCGAGTTAGATTCTGCATGTATCGGGGCTACAGCCATTGCGAAAATGTCAGAACGACGAAATAATCGTCTGATTAATTCTCATCTTTCAGGATACCCTGCGTTCCTTGTCCAGAATGCTGGGCTAAATTCAGGGCTAATGATTCCACAGTATTCACAAGCAGGACTTTTAAACGATATGAAACTATTATCTCATCCTGCAACAGTTGATAGCATACCGACCTGTGCTGACCAAGAGGATTATGTAGCAATGGGGTACAATTCAGCGAAAAAAGCTAGGGAAGTAGCGCAAAGGCTTGAGTATGTCTTAGCAATTGAGCTGTTGTCGATTTATAATGCTCATCAATTTGTGGAAAGCGAACTTACACCTGGATCTGCTTCAACAGCGGTTTTGGAATGCATTAGGCAATCAATACCAAATATGGCTGAGGACACGTATCTTTACCCTTATTTAGAACGATTGAAGGATTTTATTCATTCAGGTGAGATCATTTCAGTCGTAGAAGAGAAACTTGGTAAGTTACTGTAAATGTATATTTTAAAAATTATTTATTATATATAGAATGTTTAGGAGGCAATCAAGATGGAACAAACAAAAACAGAAAAAGTCATCCGCTATCGCGGACCAGAATTAAATACAAAAGGCTGGTTACAGGAGGCTGCACTTCGGATGTTAATGAATAATTTAGATCCTGAGGTTGCGGAAAGACCAGAAGATCTCGTTGTGTATGGTGGGATTGGAAAAGCGGCACGAAACTGGGAATGCTTTGATGCGATCGTTAAGTCGCTAAAGGAATTAGAAAATGATGAGACACTATTGGTTCAATCAGGGAAACCGGTTGCGATTTTTAAATCACACACTGGTGCACCGCGGGTATTAATCGCGAATTCGAATATTGTCCCCGCTTATGCAAATTGGGAAACTTTCCATGAGCTAGACAAAAAAGGGTTAATGATGTACGGACAAATGACTGCAGGAAGCTGGATTTATATCGGTTCGCAAGGCATTGTCCAAGGGACCTATGAAACGTTTGCAGAGCTTGCAAAACAGCATTTTGGCGGTACACTCAAAAATACTATCACGGTAACGGCTGGTCTAGGCGGTATGGGTGGAGCTCAACCACTTGCTGTAACGATGAATGGTGGCGTTTGTATTGGCATTGATGTAGATGAAAGCCGAATCGATCGCCGTATTGAAACTCGTTATACGGATGTAAAAACTGATTCCTTGGACAAAGCAATCGAAATGGCTAAAAACGCAAAGCTTGCAGGTGAAGCGCTTTCCATCGGACTGATTGGTAATGCAGCTGATCTTCTACCAGAAATGATTGCTAAAGGATTTATCCCTGATATAGTGACAGATCAAACATCTGCACATGATCCACTTAACGGGTATATTCCATCAAAGATGTCTCTTGTTGAGGCTGCAAAATTACGAGCAGACAATGCAGAAGAATATGTTAAGAAATCAAAAGCTTCCATGGCTCAACATGTGCAATCCATGCTTGATATGATGGAAAAAGGCGCCATTACGTTCGATTACGGAAACAATATCCGTCAAGTTGCCAAGGATGAGGGCGTTGAAAATGCCTTTGACTTCCCAGGATTTGTTCCAGCCTATATTCGTCCTCAATTTTGTGAAGGAAAAGGACCATTTAGATGGGTCGCACTCTCAGGTGATCCAGAAGATATCTATAAACTGGACGAAGTGATATTACGTGAATTTAGTGATAATGACCATTTATGTAACTGGATTCGTATGGCGAAGGAAAAAATCCAATTCCAAGGGCTTCCATCTCGGATTTGTTGGCTTGGTTATGGAGAACGGGCACGCTTCGGTAAAATCATTAATGAAATGGTTGCAAAAGGTCAGCTCAAGGCTCCAATTGTCATTGGACGTGATCATCTTGACTCAGGCTCAGTTGCGTCACCGAATCGTGAAACAGAATCAATGAAAGATGGATCTGACGTTGTAGCAGATTGGCCAATTTTAAATGCCATGATTAATGCAGTTGGCGGTGCTACATGGGTATCCTTACACCATGGTGGTGGAGTGGGCATGGGCTATTCAATGCACTCAGGAATTGTTATTGTGGCAGATGGAACGAAAGAAGCAGAGGCACGAATTGAACGTGTTCTGACAACAGATCCAGGAATGGGTGTTGTTCGCCATGTTGATGCTGGTTATGAATTAGCGAAGAAAACAGCACGTGAAAGAGGAGTAAACATTCCAATGTTAGAAATGGGGATTGAATAAGATGACAAGACCGATTTGGATCAAAAATATCCATCAATTGGCAACCCTTGCATCCAATAAGGAAGGTCCTCGTTCAAGAGAAGCGATGTCGAAGTTAGGTATTATTGAGAATGGAAGTTTGTGGATAGAAGATGGAATCATACAGGCCGTAGGATCGACAATTGTTCTGGAACAGCAGTATGCAGCTAGAAGAGAAGAAGCTGAGATTGTGGATGCTACCGGTCACTTAGTTACCCCTGGATTAATCGATCCTCATACCCATATTGCTTTTGGTGGTAGTAGGGAGCAAGAATTTGAAATGCGTCTTGAAGGCGTACCATATATGGATATTATGAATGCGGGTGGGGGAATTCATGCGACTACTCGCATGACTCGTGAGTGTACGGAAGAAGAGATTATTAGCCAAACAACAAGACGGCTTGATTCCTTTATACATCATGGTGTAACAACTGTGGAAGGAAAAAGTGGATATGGAATGAATCTTGAATCCGAGTTAAAGCAGCTAAGGGTAATGAAGAAATTACAGGAAATACACGTGATTGACCTTGTGCCAACCTTCATGGGAGCACATGCTGTTCCTCCTGAATACAAAGGTAGAGAGGAAGAATATATCGATCACCTAATAAATGATATGCTACCTGTTGTGGCTGAAGAGAAATTAGCGGAGTTTAATGATGTTTTTTGTGAAAAGGATGTTTTCACCCCAGAACAATCAGAGAGAATTTTGGAAGCAGGAAAGAGGTACGGTCTGATCCCGAAAATCCATGCTGATGAAATTGTTGCATACGGTGGGGCAGAATTAGCGGCTAAGGTAGGCGCGATTTCAGCTGAACACTTATTGAAGGCATCAGACGAAGGAATTAAAGAAATGGCAAAGGCAGGAACGATCGCTTGCTTACTTCCAGCAACGGCTCTCTATTTACGTGAGGAAGCAGCGAATGGAAGAAAAATGATTGATGAAGGGGTAGCTGTAGCAATTTCGACAGATTGTAACCCTGGGTCTTCGCCAACAACATCGATGCCACTTGTCATGAATTTGGCCTGTATCTCGATGAGGATGACACCTGCAGAGGCATTAACCGCTGCGACATACAATGCGGCATGCGCAATTAACCGTCAAGATCGAATCGGATCTCTAGAGGTTGGGAAACAAGCTGATGTGGTGTTATGGGATGTAAAAAGCTATCAAGAGCTACAGTATTTGTTTGGTGTAAATCACACAAAAGCTGTTTGGAAAAAAGGAGTAAAGGTGGTCGGGTAACACATGAGTGAGCATTGGCTAGAACAACCGGAATGGTTATGGAATGTGAATACAATCGACCCAACTTATGTTCACCATTGGGTTAGGCAGCTAAAAGAGATGGAAGGCAAGCCAGAGCTTATTTTATATGGTGCACCAATTTCTCGTTCTTCCATTAGTGTCTCAGGTGCATCTCTATATCCGACGGAATTTCGGCGAATGTGGAAGGGGTTTGCCACCTACAATTTGGATGAAGATGTTGATTTAGTTGATTTGATTGTTGCGGATGCTGGAGATGTCGTGATGCATACAACAGATATACCTTTGTCCCATAAGCGTATTGAAGAGGCAACAACTTTTCTAGCTTCGAAATATTCTGATGCAGTTACCTCTATGATTGGGGGTGACCATTCAACGACGGCTTGTGCAGTACGAGGGATTAAGGAAGCTTTTCCAAATGACAGAATCGGGATCTTGCAACTGGATACCCATCTTGATGTACGGGATCCGTCTGAATTGGGGCCAGCAAATGGTACTCCAATCAGGCAATTAATCGATGGATCTACAGTTAAGGGAGAAGATATTATAAATATTGGTTTGCACGGTTATTTCAATGCTAAACCACTGATCACTTATGCTAATTATCATTCCATTCAAATGGTGACATTAAAGAATGCTCGCAAAGTTGGCTTTGTTCATACTGTTCAGGAGGCACTGAACCAGCTATCTCAAAAAGTTGACCGGATTTATGTCACGGTTGACATGGATGTACTCGATATATCTGTTGCTCCAGGAGTGCCAGCTTCCACACCAGGAGGCTTGTCCACAGCTGAGTTATTCGATTCTTTGCTTGAGATTGGAAAGCATCCATCTGTCCGACATATTGATTTTGTTTGCCTGGATCCAAGTAAGGATTCTAAGGTTTTAGAAACAGTTAAAACTGGTGTATATGCGTGGTTACAATTTGTCACTGGTGTGGTTTGTCGTTCAAAGTAAATTTATTGGTTTTGCTTTTTTTTAAGTGCAAAATAACAGTTTTTGGAGAATATTACACAAAATTTATTAAAACTAGGGCAATCTCACTGAGGATTGCCCTTTTGCTTTTTACAAGTGTAAATATATTAATCACATATGTAACATAACTTATTTACAGAGTATCTAACTATCTAGTAATCTTGATAGAAAAGATTGTTCATAAGTAAGGACAAGGATCAGAAGGAAGGGCTAGGTTTGTCTAAAGGGTTATTGTACATTTTATTATTTTTATTAATGGTGATTTGGGGATTCAATGTGTCGGCCATAAAAATTTTAGTGACGTATTTTCCACCAGTTTTTATTCAAGGTGTTCGTGTGTTTTTGGCGGGGTTGGTGGTAATAGTTGTCCTTATTTTATCAAAGAGATTTGAGCGGATTTCTCGAAAAAATGCACTTGGAATATTTGTCGTTGCCTTATTTGGAGTGTTTGGTCATCATCTTTTTTTAGCACTCGGATTAACCCTAACGACCGGTTCAAATACAGGTCTTATTCTGGGCTTAGTCCCACTGTTCACCTCCATTTTTGCTATGATTTTCCTGAAGGAGCTATTAACATTTTTCAAAGTTATCGGCATTTTATCGGCTCTAAGCGGTGTCTATTTTATCATTTTAAAAGGAAATGGACCTGTCTCTGGGTTTTCACTAGGTGATCTCTACATCTTTGGAGCGGTAATCACGCAAGCGATTAGTTTTATTGTGATAAAAAAGTTAACTACTAATCTTGATTCACGGCAAATGACGGGAATCATGCTGATCTTTGGAGCATTAATGATGTTCGGATTTAGTTTGTGGATTGAACCAGTGGAGATAAGCCAATTCCAACAGCCAATGTATGTATGGTTGGTTTTACTAGCTTCAGCTGTATTTGCCACAGGACTTGGCCATATGCTATATAATTATGCCATCCAACAATTAGGTGCAGGCTCTACAGCTATTTTTATCAATCTAACCCCGTTCTTTTCATTGCTTGGATCAGCTTTGTTCTTAGGAGAAAAGATTGTGCTTGAGCAGTTAATAGGTTTTGTACTAATCGTAATTGGAGTTATTTTAGGCACGGGGATGCTTGAGGGAACTTTTCGCAGTCTAAAACGTCGGAATCTTTCAAGGTCATTAGAAAGATAATTTCTGAGACGAATATAAATTGCCGTATCTATAAGAATAGTTCACTCAGTGAGAAGCTGTTAAAATAAATAACAGCTTCTTTTTCTTGCCCTTTATCAAAATGGTTGTTTTCAATGCCACGTCCCTCACTTTAATCCCCATTAATCTTCTATATATATTAAAATAGAAATATATGTAAGGAGAACTAATGTGAAAATAATCGTTGGAGGGAGTATATGTTCTTTATTGGATTAACTGTTTCTTTAATTTTGCTTTTGTCAGGAATCGTTTTGCTTATAGAAGCTTTTTATATAATCGGAGGGCTTCTATCAGGGGTAGGTATTATTTTTTTAATTTTCATGTTCCGATATTATCGAAATAGAAATCGTAAAAAAGAGAAGGAGAGTTTGGATTGTTTCGACTGTAACTTTGCAGGAGTGGATTGTCCTAATTTATCAAGAATGAAAAAGATGGATTGCGATTGTGATGGAGATAAAGGATTCGATTGTGACTGTACCCCGAATTAAACGTGATTATATATCGGAGGGAAAAATAATGAGGGGAATCTTGATGACTATCCCATGTCATCGTATACATGAAAGATGTCTTCACTTCAAAGGGAAGCCTATGCTTCTATGTGCAAGATGCTTTGCTATGCTACTTGGTTATCTCTTTACACCGATAGCCTTGGCTTTTAACATGGTTGTACCTTTATGGGTGCCAATCATTATGGCTGTTCCACTTGTAATGGATGGATTTACACAAAAATGGAAGTGGAGGAAGAGTTCTAATCTTGTTCGTTTTATAACTGGAATTCTGTTTGGAGTCGGTCAATCACTTCTTATTTCAACTATGACTTGGGAAATTGTTCAATATTTTAAATAGAGTATGAAAAAAATCACTTCATTTAATTACTAAACTAATAAGGATAATGAGCTGGCATATGCCGGTTTTTTTACTTTATAAGGTTTTATAATAATCAGGAACCTACTGGAATTAGGTTGCCTCATTTATTGTTCATCTGCACTATGGTAAATTAAAAAAGAAGTGAAGCAAAAGGAGAGAAATTAGATGCAATTCTTAACTTATAAACTTGCTCAGGAAATCGTTGAACGAACGATGGAAATATTAGATAGTAATATTAATGTAATGAATGAAGAAGGAATTATTATTGGGTCTGGTGATAGTCAAAGGATTAATCAGCTTCATGATGGCGCTCTTCTCGTCCTTAAAAAAGGAGAAAGTGTTGAAATTGATCAGTCCATGGCAGCTAAAATGAAAGGAACAAGGTCGGGAATCAATTTACCTATCCGTTTTAATAACGAAATCGTGGGTGTTGTGGGTATTACAGGAGAGCCTGAGCAAATTAAGAATTATGCCCAACTTGTTAAAATGGCAGCTGAACTAGTGTTGGAGCAGTCATTTTTACTAGAAAGGGTACAATGGAGGCAAAGGCTACAAAGTGAGATCGTAAACCAAATTATTTCAGATGAAGACTTAAATACAGAGTGGGTAAAAGATCGTGCGAGATTCCTAGGAATCAACTTGGAGCAGCCAAGGTTTGCCCTTGTGATAAAACCATCAGATTATACAGATCTAACCAATCAAAAACTAATAAGGTCTATACAATATGAAATGAATAAGAATGATTTAATAGGTGTTACTTTTAACAATGAAATTGTGGTCCTAAAAGCATCATCTGTATCTGAATCAATAAAGGAGTTAACACCTTCCTTGCATCGCTTATTAAAAGTATCCGGAAGCAAGATCATTATCGGGACTGGAGGCCTGGCGGAAAGTGTAAAAGAAGTAAAGCTTTCATTTCAACAGGCTAAAAGTGCCGTTTTCGTTGGTAGCAAAATCCAGCCTAATAATCCATTCTATCATTACGAGGATTTTCGATTAGAAGTAATGCTAGCAAAAGTGGGACAGGAGGAACCGGATAAAAATATTTTCTCCTTTTATCAACGATTGCTAGATGAAGGGAAGAAGGGAGAACTAGTCGACACGCTGCAGGCATTTATAGAAGAAAACGGAGAATTAAATAAAATAGCAGAAAGGCTGTATATACATCGAAATACATTACGGTATCGTCTTGATAGAATTGAAGAATTGACTGGAAAAGACCCGCGTAATATAAAGGATATTATTGTGTTATTTACAGCAAAGCTCTTGCATGATATTAGATAATTTGTTCATTTGCACAGTTTATTTAAACTATTGCCCTGCTTTTTTCATCAACCTATCCAATGAAAATAAGTTAGAAAACGCTTACAATAAAAATATACTAAAAGAAGTACTGTGGGAGGTATCAGCATGGATGTTACTGTAAGCGCTTTAGGAGCGATTAGTGCGTTAATTATTGCCATTATACTAATCTTGAAAAAAGTACCACCAGCTTATGGGATGGTTGCCGGAGCTTTAATTGGCGGTTTAATTGGTGGAGTGGATATTACGAATACAGTTACCTTAATGATGGAAGGGGCCAAAGGAATCATTACAGCAGTATTGAGAATTATGGCTGCTGGTATTCTAGCAGGGGTCTTGATTGAATCAGGAGCTGCCTCATCAATTGCAGAAACCATTATTAAAAAACTTGGGGAGACACGTGCGCTGCTTGCACTAGCAGTTGCTACGATGATTTTAACAGCAGTAGGAGTCTTTATAGACGTAGCAGTTATTACCGTTTCACCAATAGCACTGGCAATAGCCAAACGTGCAAAGATTTCTAAGACAGCTATTTTGCTAGCAATGATCGGGGGCGGTAAGGCAGGGAATATTATGTCGCCAAACCCAAATGCGATTGCTGCTTCTGATGCATTTGGTGTGCCGTTAACATCCGTTATGGCTGCAGGTATCATTCCAGCTATTTTCGGACTTACTGTAACGTATTTCATTGCAAAAAAGCTTGTTAATAAAGGCTCTTCAGTAATGAGCCAAGATATCGAAATGACAGAAAATTCAAAGCTTCCTTTATTTATAACTGCAATGATTGCACCACTAGTTACGATACTATTACTAGCATTACGCCCATTATTTGATATCAATATCGATCCGATGGTTGCTTTGCCACTTGGAGGAATCATTGGTGCGATTGCTATGAATAAAACAAAGAAAATCAATGATTATGCTGTTTCTGGTTTAAGTAAGATGTCAGGTGTCGCTATCATGCTATTAGGTACAGGAACATTGGCAGGAATTATTGCGAATTCTGAACTGAAAGATGTCATTATTAATGCATTAAGTGCATCCGGACTGCCAGCGTATGTATTGGCTCCAGTGTCAGGTATATTCATGTCAGCAGCAACGGCCTCAACTACAGCAGGTACAGCAGTCGCTAGTGGTGTTTTCAGCAGCACAATTTTGGGATTAGGTATTTCAGCATTGGCTGGTGCAGCGATGATTCATGCAGGTGCAACGGTATTAGATCACTTGCCGCACGGAAGCTTTTTCCACGCTACAGCAGGAAGTGTAAATATGGACATTAAAGAACGCTTGAAATTAATGCCCTATGAATCTTTAGTCGGTTTAACTCTTGCGGTTATTTCCACTCTCATATTTGGAGTTTTTAAGCTTTTTGGCTAAATGTCGTAGGTCGGACTTTTAAAAATCTTCTAACAGAAAGGAAGTTGGGATTATATGAAAATTGTAATTGCACCCGATTCTTTTAAAGAAAGTTTAACAGCTCTAGAAGCCGCGAATGCCATAGAAAGGGGCTTCAAATCTATTTTTCCAAATGCCGTGTATCATAAAATGCCAATGGCAGATGGTGGAGAGGGAACCGTCCAATCACTCGTAGATGCCACAAACGGTATCATAGAGGAGCGGATTGTAACTGGTCCGCTAGGCAACCCGGTCAAATCATTTTTTGGATTAATGGGAGACGGGAAAACAGCTGTTATTGAAATGGCTGCTGCATCAGGTTTGCATCTTGTCCCTATGGAAAAGAGAAACCCTTTAGTCACGTCAACGAGAGGAACTGGAGAATTAATCTCAGCAGCTCTTGATTTGGGTGTAAAGCATATTATTATAGGGATCGGCGGAAGTGCTACGAACGATGGGGGAGCGGGAATGATCCAAGCGTTAGGTGCAAAACTGCTGGATGAAGAAGGAGAGACAATCGGTCCTGGAGGCGGTGCGCTTTCACAAATCGCAACAGTTGACTTGAGTGGTCTTGATAATAGATTGAAGGATGTTCACATTGATGTGGCTTGTGATGTAGATAATCCATTAACAGGACCAAGAGGGGCTTCAGCCATTTTTGGTCCTCAAAAGGGAGCCACTCCTGAAATGGTTAAATTACTTGATAAGAACCTATCCCATTTTGCAGATGTAATAGAAAAAGCTCTTGGGAAGTCCTTCCGGGATATTGAGGGAGCCGGTGCGGCTGGTGGTCTAGGAGCAAGTCTGCTTGCTTTTTTAAACGCTGATCTTAAAAGAGGAATTGATATCGTTCTTCATGCGATGAATTTTGAGAGTGTTGTTAAAGATGCAGACCTTGTTATCACAGGTGAAGGACGAATCGACAGTCAAACAGTTTATGGGAAAACACCAATCGGCGTGGCGAAAGCTGCTAAAAAATATGGTGTGCCAGTTATTGGACTTGCGGGATCCATATCTCAAGACAGTGATGTTGTAATTGAACACGGAATAGATGCTCTGTTCAGTATTGTTCCAGGTATTATCACACTTCCAGAGGCATTTGAATTTGCTGATATTAATATAGAAAGAACAGCAAGAAATGTTGCCTCATCTATGAGAATGATTCACTCAGTGAGAAGCTGTTAAATCACAGCTTCTTTTCTTGTAAAAAAACAGGAGCTATCCTTATGTGGTTTATACAATATTAAAAGCCGGCCCATGTTAGAGTCGGCTGTTTGATATATTTGCAATATAAAGCTCTAATTCGACAAAACTGACCGCCCTTTTCCGTGTGGGACACAAACCGGAGTACCAAAAATAGGATCGCACGAAATGCTGCAATTCATTTGGAACACTTCGCTTACCAATTGGCAGGTAATGATGTCTTCAGGTTTTCCTTGGGCATATACTTTTTTGTCTTTAACCGCTACGATATGATGGGCGTAACGACTAGCTAGGTTTAAATCGTGTAAAACCATGATAATGGTATGCCCTTTTTGCTCGTTTAGGTCGAATAATAGATCAAGGATTTCGATTTGGTGTGTCATATCTAAATAGGTTGTAGGTTCATCTAATAATATGATATCTGTATCCTGTGCTAAGGTTAAAGAGATCCAAGCTCGTTGGCGTTGACCACCGGATAACGAATCAACGGCACGGTCTTTCAAGTGAAGCATATTGGTTGCTTCAAGGGCACGCTGAACAGCGTCCTCGTCTTCTTTAGACCATTGTTTGATAAGGGATCGGTAGGGGTGTCTGCCTTGCTTGACTAGTTCATATACAGTTAAGCCTTCAGGTGAAACTGGGCTTTGTGGTAAAATGGCTAGCTTTTTTGCGATCTCTTTTGTTTTCATTTTGGCGATTTCTTCACCGTTAAGCAGGATATTGCCACTCTTGGGCTTTAGTAACCGAGCTAAAGACCGAAGAAGGGTCGACTTTCCGCATCCGTTTCCACCAATAAAAACAGTGATTTCCCCTTTAGGAATTTCGATATCTAAATTATCAATGATGATAGTATCCCCATAACCTAGTGTTAAATTCTTTGCGGATAATGAGTGCATTGATATCTCTCCCCTAAAGTAAAACGTAAAATGTTACTTTTATTTTATTTGGTTTCCACTACGCAGTCAATGATAACTGTTATCAGTCGGAAAATTGACACAATTAACATCCAAATATTTATAAAAAAATGCTGTTCTCTTAGGAGACAGCATTTTTTTATAAGGGTTATTTTACTAACGCACTTAAAATATCTTCAATGGTTTGCTGAGATGCAAGCAATCCTTTATTTGTCCAATTACTTGGATCATTGATGATATGGATGTTTCCGTTTTTAGCAGCAGGTGTACTTTGCCATACTGAGCTATTTTCCAATGTCTCAATTCCTTGTTCGCCTTCAAGTGCTAATAAAAAGACATGGTCGGCATCAAGTTCAGACAGTTTTTCAACGGAGATTGGATTCCATGATGCAGTAACAGCTGGTCCTAGTTCCTGAATCAATGTTGGTTGCTTCATTCCTAATTCAGAGTAAAGCACCTCTGCACTATGACGGTTTTGTTCGAATAGGAAGAATTGGTTTCCAGCTGCCCAGATAACAGCTACTGTTTCTTCACCGATCGCTTCTGATAATTGATCACGAGCAGATGAAACGGTGTCTTCGTAGTCACTTAAGACCTTTTTCGCTTCATCTTCTTTTCCAAGGATCTTCCCGAAGGTTTCAATTTGCTTTCTCCAATCTTTAACAGTTTCTTCTGTCATTAAATATGTTGGAGCAATTTTGTTATAATCTTCATAAGTACCTTCATAGCTTTCCATATTATTTTCTAAAATAATCAATTCTGGTGCGTGATTTAGTACTTGTTCAACTGGAAGATTCCATTCAATTGTTGGGACATCTTTTAAATCAGACTCTAAATATTCCTGAACGGCTTGTCCAATGGCCCACTTCGCAACAGGAGTAACACCTAAAGCCAGTAACGCATCTTCATGATAAGGAGCAAGGATTTTTTCAGCATTTGCTGGGATGGTTACTTCACCCATAGCAGAATCTAATGTGATCTCAGAATTATTCGTTTCTCCTTCGGTCTCAGAATCAGAAGCTGAATTATCATTTCCGCATGCTGACATAATAAATAATATTCCAACCATTATAATAGTAAATATTCGACGAAATTTCATATTTGTTTTCAAATCAATTTCTCCTTTATGATATAATTTCTTCGTCAATGATAATCATTTTCAATTAATCAGTCAATCGACTTTTGTAATTTTTTTTGACAATTTAAAGAACTTAGCAGAAAACAGGGGAGATCCATGCGCGAATTTATTCATCATTCGAACACATCAAAACTTATCATCAATATTATAACCATCCTTTTATTAATTGTTTCAATTGGCTTATCGGTTTCATACGGGTCAACCAATATAGCACTAGGAACGGTATGGCAGGCTGTGTTTCATTTTGATCCAGAATTAACTACTCATCAGGTGATTCAAGAATTACGTTTGCCACGCGCCTTTTCAGCGGCACTAGTTGGTGCTTTTCTTGCTGTTTCTGGGGCGATCATGCAAGGTATGACACGAAATCCATTGGCATCTCCTTCCATTATGGGCGTAACAGATGGAGCGGCTTTTGCCCTTGTCCTGATGCTAGCATTTTTTCCAACCATTTCGACGATGGGGCTAATCAGTTCGTCCTTTATCGGAGCTGGTTTAGCTGTAGGACTTGTTTTTATGATTGGGTCCTTTTCACCTAGTGGGTTAACTCCAGTAAAACTTGCCTTAGCAGGGGTGGCAATCGGGACGATGCTACGTTCCATCTCTTCGATTCTGTCCTTACATTTTAATTTGGAAAAACAAATGGCCTTTTGGCTTGCTGGTGGTCTAGATGGGACAAGTTGGGCCTCTGTCACCATTCTGGTTATTTCAGGTATCATCGGTTTATTGATCGCGATTGTAATCTCCAAATCCATTACCGTCCTCAGCTTAGGAGAAGACATGGCAACAGGCTTAGGACAAAATAATTTAATGATTAAATTATTTGGGATTCTATCCATTCTCATCCTTACAGGTGCAGCCGTATCAGTAGCTGGTGCCGTAGGGTTTGTCGGACTTATTGTTCCACATATTACGAGATTCATTATTGGAACGGATTACAGGTGGATTATTCCGTCATCTATTCTTTTTGGTGCGTTGTTACTGGTTTTAGCAGATGTGGTATCAAGACTAGTGAATGCACCTTTTGAAACACCAGTGGGAGCCATTACCTCTCTTATCGGAGTTCCCTTCTTCCTTTATTTAGCTCGAGGTAGTGGAGGTGGAAAATGATGAATGCGGTTGAAGTAAAAAAGAAGAAAAAGCTGGTTGGTATCATTGTTTTATTAATCATAACGATTTTAGTCATGTTTTTTGTTAGTTTAAGCACAGGGGTTATTCAAATTGCCCCAGTAGATGTCATCAAAACATTATTTCATCATGGTACGGCACGGCAGGAGTTGGTTCTGTTTGATTTTCGTTTACCAGGTATTTTACTGGCTCTATTAATTGGGGCAGGATTAGCTATTTCAGGGGTTATCTTACAGGGAATTACTCAAAATGAACTAGCTGATCCTGGAATTTTAGGTATCAACACTGGAGCAGGCCTTGCGGTTGTTTTATTTATTTATTTTTTCAAAGGACAACTCGATGTGACGAGTTCTTTCACTATTTTTATCATGCCGGTGGCTGCTTTAGTGGGTGCAATTGTCGCTGCTTTTATCATCTACGCGTTGGCATGGAAAAGAGGAGTCAACCCGATTCGACTGGTTTTAGTTGGAATTGGTGTAAATGCTGGTTTTTCTGCTTTTCTCACTATTTTTCAATTAAAAATGGATCCACAAGATTTCAGGCAAGCGACGGTTTGGTTGACTGGAGATATATGGAATGCTAACTGGAATTTTGTATTTGCCTTATTACCGTGGATTTTACTATTGATTCCTTTCGCTCTTCATAAAGCTCATTCCTTAAATGTATTAAATTTAGGAGATGACGTTGCCTCTGGACTAGGTACAAATGTAGAGTCTGAGAGACGACTATTATTGCTTATTGCCGTTGCCCTAGCCGGTGCTTCTGTTGCAGCGGGTGGAGGAATTGCCTTTTTAGGGTTAGTTGTTCCGCATATTGCTCGAAAAATTATGGGACCACTACATCAATATATTATTCCCGTCTCCGCATTAATAGGTGCTTTACTGTTAATGGTGTCTGATACGATAGGGAAGAATCTGTTAGCACCAACAGAAATTCCTGTTGGTATTATCGTTTCATTACTGAGTGCACCTTATTTTGTTTATTTATTAATCAAGACCAAATAAAAATGTTGAGAGGGAAACTATTACATGAATGTTCGATCTGTTGTTGATCATGTGCCTGATTACCAGGCTTTTCTAACTGTAGATGAAATGGATGAGAGCTGTAGGAGGCTTGCTCGGGAGTTCCCTGGCATCGTCACCGTCTTTGAAGCTGGAAAATCGCGAAAGGGACATCCCATTTTATGTATGAAAATTGGAGATGGACCAAAGAATGCTTTGTGTTTTGCTTGTCCACACCCGAATGAACCGATTGGAGCGATGACATTAGAGTATTTTTCTCGTGCACTAGCGGAGAATGATGAATTACGAGACGGGTTAGGGTTTACATGGTACATGATTAAATGTATCGATCCGGATGGTGTTCGTCTAAATGAAAATTGGTTTAAAGGGCCGTTTACAGTATATAACTATACGAAAAATTATTACCGACCAATTGGGTATGAACAGGTGGAATGGACTTTTCCAATTGACTATAAAGAGCTACATTTTCACAACCCGCTTCCGGAAACGAAAGCATTGATGAAATTAATAGAAGAAACCAAACCAGAGTTTATGTATTCGTTACATAACGCTGGCTTCGGTGGTGCTTATTGGTACATTACACATGATTATCCAGAGCTATATGAGGGGTTACGGAATTCATCAATCAAACAAGGCATTCCCTTGAATTTAGGTGAGCCAGAGGAACCTTTCATAACGAAATTTTCACCTGCGATATTTAAAAATATGACCATTGGTGAGGCCTATGATTTCATCGAGAAATATACTGGAGAGAAGCCGAATATTAAAAATGGTACATCAAGTTCAGACTATGCTGGGAGCGTAAACGGCGATTGTGTCACACTTCTGACGGAGCTACCTTATTTCTTTGATTCTCGGATCGAGGATATGAGCGAAAGTGAAATGACACGAAAAGAAGCCATCTTAAAGGGTGTGGAAGTATCTCAAGCCCATTTTGCTCGCTTAGACCTGATTTTGCAGGATATTCGCCCCTATGTACAAAAGGAAAATCCTTTTGTAAAGCTGGTGGAGGAAGTCATTCAGTACGTTCGAGAGGGCAGTGAAGCCAAAATCAAATGGGCCAAAAGCAATCCAGAGTTCGAAAAATCGGCGAAAATAGCGGAGGTTTTTGATAACCTGTATGCGGCAAAATTTTATAATGGCTTGTATCTAGGTTTAACGGTCCGAACATGCGCATATGAAATCGAACGGCTGCAACTACTTGAAAGCAGGGATGAAGAAGCTCTCTGTAAGCTGAAGGAAGCGCATGATAGTGGTGAGAAGTTATTAGATGAATATTGTCATGAGTTAGAGAATGAGCTTGATTACACATTTATTCCGATTCAAAAGCTGGTGCGTATTCAAGTAGAGAGCGGATTGATTGTAGCGAATTACATCCGAGAAAACAGATAGATATACCTCCTCAATTACCAATAAAATAAGCCTGATTTCAAAAGTCAACTTTACTAGTTGGCTTTTTTTAAGGCTCTTTTCTTAAACTTTGTTGCGGGGTTCCCTTTAATAGAAAGTTAAACAACAAAAGTAGAGGGTAGGTAATAGGTATCGCTTCTTTTGTTGGAGGAAATTGGTACATTTATATAGAATTATTGTTTAAACGTGCATTTCGGAGGTTCTACAATGAAAAGAATATGGTCAATACTTGCCTTACTAGTTATCGTCATATGTGGTGGAATCATAAATGACGCCCAAGCTTCTGTAATCATCAACCAAGAAAAAACGGGGAAATATAACATCTATGAAAATATGGAAATACTCGAAGATAAAGAGGGGAATCTTACGATAGAAGATGTATCTTCAACCACTTTATCCAACCAGTTTACAGAAAATAAAGAAGGCATTCCAAGTTATGGGTACAAGTCGTCTGTCTATTGGCTGCGCTTCGAAATAGACAACAAATTGAGCACAGATGAATATATCCTAGAATTTCCTTATGCTCCTCATGATTCTATTACTTTATATGAGCAAAATGGGACGAATAAGTATACAGCCTTTTATGGCGGTGATTTACTACCGTTTTCTGAGAGAGACCGGAAGCATCGACATGTGACATTCGAATTAATCATACCTGAAAAGGAAACTAGTATCTATTATGTCAGAATACAAAGTGAAGGATCCTTACAGCTCTCGGTTGTACTTTGGGATGAAGAAGCTTTTTCGGAAAAAAGCATAAAAGAGTATCTTCTTTTCGGTATTTATTACGGGTCAACACTTGTAATGGTTGTTTACAATATTTTTTTATATAGCTCCTTACGGTTACGGAGCTATTTATGGTATGTACTGTTAATTTTCGCCGTTAGTATGACTCAATTGACGCTGAATGGATTTGCTTATCAATTTTTATGGCCGGACTTCCCATGGTGGAATAATCGCTCGATTGTTTTTTCCATTGCTCTCTCCAACTTGGCCGGTGCCTTATTTGTCAATAAATTTCTTAATGTTCAACATTATGCAAAGAGGTGGAGCAGAATTCTTCATATGCTTACCACGTTCAATATAGCAATACTCGTTGTATTAATGTTGTCATATTCTCTTGCCTTACATCTTGTTACTCTTTCTACGATTCTCTTTATTCCTGTTGTACTTACTACGACAATTCTTTGCTGGAAGCGAGGGAATAAGGCGGCTCGTTACTTGTTTTTTGCATGGTTTATCTTGTTACTAACTAGCTTGGTCTCTTATTTGTCAGATGCAGGAACATTGCCATTGAATACTTTTACACGATATGCCTCCTTAATAGGATCATTTATCGAGATGATTCTCTTTTCGTTGGCACTGGCTGATCGGGTGAAAATCATTCAAATGGAAAAAGAAAATGCAGAACGAGCCACGCTTTTATTAAATGAAGAGCTTGAAGAAAGGGTACAAAAAAGGACGGAAGAGCTGCAAAAAAGTACAGAAAAGCTGGTCAGTATGGAGAGGTCACGACGCCATCTACTATCGAATATCTCCCATGATTTAGGTACGCCGATGACGTCTATTCAGGGGTATGTCAAGGCGATGTTGGATGGAGTGATTGAACCTTGTGATCAAACGTATTTAAAAATTGTTCATGAAAAAACCATCTATATTGATCGGTTAATACAGGATCTACATGACCTTTCAAGATTAGATGAAAGGCAGGCAAGTTTTTCTTTAAACAAAGTATCTGTTCAAAAGTTTATTCAGTTTTTGTATCAATATAAATCAGATGTTACTAGTAAAAACCTTGAATTTCAGTTTGATCATCAGCTTTCCTTAGAAAAAAACGAGTGGGTTCTGTTAATGGATTTGAACCGAATGAGGCAAGTGATGGAGAATTTAATTTCGAATGCCGTTAAGTATACAAAAGAGAATGGTTTCATTAAGATTGAGGTTATTGAATATGAGGAGTTTTATAGAAGACACAGACATCAAGAGGAAATCGCTGTGGCCCTAGACAATATAGGGAATATTCACCGTAATCAGAGCTTAGTCATTGGCGTTCATGACAATGGCATAGGAATTGATGCACAGTCACTTCCATATATATTCGACCGTTTCTATCGAGCGGATGCCGAACAATATGATACGTATCGGAATGCTGGACTTGGGCTGGCTATTACTAAAGAAATTATTGATCACCATAACGGAATGATTTGGGTTGAAAGCTTGGAATCACGGGGAAGTTCTTTCTATTTTACATTGCCTATCTACACAGGAGAGATGGGGGAGAATAAATGAGGACCGTTGTTATTGCTGAAGATGAAGTAGATATTCGGAATTTATTGAAGCTCTATCTCGAACAGGAGTATCGTGTGATCTCATTTGCGAATGGAGAAGAGGCGCTAGCGGGTATTCAGGAGGTCATGCCAGATCTTGTAATTTTAGATATTCTTCTGCCTGGAATGAATGGATTCAAGGTTTGTGAGAGGCTACGAGAAAAACAAATCCACGTCCCCGTAATTTTTTTAAGTGCCAAAAGGGAACAAAGTGAAAAAATCCGTGGGCTAGAGATCGGTGCCGATGATTATATCACAAAGCCATTTGATCCAGGAGAACTAATGGCAAGAGTAAAAGCACATTTGCGACGCAGCACTCAGCAAACCGCCACTGAAGAAGAGAGCACACATATGATTAAATGGGGAGAGCTACATATTGATATTGAACAATATGTGGTAACTGTAAAGGGAAACCCGATCCACTTATCAACAAAGGAAATACAGCTGTTAATTTTACTCGCTTCCAATCCAAGACGGGTGTTTAATACGGTGCAGTTATATGACTTAATTTGGGGCGAAGGCCAATATGGTGATTTGAAAACAGTCTCTGTTCATATTAGTACCTTACGAAAAAAGATTGAGCAAAACCCGTCAAAACCAGAGTATATTATTACGGTAAGGGGATTTGGATATAAATTTCTTTCATAAAAGTTTAATTTTCTCCTTTTATTATAATTTTCCAATTTCTTAACTTAAATTTAACCTTCACCATTTATGATTAAAGCTATGAGACTGGAATGATATAGGAGGAGAGCCATGAAAGAGATTCAGAATCTTGACGGAGAATGGATTCAACTAATCAAACAGGCTAGAGATATGGGAATGTCCATAGAGGAGGTTCGTACATTCTTACAGTCTATCATGGATGGGAAACATGTAACTGAGATCGTGAAGACGAAGGGTCTAAATGTATCCTTTACATAGATCATCGTTTCCCTTTAAGGTATCAAAAGTAACCCTCATTGAAATATATCTTCTCATTTATGTAGTTTTTCATGACTAGAGAAATTTAATAAATAATAAAACAATCCAGAGGAAACAGAGTTCCTCTGGATTATTTTCCGGCAATTGACCCAGTCACATGTGTTCCATGCGGCAGTGGCACTCAGTGTAGCTGTTAACGCACCAGCAATCAGTTTCTTCTTCATTAACTAAAAATCAGCAAACTCTTATTTCTCCTTATATAAATCCTTTAAATCCTCAATTTCCTTCAATAGGCCTTCTTTTAAAGTAACCTGTGGGTCGTAATTTAATAGTTTTTGTGCTTTTGTAATATCAGCCCAAGTATGAAGTGGCTCTCCATAAGTGGATCCTGTATAAATACACTTAAGCTTTTGTCCGAGGCCTTCTTCTAGGATGGATAAGCAAGTTAAAAGGGAGGCCCTTTCCTTTCCACCGATATTGATCGTCTCTCCTACAATGTTTTCCGAGGTAGAAGCAGAGGCAATAGCGTTTACACAGTCGCTAATAAAAGTGAAATCCCTTGTTTGTTGTCCATCTCCGTATATTTCTATTGTTTCGTTAGTAAGCGTGCGTTTAATAAATTTATGAAAGGCCATATCTGGTCGTTGCCTTGGTCCATAGACGGTAAATAATCGTAAGATGGTGACGGGAAGCCCATCGTTTTGATAAAATACGCGACACAAGTGTTCACCAGACAATTTTGTAACCCCGTATGGAGACAGCGGTGTTGGTTCGGAAGTTTCTGTTACTTTGCCATCTTTTTGGCCATAGACGGATGAGGTCGAAGTATATATAAACTTTTTAATCGGAAATGTAAGACAGGCTTCTAATAATCTTTGAGTTACAATAATATTATTGGTTACATACAAGGTGAAGTCCTGACCCCAGCTAGATCTAACGCCTGGAACACCTGCCAGATGGTAGATGATATCTACCCCCTCTAGTAAGGTGTTCCAATTCACATGTAGTAAATCGTCTTCAACAAATGTAAATCTTGAAGAGTGAAGTAGGTTTTGAAGGTTTCGTTCACGAATCCATCTGGAAGTACCGTAAGGCAAAAACACATCAATACCTATCACCTCATTTTGAGGGTTTTGTAGCAAGCGCTCACAGAGATGAGAACCGATAAAACCTGCAGCCCCTGTGACAAGAATTTTCATGATGCACACTCCTTTTGGCTGCTAATTTTCGGAAGGAATACTCTCCCAGACGGAAAGGATATTATTGGCTACATGATTCCAAGTGAAATTTTCCTCCACCATTTTTCGACCACGAAGCCCCATTTCTCTGGTGTAATCTAAATTTGATAGCATTTTATTTAGGTAGTTTGCGTATTCACTAGGGTCTTCAGGATTTTGGACAAGATAGCCATTATCATTCTGAACGATTTCTGGATTACCTCCTCTAGCGGTAGTGATAAACGGAAGCCCTGCTGCCATGGCTTCATAATGAACTCTCGCTAGTGGTTCCTCCCAGATGGATGTGCAAACAAAAACATCTGCGGCACAAAACCAATTGTGGACCTCATCGGCTTGAACAAATCCAGTCGTAATCACCGGAATAGGGGATCTATCTGCCAAAGCACGCGTGTAGGCGATGTAATCACTCACCCTATCATCGCTAAACCAGGCTGCACCTACGATAACCAGTACAGCATCTTTCGATTTAACTTCTGACATGGCTTTAACAAGAACATGCGGCCCTTTGTTTCTTGAGAGACGACCGACAAATAAAATGATCTTTTGGGACCCTAAGTCGTATTTGGAACGAATCGCTTTTCTTGCCTGTAGAGCAGATTCTGATTTCATCCAAGGAGCAAATCTGGATAAATCTACACCGGAATAGATGGGAACGATTTTGGGCTCTGCTTCTGGAAAATAAGAGACAATGGTTTGACCAATATATTTACTAATTGTTATGATTTTATCTGTTTTTTCTACGGCTGCAGCTCCTTCAGCTCGACTAATTTTCTCTGGCTTAAACATATCATTGTGCATGCTCAATATAATTCGAGAGTTAGGAGCAACTTCACTTACGGGAAGGACGAGCTTTGGACGGTTAAAAATGTGAATGATGTCGTATTTCTCTTCTGTTTCTGACAAATACTTCACAATTCCATCTTTGTAAATATCTAATAAGCGCTGAGAATCAATTCGGACGTAACGAATGCCATTAACAACTTCTTCGTCAGGTAAATCTGGGTCTGTTCTGCTAATGATAGTAATTTGATGTTGCTCGCTTAATAAGTGGGAAACACCGCATATATACGTTTGGATAGCGCCACCTCGAATATTTGGGACAGGTAGCATTTCTGTACAAATCAGCAACACATTCATGTGCGTTCTCCCTTCTTGCTATTTTTCGTAGAAAGTAAACTTTATTTTTTCTTTTTTGTCTTACGTTCGTGTTCTAGCTTTTTTCTCTGGACTTTTGCAATAATACTTTCAAATTCAGAGTTGGAGTTGAATTTTCTTTTCTTCACCGGTTTCGAAGAAGATGGACGTTCGGTATTTTTAAGGGTTTTGGACGGTTTCTCTTCATTCATTTTCTTTAGCAATTTCGGGAGATCATCTTCTAGAATGGATTTTAGAAGGAGATCAAGGTCGACCAACTGATCTTTATTGCTACTTTTTTTAGACTTGATTGAATTTATCGCCTGTAATCTTTGAATTCTTGAACGTAAGCTTTCTCGTTCTTGAAGGGATTTCTTTGTTTCAGATTCCTTAGAAGATTCTTTAGACTTAGACTTCTTAGGCTCTTCGAAAGTGGACAGAAGGTCTTGTTGTGCTTTAGATGTATCGGACTTTTTAAATTCACTATTATTTTTGAATTCTGTATTACCTAATACCACTAGATTTGGAGTTACATCATAAATAACTTCTTCCTCAGTATAATCACCTGGAAGGTACTTTTCTTTGTCTTTGGCTAATTCAGATAAAACCTCCCATTTATTGGATTCGGTTAGAGTGATTCTGTCTAAGATGGCATCCAGTTCCGTGTTCATAAAATTCACTGGTTCGAAAACGACTTCTTTTACATGCTTATAAAACTCATTTGGAAATGCCATATCAATCCATAGTAACTCGAAGGTTTCTTGGTCGAGTGGATTTGCTTGGTGGTAGGCATCTATTACACCGCGAATCCATTCGAGATCCCAGGTTCCCATATCATCCATCGTACTTGTAATAATTTTTCGTAAGTCGCGAATCGGTAAATCATAAGAAACTCCATCCAAGTCGATTACCCAAATTCCACCAGGTCCTTGCTGTCCATTAGACCAGCCATAGTCTTGGTGAGCTAACCCCCAATGTGCTTCCCCTTTTGCAATCATTTTACGATAAGAGGATTGCTTGAATTTTTCATACATATCAAAGGCTTGCTGTTCAAATTTGTCTACAACAGAAAGTAAGTGTGGGCTAGCGACCGTTTCTGGGTAAGCGTGGGCAATATCTCGAAACCAACCTATTTTTTGAATCATTTTCTCGTAATATTGATTCCAGCGATACAGTCGAGAGGACTTTGCTGAGCCGGTTGGTGGAATATACCCCTTTGTATGACGATGGAATTCTCCAAGACCATAGCAAAGTGCAGAGGCGCCCTCTAAATCAATTTTCATTAGTTGTTCAAGAGGCGTGATCCAATCGGTAACAATCCATAACTTGCCTCCTGCCTGTACGTAGAGGTGATTTTCCTTTGTGGGAATAAGGGGGGCAACTCGTGCTCCCTGCCCAACAATATATACTTGCGCTCCAATACTAAACAAACTCCTCGTAGGCTGGCGGTGAAGTACCTTAATACTACGTGGTCCATGATTGGTCTCTATTTTCCAAATTGCTCCACCTTTATCGGGCTTCGAGGTGATAAGAGTCATTTCGGAGACGGTCATATCATAATGTGATATGACTTCATAGGCCATTTTCTCAAGCTCTGGTGGGACATATTGTTCTAGGTCTGCCTCGCTAGTGGCTGAATCGACTAGATCATCCCACGGTTCAATCGTATATTCATGCACATTTTTTTCCTCCAATCTCAAGACAAAAAACTAGCTTGCTTATTTATATGTGGGAGGGAAGGACATGGAATGGGGCATTCGTGGAGCTGTAGCCTAAGAACCGGGAAAAAAATGGTCTTTTATCTGTGTTTTGTGTATTGGATGAATGGGTGATCAAATGAAGGGGAATCTATACCATATAATTGATATTAACTAAGGGGCTATATTGAATGAAGGTATTATCGATGATTCAACCATGGGCAAGTTTATTCGTTCTAAGAGAAACACAATATGAAACTAGGACTTGGAGAACGAAATATCGAGGTCCACTAGCTATACATACTAGTAAAAAGGTGGACAGAAATTCTTGCAATCATCCGAACATTCATAACCTACTAGCGAAGCATGGTTATACAGCCAGTAACCTACCTACTGGAGTCATAATCGGTACATGTATCCTGAAAAATTGTATCAAAGTCGCTGAAAACCATAACACATGGGCACTCTTAGAAGACGGACGGATAGTTGAAGGAAATGATTTTTTTTTAGGGGATTATCGAGTGGGTGGTTATGTGTGGGAAGTCGAAAATATGAAGTTACTAGAAGAGTTCATACCTGCTAAAGGGAAGCTTGGAATTTGGGAGCATAATTAAGATTCTCAAAAATCATCTAAATAGGTTATAATTAAGACAGGTTGTGACAAAAATCAACATTTTTCACAAGATAAGCAGGAAAATCAAATAGGTAAAGAGAATGTATGAAGAATCGTTTGTGAATCGAAAAAGAATGAATAAAAGTATGGGGGATATAAGGTGCCTTATCAATTAAGTAATAATTTTAGGTTGTTTTCATTGAATTCAAACCGTAAGCTCGTTGAAGAGATGACGGAGATTTTAGGTTGTAAAATGGGAATTTGTTCTGTTACACAGTTTAGCGATGGAGAAATCCAAATTCATATTGAAGAAAGTGTCCGCGGCTGTGAGGTATTTGTTGTTCAATCCACTTCGTACCCTGTGAACGATAATATTTTAGAGCTTTTAATTATGATTGATGCGTTGAAAAGAGCTTCCGCGGGTGTCATTAATGTGGTAATTCCTTACTATGCTTATGGGAGACAAGATCGTAAGGCGCGTTCACGTGAGCCAATCACGGCTAAGCTAGTAGCTAATCTGTTAGAATCTGCTGGAGCAAACCGAATTCTTACCATGGATCTTCATACTCCTCAGTTACAAGGTTTCTTTGATATCCCAGTGGAACATTTAATCGGTGTACCCGTTCTTGCACAATATTTTATGGAAAAAGGGCTAGAAGATATGGTCATTGTAGCTCCACACAACGGTAGTATCGGAAGAACTAGAAAATTAGCCAATACCTTAAATGCCCCAATTGCTCTTATTGATAAAAGAAAGCCGGAAGAAGGCGGACAAGCAACATACGATGTGATCGGGAATGTAGAAGGTAAAAATGCAATCATTATTGATGACCTCATTGATACAGGAACAACTATCACGTTTGCAGCAAAAGCATTAGCTGAACACGGTGCAAAAGCCATCTATGCTGGCTGTACACACGCAGTCTTAACAGGGAACTCCATTGAAAAAATTGAACAGTCACCAATTAAAGAACTCGTTGTGACGAACACGATTGAACAACCTGAAGAAAAACAACTTGAGAAAATCACTTGCTTATCAGTTGCCCCATTGCTAGTAGAAGCAATTGACCGAATTCATAGTGAAAAAGCGGTAAGTCCATTATTTGAATAACAGAAAAACTCTATCCACTTGCAGTATTTTCAAGTACAAAAACTTAATTAGCAAACCAATTAGCAGTCCCATTCGCAACTGAATGGGACTGCAACTTTTTGCCAAAGGCTTTTGATAAATGTAATCGCTGGCAATTGGAAAAATATCTGTTGTTATTCATTGTTGACTTTTTCGCGGAGGTATAGGAATTCATAGGCGGAGAAATTCCGGTTAATGTGTATAGTAGGGGCTAAAGAAGCAGATTTAAGCGGAAATTTTCCGATTAACTTCTTTATTTATAGCTAAATCTAAAGATTAATTTCATATAAGCGGAAAAACTACGCTTAATTTTCGGGAAATGTTGCTATTTCCCAAAATTAACGGAATTCTTCCGCTTATTTTTTTTAAGTAGTTCTAATCTTATATGAGGAAATTATAAATAAGCAGAAGAATCCATCCTTTCACCAATGAATACATATATTGTAGCACCACATATGGTAAAATTGGGAAATAATAGTGTTTGTTTTGAGACGAAAAAACGGGAGGTGGATCAATGACTGTAGACTTTACTTTTAACCTAATTACCTTCATCCTAAATCTTATAGCGTGGGTAAGTATAGGATTAATCTCCTTTCGCATCTATCAAAAAAAGAAGATCAAACTAAAAGCTTGGAAAGTTATCGTCGTTTTATACATAGGACTATTTTCATTTAATATCAATTGGCCCATGTTTGATACGGTAGTAAAGATCCCTCTATTACCACTGGGTGTATGGATATTATATTTCATTCTAAAGAGGAAAGAAGGAAGATGGGAGACATACCGATCACATGCTTGGTTAGGTTTTGGGGCGAATGTTACTTTCATAGCAACGACGTTACTTGCTGTACCGTTGCAGCATGCATTCTATCCTGAAAAGGAAGCAACTACCTATCTATCAAGTATAGAAAATGCTTCTCTGCTTCAGATTCACCCTTCTGCTACAGAGCAAAAGATCAATAAAGTAGCATTAGGGAAACAACTCCCTAATATGACGGTTGAAATGGTATATAGTCAAGATTGGTATGAAGAGACCTATATGGAAATGGAATCTAACGAACGAGATGAACGATTCCCTTATCAGCTTACAGGGGTGAACGAAAAGTGGGGCAGTGGGAAAAGCCCAGTTATTTATATTGAAGGTGATGGAAAAGGATTATTAATTAAAACAAAGGAAAAGGAGTTTTATTTTAGATCAGCCGATTCGTTTCTTGAGGAGGTCCATTGATCATGAAAAAGAAGAATATGTGGCTACTCATCGCTTTCGGTGCAGTATCACTGACAACCTTTTTAGTTTATTGGTTCCTTTTTTGGCCGCCTAAACCATTTCCCTCTAATGAGCAAATCGTTCAAGAGATTAATAGGACCTATGAAGAAGCAGAAGCAAAGGTCATTCAAGATATCTTATTTGTTGACACACATCACGTGGTTGTCCCATATATTTCAGCCAATGAGGATTATGGACTATGCTACTGGAGCTGGAGGAATCATAAATGGCAAGTCTTAATGATCGATACAAAAGGTGAACCGAAAGTGTGGAAGGTAAACGGAAATGACCCTACTTCATTCGCTATTGTTTGGAATGTGCACCCGGACGATCAGCTGCAAGCGATTCAGTTTTACTTACTTAGGAATAGAAACTATGGGATGACTGATGGGGTGGAACATTATTCTCCAAGAATTCAAATGGAAAAGGAAATCTCATTAAGAGAAAAGTCTTATGGAATATTACAATTACCAAAGGATTGGGCTCTCGTTTTAAATTCAGTATTAATGGAAGATAGAGTAGGGCAATCCAGCTTGTTCTTCAATGATTTTTTTCCTTTGCAAAGTGCCTATTTTGGATGGCTCCCTTATGACCAGTGGGGAAAAGAGGCATTTCCAAAACAAACTGTAAATGGAAATACGTATGTGGTAGATGATATTGATCAGGAGCATGTGATGATATTAAATACAGTAGATTTAGAAATCCCGAAATAAAATTTAGGAAGGATCTCTCCAGCGAAAGGCCCTTCCAGAATTTAATAAAGTTAGATCCAACCTTTTGTCTTGGCAATACTTGCTGCTTCTGTGCGATTTTTAGCTTCAAGTTTTTGAATGATTTCCGATATATAGTTCCTTACAGTTCCAGAGGAAAGGTACAGCTCTGAAGTGATCTCCTTTGTGGTTTTTCCTAAGGAAGCCAATTGTAGAATTTGCTGTTCCCGTTCGGTAAGCGGATTTTCCTCACGGATTAAGTCAAAGGTAAGCTCTGGGCTGAATATCCGTTTTCCCGTCATGCACTTTCGGATGGCATCTGCTAACTCGTCAATCTCTCCATCCTTTAACAAGTATCCATGCACCCCGCTTTTAACCGCACGCTCGAAATAGCCAGGACGAGCGAATGTTGTTAAGATAATTACTTTACTGTGAGAGCCTCTCTGTGAAAGCTGTTCAGCAACATCCAATCCACTAAGTACCGGCATTTCTATATCCATCAAGCAAACATCTGGTTTTAATCTGAGGATGGAGGAGAGTGCTTCTTCTCCATTGACCGCTTGACCAATCACTTCCATATCTTTTTCTAAATCTAGAAGGGAGCCTAGTGCACTTAATAACATTTTTTGATCTTCAGCAATAAATAATCGAATCATACAATTGCTCCTCTTTGCTCTGCTTTTTTAATAATAGGGACAATAATTTTTAACATGGTTCCATGGTGGTTTTTAAGCCCGAGCCCACCATCGATCAGAGCAAGCCTTTCTTCCATGCCTCTTAACCCATTTCCAAAGAGTTTGTTTTTCTCTATGCCCATTCCATCATCGTGAATGGTAATGTCCATTTTTTCAGTAGATTGTGAGATAGATATGGTACAATGAGTTGCTTTGCTGTGTTTTACGACGTTGGTTGCAGCTTCTCGAATGCACATGCTCACAATGTTTTGTGTAACGGGTGGGATGTGAGAAAAGTCAGACGAACCATTATATTCGTACGTAATTTCAGCAGCTCTCAAAATTTGTTGAACTTGTAATAACTCCTCAGCGATCGTAATGGTTCTCATATCGGA
This sequence comes from Robertmurraya beringensis, assembly GCF_042433785.1. Lineage (NCBI taxonomy): Bacteria > Bacillati > Bacillota > Bacilli > Caryophanales > Bacillaceae > Robertmurraya > Robertmurraya beringensis. The sequence goes on along the minus strand of NZ_JBHLUU010000026.1, from coordinate 72,621 downwards.
TACAAGCTCACGGACTTGCTTTAGAGCCGTCCGTGAAGTGACTTCCATTTCTTTAGCTTCCTTACGAGCACGATCGATATCTACTGCGACTAGTCTTTGAACTAGCTGACTTTTTAGAGTCAATAATGACAAGGTATGCCCAAGTGTGTCATGAAGATCCCTAGCAATACGCACCCTTTCTTCACGCTTCACTAATTCTTCAATATGCTGGTTTGCTTTTTCAAGCTTCTGTTCCAGCTCCATTCTTCGATTCATGGAGCGAATCCCAAATGGTGAAATGAACATTATGATCAGAAAAGGAACGAAATAAAGAATGTCTTTTGTAAAATGGATGTTACCTATGACAAAATGATAAACAAAAGGAGCTAATAAGACAGCAATTAGACTATAGAATGCTCGTTTAAATTTCACCTTTTCCCGGTAATACCCAATAAAGTTAGCTGGGAAGAATCCTAGAAATATATGATTTAAGTCGTAGAAACAACTAAAAATGAGAATAATCAACATTTGAACAGTTAGCCAATAAGTGAATTCCCTTTTTCCAGTTGTAAAATAGAGCTGCCGGTAGGTAATTAAAAACAGGAGTACCAATCCGAAACCAATGATTTGCTTCGTCCCAGTTTCCCCAAGTAAATAGTTAATCGGAAAAAGAACATAAATCAAAAATATGTAGGGGAAAAAGCCAAATTGCTTTGGAAAGATCCCGATTGACTTTTTCATATTTCATCACACCGCTTCTTGTTTACTTCGTATATACTTCGATAGTAACATGAACAAAGCAAGATAGGCGACCAATATCAGAAAATTTTTCCAATTGGGCATTCCGCCTTGGACAATCTCCCATGCACCACTCCCAAAATGAAAAGCGGGAAGTGATTTTCCAATTGTTTGCATCATCTCTGGCATGATCTCTAGTGGCATCCACATTCCGCCTGTAACCGCAAGAACCATGTATAACACATTGCTAATACCAGCGGCTGTTTCTACTTTTTTCATTAAACCAATTAATGTTCCAATAGCTAGGAAGGGTAAAGATCCGAATAAAATCCATATTCCGCTAGCAATCCATTCAAACGCAGAAAGGGATACGCCATTAATGATAGCACCGGAGGCAAAAATAACTGTAATGGAAAGCATATGAATGAAGGTTTGACCAACCATTTGAGCCGCAAAATATACACTTTGTGATAGTGGCGTCATGCGAATATACTTAGACCAGCCTTCTGCTCGTTCTTGAACCATTCGGATCCCGAGAGTCATAATGCTAGAACCCATGACGCTGAATACAGTCATGGACATTAAATAATGAGCGTCCCATGCCGAAGGATTTTCTGGATTCGTATTGACTACATTTGTGAAAATATAGTAAAAGATAATCGGCATGACTAAAGACCAAAAGAGAAAATACTTATTTCTCAGTATTCGTTTGATCTCCATTTTGCATTGCAACAAGAATATTTTCATTCTATATAACCTCCTTATTTGTACTGGTCAGCTGTTCAAAAGCATCTTCCAATTTTCCACGTTCGATTTGTATATCATGAGCGCCAAGCTTTTCTTGAAAGATAATCGCTAATACTTTGTCCGCGTTCGTCGAATTCACATAAATTCGACCGTTGTTTCGGGTGATTTGTTGAATTTCTGGATATTGATACAATTTTTCGAATGACATGTCAGAATCTAAGCTGAATGAAACGGTTTGGTTTGTTATCTTTGATTTAATTTCCGACGGTGTCCCATCAGCCACAATCTTTCCATCTTTAAATAGAAGAATCCGCTGTGCTGCATCATCCGCTTCCTGCAAATAGTGAGTAGAGAAAAGAATCGTCTTTCCTTGTTTGGCTAGGGCACGGATGGTTTGCCAAAACCGGTTTCTTGATGAGATATCCATACCTACAGTTGGTTCGTCAAAAATGATGAGATCGGGATTTCCGGCAAGTGCAAGGGCAAAGCTCACTCGACGCTTTTGACCTCCTGATAATTTTTCGGCCTGTGTTTTTAAATCTTGCTCAGTCAGACCGGTTAATTCAATAAGGTCCTTAAGCGAGCGAGGACTAGGGTAATAGCTTCGAATAAGTGTGAGTATTTCGTGAATCTTCAAGCCGGGCATCATACTTACTTCCTGCATCATCACACCAATTTTCTCACGTACAGTCTTGTTTTTGGGGTCCTGTCCAAGGATGTGGATGTCACCCGTTGATGGCTTTAGTAAACCTAATATTATGGATATCGTAGTTGTTTTTCCTGCTCCATTCGGTCCTAGAATGGCCACTATTTCTCCCTTATTTATTGAAAAATTGAGATGGTTAACAGCTGTCTTTTGCTGGAAAGATTTTGATACATTAGTCAAGCGAATGGCCTCGTTCATATTTGAACACCTCCTGATTTGATACATTCATTGTATAATCATGGAAAAGGTTATTTTAGTAAGTGATGTCATGAAAATCAGATGACAAATGTCATTTTTGCAAAGGTTCTTGAGCCTTATAGGAAATCATTTTAAAATGAAGGATATAAATGACGCAGATAAAGGTGAAGATATGATACACAACTATGCAGGTGAAACGATCAGTTACAATATAAATGTTAAAAAACGCAAATCAATTGGAATTTCTATTGATGCTTATGGAAATATTGAGGTCCAGGCTCCAAAAGGAACACCCAATGATTATGTGCTTCAATTTATCGAAGAAAAATGGGACTGGATTCAAGAGAAGTCTAAGGAAATGAAGGATAGAGCGCTTGGACCGCAGGAAAAGGTGTATGACCATGGTGAAAGTTTTCTTTATTTAGGGAACACCTACCCCATCCAAATCTTTCACGACGTCAGTCTTACGCAGAATCATGTGAAGTTCGAAAATCATAAATTGCATATCTATGTAAAAGAGTTAGAGGAAGAAATAATCAGACAGGCATTAAAGCGTTTCTACTATCAGCAATGTAAGACAATAGTAGAGAAGAGCATCAAGTCTTATCAAAGCAACTTTAAAATAAAGCCCAAGGGGGTCCGCATTAATGACAGCAATCGAACGTGGGGAACTTGTGATTCTAATCAGCAGTTAACTTTTAACTGGAAGCTTGCGATGGCACCACAAAAGGTAATCGATTATGTAGTTGTGCACGAAATGTGCCATATGTTGCATTTAAATCATGATCGTTCTTTTTGGAGACTAGTTGGGAAAATGATGCCTGATTATAAGGAACAAGAAAATTGGCTAGCTTTTTCGAGTTGGAAAATGACTGTGTAATAAGGTGAGAGTCTTCTTTTATGAAGGCTCTTTTCTTTTGTCATGAATATGGCGTGTTGTCCGCTTTATTATCAGGAAAAAAATAGAAGATTATGACACCATAATCGATTTAGAATCGTAGTATAGGTGAATTGTTCGTATCAGCATATAGAAGTTCCTTATCGAAATGGGGGAGGCACAAATGAATGCTAAAGAAATAAGTAATATGAGGTTAAAGCAGTTACTTGTGAGCAATATTCTTATATTTTCAAGTGTAATATTATTTTTCACTGTAGTTAAGATCGCTTCCATATCAGTCTCTCAATTTACCTTCGTTGTGGGCATAATTTTGGCACTTCAAGGAATTGTTGGGCTTGTAAGAGGTGACACAACCAAGTCAGTGATCCCCATTTTTGAAAAGGTAGCCGTTTATGAAAAGGGGAAAATGGGAAGTGAATGGTACAAAGAAAGGAAAACCAATTTTATTTGGAATATCATTCTAGGTGGCTTTATGTTTATGCAATCCTACTGGAACCGTCGTATGCCGGAGCAATCCTTTGAATGGGAGATCGCCTTTTTAATTACCGTTCTATTTATCATTCTATTAGTGATTAATATCGCTTCTATCATTCGTTTTCGTAAAATTGACACCTCCATAAATAGTACGGAATTTAAAGGTTATACGCGAAAATCAAACGCAATAGGAGTGGCAATAGGTATTATTCTCGCTATAATCCTTGGTGTAATCACCTTATCTTTTGTTTTTCTATAAGATAGCTAAGCGGCAAAGAAGGAATCCTTGCCGTTTAGCATCTTTACGTTTGGATGACCTTCCAATTATGATTGACGGTAGCTTTTACTATTCCATTCTTGGAAAAATAATTAGCAAGCAGTTCAGTCATGTCGGTTTGAATTTCCCTGATGACTTTCTTTCCTTTATACATAGAATAGTTTCCTCCACCGGTGGCTCGATAATTATTCATGACCACGTGATACCTTTGCTTCAGGTTCAAAGCTTCCCCATTCTTCATAAGAGAAACAATCCGTTCACCAACTGGTTTTCCCACGTCGATTGTGTATTGAATACCTTCCCACATATCGTAATTATAATGCTGTGGCTTTGGGTCAATGAAATGGGGATTCACGGCTATTTCTCCCTGATCGTTCACAATAAAATAAGTGGCGCTTTTTTCTAATCCGTCCTTTATATCCTGACCTGATAGCTCTATGACCATCAACGTATTTGGATAGATATAATTTGAAACAATATCTCTCATCGTTACGTTTGTTGGAAGGCCCATGACATGATTACTGAACAGAGCCGTGTTTGAGATATCAACGTTACTTGCTTCCATCTGTACATGGTTGATAAATTCTACGAAAGGATGTTCTTTTATACGAGCAAGAAAGGGATCTTTTATGATCATATCTCCTTGAATATGTCCGATGGGTTGATCGAGCCATGCTTGCGTTTTCTCTTCGTAAGGTAGAATCAATCGCAATATCTCCTCATCTTCTTTCCATTCCTTAACCGGAACAAGAGAGGCTTTTTTAGAAAGACACTTCCATTTATGATTTTGATCCATGGTAAACTCTATATCAACCTGCCCCATATAAGCTCCAAAGTTTCCAGGTTGAACGATGGTTACACCGTTTAGCTCATCGGCCAACAAGCGGTGTTGATGTCCCGTTAATAACACATCCATACCTTCTACTTCATGGCATAGTTGATAGGCTTGGTTTTCACCTGTGATTGCTTCGGTTGGTTCTCCCGTTTTTAGGTTTCTTTCAAAGCCGCCATGATAGGAAACAACGAAAAGATCAGGTTGTTCGTTTTCCTTAATGTGAGGAATCCACTTTTTAGCGCTTACCACAGCATCCTCAAATTCTAATCCTTCTATATTTTCTGCTTTTTCCCAGTTTGGGATATAAGGGGTGGTTAAACCTAAAATGGCCACCTTTATGCCTTCTGGGAGTATTTTTATGGTGTAGGGTTTTCCAAAAAAGGGTTCTTTTGTTTGATTGTTAAGTATATTGGCAGATAAAATGGGAAATTGAGCTTCAGAGACGCTTTGTTTTAAAGTAGACAGGCCATAGTTGAACTCGTGGTTTCCAATGATAGCTGCATCATAATGTAGTTGGTTAAAAGTTAGAATCACGGGATTGGGTAGATGACTTTGCTTTTTTACATAGTGATAGGTTAATGGTGTACCTTGAATGCTATCACCATTATCAATGAGAAGGAGGTTTTCTTCCGTTCTACGGAGGTGTCGGATATAGGAAGCGATTTTGGCTAAACCAATGGATTCGTATGTATTGGTTCCATATAAAATAGGGAAGATCTGTCCGTGGGTATCACTAGTTTCTACTATCGTAAGTTTTGCGTATTTATTCTGATTCATGACGCTCGCCCCTTTCCCTTTCATGGTGTCATTATACAGAAAAAGGTGCTTGACCACAAAGGTCAGCACCAATTAGATTATTGCCAGTCTGTATGAAAAATTCCCTCCCGATCATTTCGCTCATACGTATGTGCTCCAAAATAATCACGTTGGGCTTGTAAGAGATTCGCATGTGAACGACCGGTTCGATAGCTATCATAGTAGGTGAGGGAAGCACTTAAACAAGGGAAGGAGATTCCTGATTGAATACCCTCACAAACGATATTTCTTAATCCTTGTTGGTATTTCTTTACTTTCTCAGCAAAGAAAGGAGCAACAAGCAAGTTAGAAAGATGATGATTTTCTTTATAAGCTTCACTAATGACGTTCAGGAACTCGGCTCGAATGATACAGCCACCCCGGAAAATAAGTGCAATATCTTCTAATGGAAGATTCCAATCATACAGCTCTGAAGTCGCTTTATACTGGTTGAAGCCTTGAGCATATGCACAAATCTTCCCCATATATAAGGCTTGACGGACATATTCAATATAGATATCCTTGTTCCGTTTCAAGTGAAGAGTGGATGGACCTTCTAACATTTCTTCGGCAGCCACTCGTTCTTCTTTTAAAGAAGAGACATAACGAGCAAACAGGGATTCCGTAATGATAGAGGTAGCAATGCCATTGTCAATCGCTTGAATACTCGTCCATTTACCTGTTCCTTTTTGACCGACCTTATCTAGAATCACATCAATCAGTGGGAGTCCTGTTAAATCATCTCTTTTTCTTAAAATCTCAGTGGTGATTTCGATTAAGTAACTCTTCAATTCTCCTTGATTCCAAGTTTCAAAGATATCAGCAATTTCATCCACAGATAAAAGCAGGATATCTCTTAAAAATGAATACGCTTCGGTAATAAGTTGCATATCGGCATACTCAATTCCATTATGGACCATTTTTACAAAATGACCAGAACCCTTTGGTCCAATATATACACAGCAAGGAGTTCCATCTACCTGTGCAGCAATCTTTGTCAGAATTGGTGCGACCTTATCGTACACTTCCTGGTCTCCACCTGGCATGATGGAGGGGCCTGTTAATGCCCCAACTTCTCCACCAGAAATTCCAATTCCTAGGTATCCAATACCTCTAGTTTTTAGGTCCTGATATCTGCGTTCGGTATCTTCGTAGTGGGAGTTTCCACCATCCATGATAACATCGCCTGCTTCAAGATAAGGAAGCAAGGCTTGAATCACAGAATCAATCGGAGCACCCGCAGTGACCATAAGAAAGATTTTTCTAGGCGTTTCTAACGATTGAACAAAATTTTCAATTTCATAGAAAGGGTGGATAGACTGACCATCTAGTTTTTGAACAAGCTGATCAGTTAAGTCCCTTGTATAATTGTAGACGCTTACTTTCTCACCGTTATTTGCCATGTTTAAGGCGATATTGCTTCCCATGACTCCTAATCCAATGACACCAATGGTATTGTACATCTAACTTTCGACTCCTTTTAAACAAACAAGCTTAGTAATAAAATAAATCCTAATCCAGCTACAGAAATAATCGTTTCTAGCAATGTCCATGTAGCAAATGTTTCTTTCATACTTAAACCAAAATACTCTTTAAACATCCAGAAGCCCGCATCGTTTACGTGAGAAGCAATTAAGCTACCAGCACCAGTTGCTAGTACGACTAATGCAAGGTTTACATCCGTTTGACCAAGCATTGGAATGACTAATCCAGCTGTTGTTAGTGCGGCTACAGTAGCAGATCCTAATGAGATACGTAGAATCGCTGCGATGATCCATGCTAGTAAAATCGGTGATAAAGAAGTTCCCTTGAACAATTCAGCTACATAGTCACCTACGCCACCGTTGATTAATACTTGCTTGAAGGCACCGCCTCCACCAATGATTAATAGCATCATTCCGATGTGTGAGATAGCAGTTGTACAAGAATCCATCACGTTTTTGATTGGGATTTTTCTAGCTAATCCCATGGTATACACGGCAAATAATAAGGAAATTAACATCGAAGTACCTGCATTACCGATAAAGCGGATCATTGCTAGGAAACTATTATCCTCAAAGCCCATTGTTTTTTGAAGCAAAGTGATAATTGTAGCAATTGACATTAAAATTACTGGAAGTAAAGCGGTAAATACACTAATACCAAAACCAGGTGTGTCCTCAAGCTTAAATGTTTTTTGTTCTCCTAATGAAGCAATATTACCTGTTTTTGTAAATGAGGCTGGAACTAACTTCTTTGCAATCTTAGTGAATACTGGTCCAGCTAAGATAACGGTTGGAATAGCAATAATGAAACCATAAAGTAACACTTCACCAATATTTGCCCCATACTCACCAGCAATAACGGTTGGTCCTGGATGTGGAGGTAAGAACCCGTGTGTTACTGATAAAGCAGCTGTCATTGGAATACCAAGATACAGAATAGAGATCTTTAATTGTCTTGAAATCGCAAATACAATCGGAATTAATAAAACTAATCCTACTTCAAAGAATAAAGCGACACCGATAATGAATGAAGCGGCTACAACAGCCCATTGAATATTTTTCTCACCAAATTTGTTTACTAGGGTCATCGCAATTCGTTGTGCGCCACCAGAGTCTGCAATCAATTTACCTAACATCGCACCGAGTCCAAAGATTAATGCTAAGTGACCGAGCGTACCACCTAAACCTGCCTCAATGGTCGTAACGATTTCATCTAATGGCATACCAAGTGCTAAAGCAACCCCGAATGAAACGATGATTAATGAAATAAATGTGTTTAATTTTAACCCCATGATCAAAATAAGTAATGCAATAATTCCTACTCCGACGATAACTAATGGCATCGTAGTTTCCCCCTAAAATAATTTATTTTTGTATTAAGCCTCTTTGATAATTGGCAATTTGTTTATATTCATTTTCCAGCACTCTTGATAAGTTAATGAAAATCGGCAATAGCTGTCTATATTCTTTTACCGCCTCTTCATTCGGTGTGTGTTTGTAAGTGCTGCCAATCATTTCAGAAGCAATTTCAAATGACTCAATTTTTCCTGTTGCAAGTAAGCCTAAAATACAGGCTCCTAAGCATGAACTTTCATAGCTTTCTGGAACGACTAATTCAGATTCGAAAATATCAGACATCATTTGACGCCATACATTTGATCTAGCAAATCCTCCCGTTGCTTGAATACGAGTAACAGGACCCTCCATACATTCCATTAGAGCTAGAAAAACCGTGTATAAGTTGTAGATGACGCCCTCTAGAGCTGCACGAATCATATGCTCCTTTTTATGTGAGAGTGTTAAGCCAAAGAAGGATCCACGAACATCTGGATTCCAAAGTGGTGCCCGCTCACCTGCTAGGTAAGGATGGAAAAGCAAGCCGTCAGCACCTGGTCTGACGCGTTCCGCAATCTTCGTTAATACTTCGTATGGATCAATTCCTAGTCTTTTGGCTGTTTCAATTTCTGAAGAAGCAAATTCATCACGAATCCAGCGAAGAATCATTCCACCATTATTTACTGGCCCACCAATAACCCAGTGATTTTCTGTTAGTGCGTAGCAGAAAATTCGTCCTTTTTCGTCGGTCTGTGGCTTCTCAATAATCGTTCGAATGGCACCACTTGTACCAATCGTGACAGCGATTTCACCTTTGCGAATGGCATTCACTCCAAGATTGGAAAGTACCCCATCACTGGCCCCTATGACAAAAGGAGTTTTGGTATCTAGCCCCATTTGCTTTGCAAAGTCAGGATGAATGTCGCTGAAAACTTGTGTGGTTGGGACCAATTGTGACAGTTGATCTCTCGTTACACCTGCAATCGATAAAGCCTCCTCATCCCAATCCAGGGTCTGAAGATTCATCATGCCCATGGCAGAGGCGAGGGAATAATCAACCACATACTGGTCAAATAGCTTTTTGAAAACATATTCTTTTATCCCGATGTATTTCTTTGCTTTTGTAGCAATTTCAGCGCGATCATTCGTGATCCAAGCCATTTTACTTAATGGTGACATCGGATGAAGAGGTGTTCCTGTGCGTTTATACACTTCATGACCATTCAGTTCGGTTTTAATCTTATGCGTCCATGCTTCACTTCGATTATCCGCCCATGTGATACATGCCGTAAGAGGCTGGTCATTTGAATCGATAGCAATCACGCTATGCATCGCACTGCTGAATGAAACAAACGATATATTTTTTTGTGGGTTTTTCTTTGTGATGTTTGAAATGGCTTTCAAAACTGCTTGGAAAATTTCTTCTGGATCTTGTTCTGCTGTTGAAATATTGGGTGTGTAGAGAGGGTAGCCAAAATTCTCTGTTTGAATTACTTCACCTTTTTCAGTAAAAAGAACAGCTTTCGTACTGGTTGTTCCTATGTCTACACCTAACATATAGCTAGTCATTTTCCTTCTCTACTCCTTTAGAAAGCATTTGTTGTGACATCCAGAGATCATCTACTTTTCCTTGAACATCATCAAAATTTTGATGTAACGATTGAACCATGAGGGTTCTTTCCTTCGTTTGAATGGCTTCAATATATAATTCATGGTTTTTTATAATTCGATCAAAGTCTTCGTATTTTTCCTGGAAACGCGCTCTCATCGATAAAAGAATGAGGCTTTCCATGACGGGTCTTAAATTGTTCCATATCATTAGCATGTACGAATGGTTGATGGAACGAATAATGGTTTCATGGAATAGGAGATCCTGATAAGAGAACTCATCTGCATCTTGATACTTAATCGCGACTTTCATCATTTCGAGGATCTTGCTAAGTTCCTTTACTAATTCAGTCACATCCATTTTTACTAATCGTTCAAACACGAACGTTTCAATAAGTAAACGAACATCATATATTTCTTCGATTTCTTTTTCAGTTAATCCAATGACAACAGCACCCATTCGTTCTAGTCGGATGATGTTTTCTGATGCAAGTACTTTTAATGCTTCACGAACAGGTGAACGACTCACAGCAAAATCTGCAGCTAATTTATTTTCGGAAATAATGGCACCGCTTTCAATCAAACCAGAAATAATTCGCATTCTAAGCTCGCATGTCACGCGATCGCCAGCTGAAGCCTTGGAGAGCCATTTTGATGGATATAAAAATTTGTTAGATGTGGTCATTTCTACACCTTCCTGTTAATCAAGTATACTTGTATACAAGTATAATAAACTCTATCATTTAATTTTGCAAGCGCTTTTACAAAAAGAATAACTGGAATAAATATCAACTTAGGTGGTTATACCTTGGGGACAGGGAAAACAAAGATTTATTTTTAGGATCAAGAGAATATGAGATTGCCAGGTAGGAGGTCTGAACTGAAAGGGTGTCTGAATGAGGAGGTGATTCGGACAAGAACAGGTGATAGAAGGAGAACAGAGTCCGAATGAAGAGGTGATTTGGACAAGAACAGGTAATAGAAGATGAACAGAGTCCGAATGAGGAGGTGATTCGGACGAGAACAGGTGATAGAAGTAGAGCAGAGTCCGAATGAAGGGCTCATTCGGACAGGAACAGGTGATAGAAGTAGAGCACAGTCTGAATGAAGAGTTGATTTGGACAGGAACAGGTGATAGAAGTAGAGCACAGTCCGAATGAAGAGTTGATTCGGACAGGAACAGGTGATAGAACCAGAGCACAGTCCGAATGAAGAGTTGATTCGGACAGGAACAGGTGATAGAAGGAGAGGAGAGTCCGAATGAGAAGTTGATACGGCCAGGAACAGGTAATTGAAGGAGAGCAGAGTCCGAATGAGGAGTTGATACGGCCAGGAACAGGTAATAGAAGGAGAGGAGAGTCCGAATGAGAAGTTGATACGGACAGGAACAGGTAATTGAGGGAAAACAGAGTCCGAAAGAAGGGCTCATTCGGACAGGAACAGTCAGCAGGGCAGAACTGTGTCCGAATAAGCCTAGATTTAGGACTCAATATTGATTTTTCATAGATAATAAGTATCTTTAGTTTTTCCACAAGAGCTATAATTCTTTATTAATATCCTTGAAATGGTTTTCTTACTTAAATCAACTTTGCACCAATCATAAATGGCTTGAGTCGTAATTTTTTGTTCAGGAAATAGAAGTTTATATTCTTGCACGTTCCTTAAAACACCTAGATTAATTTTTTCTAGTTCTCCACACTTTTCACATACATAATCTTGGTGTTTGACGGATAAGAAAAAAGAGAAACAAGTTTTACAATATATTCCTTTTTGTAATTGATTGTAGTCATATTTTGGTAAAGTGGTGAATGGGTTTTTCGGTTGATGAAGTGAGAGTAATTTTTGAGCCAGATGCTTATGTCCATCATTTAACTTTGATGGAGTTCGATTTAAATCTTTTAAAAAGCGATCAACTTGAGTGGGTAAAATAAGAGGCTGATCCATTGGGGCTTGATACAAGGTGAACTCAGGGTTAATAAAGATCACAGAGGATTCAATAAGGTAGTTTAGTTTGAGGAATTGAAGCAATTGGCGGAAGAGAGTAGAACTTCTTTTTAACTGAATTACAGGATTTTTATATTCCCGTTTAGAAGTTACTGAGTAAAGCTTGTCCGATTCTAGGTAATAATCGCCTTGAAAATTTTTTATATCCAACAGGTAAATAGATGCCTGGGTAATAATAACTGAGTCAATTTGAAAATAGGAGTTATTGATTTCAAGCAGCAGGTCACTTAATACATACCTTTCTTCTTGGAGATTTTTTATTAGTTGGTCAAATTTCATCTCTCCCGCAAATCCCTTTTCAAGAATAGAATAATGAAACTTTGCCTTCTCTGTTAACTCCATACGTGTGTTTAATGATCGTAAAGTAAGTAACTCATCTGATTCGGTTCGACATTTCAGAAACATAATCAACTTCCTTTCTTCATTTCTAATCCTATTCTATAAAAAATTTTAAATCCTCCCTTTAATAGATTTGAACATTTACAGAACATTAACCAAATTTTTACCCCAACCCGGTTTTTGTTGGTGCTTAGATTTGCGACAATTATGAATGCGAATTTATCCTACATAAGTGATTCAACCAAAACAAATCCTATATTTGGGAGGTAAGTATATGTTAAAGTCAAAAGCAATTCTTGGGTTGGCAATGGTAGGTGGGGTATTAGCAGGAACACTACAGTTAAGTGGTACACCTGTGCTGGCAAAAAATGAGACACCAATACTTCACACAGAAAGTATCAACGGGAAGCTGAGCTATATCGGAAACTACCAGACCGGAATGAGCAACAAAGATGGTGGAATTGCCGAAATCGTAAAATACAACAAAGACAATCAAAAAATGTATCTCGTAAACGGTGCAGCACAATCAGTAGATATCGTTAGCATAGCGAATATGACATCCAACAATAAAACAGAATTCAAGATCGATACTCGCCTTGATATTGCTGCGATGGGACAGGCACATGGATTTACGAGCGGTGATATAACTAGTATTGATATCAATACAAGCGAAAAAATAATCGCGATCGCTGTACAAGGGGTGACGTACCAGGATAATGGAAGTATTGTCATATTGAATTATGACGGAAAGTACATAAAACATTTCGAAGCGGGCGTACAGCCAGACATGGTTACTTTTTCTCATGACTTTAAATACTTATTGTCTGCCAATGAAGGGGAGCCGCGGGAAGGGTACTCGGCAGCAGGAGTAATGGATCCAAAAGGTTCCATTACCATTATTGATATAAAAAAGGGTGTAAACAAAGCAACAGCTCAAACAATTGGTTTTGACAAGTTTGACTCCCAAGAGGCAAGAGCTACGCTTGTGGAAAATGGGGTATTATTGAAGCCTGATGCGGCCCCTTCTGTTGACTTAGAGCCTGAGTACATATCTGTTTCTGATAACAGTCGTTACGCATATGTATCTCTTCAGGAAGCTAATTCGGTAGCGACCATCGATTTAAAAACTCAAGAGATTATAAGTGTGAAAGGGCTTGGGTTTAAGGATCATAATGTAGAAGAAAACGCTCTTGATGCATTAAAGGATGGCCAAGTTAACCTCACCACCCAAAATTTATATGGCACCTACATGCCTGATGGAATTGACTCGCAAAAAATCGGTGGCAAGCGGTATCTCTTTACGGCAAACGAAGGCGATGGAAGAGAATGGGGGGAGTATGAGGATACAGGGTCTTATACATTCCCTGGCACCTCTTTTAAAATCGATACCATATTGAATACGGAAAGAGACGGACTTGAGGCTGATAAAACGTATATTTATGGTAGCCGTTCTTTTTCCATTTGGGATGCAGACACGATGGAGCAAGTCTATGATAGTGGAAGTGATTTTGAAAGAATAACAGGTGAGCTTTATCCTGAAGCCTTTAATTCGTCCAATAATAAAACAGAACTAGATTCTCGTAGTGGCAAAAAAGGGCCAGAGCCAGAAGATATAAAAGTGATGAAGGTAAATGGCAAAACATTCGCCTTTATCGGATTAGAAAGAACGGGCGGCATCATGATGTATGATGTCACAAATGTGCAAAAGGTAAAGTTTCATGACTATGTGAACTTAAGAGATTTCTCAGGTACAGATGTATCATCAAGTGGTGATCTCGCACCAGAAGGGCTCTGCTTGGTAGAAGCAAAGAATAGCCCAACTGGGAAGCCATTAATGCTCGTGGCGAACGAAGTATCTGGTAATGTAAGGGTTTTTGAAATCAATGGAAGATAAGTTTACTAAAAACAGAGACCTTCTTGTAAGGTTTCTGTTTTATTTTGTAAGAATAATGAAACTTATCAGAATAATATCTGTTAGATTTTCTTACAGAATTGTTGGTCGTCTGAGAAAAGGGTGATATTGTTGTTTCTATAGAAAATGACCATATAAAGAGAGGATTACAACTGACATGGTAATGAGTCTCACCTTAGATCAGGTAACAAATCTAACGTATGAACATCTTGCGATAATCAAAAACATGTCTACTAATCTTCAAGTAATAGCTGATATTTCTCAAGCAGATGTATTTATCGACTGTTTATTACCCGGGGGGAAAGAAGCCATTGTGGTGGCTGAAGCCAATCCGAATACTGCAACCTCATTATATAAGAAAAGCGTGGTAGGACAGGTGGCAGTAGAAGAAGCGGAACCAGGAGTCCTATTTAGTTTGAAAAATGGGAAACCGGTCATTGGTTCAAGGGGAATATCTCAGGAAAACATCGTCATGCAGCAGGATATTGTCCCTATTACAGATAGTGATGGAATGACGATAGCTGTTTTAATAAAAGAGCGGGACATTTCAGAAATCATCCGAAATGAACGAAAAGTAAAGTCCCTAATGGAAACAACTAATAGTCAAGAAAAGCAAAGGTTGGTGCAGTCTCTTGTCGTGCAAGAAATTCACCATCGTGTAAAAAATAACTTACAGGTTATCTCAAGTCTACTACGACTACAAATGAGAAGATCTCCTTCACAAGAGGTAAGGGAAGTTTTTGAAGATAGTCTTTCGCGAATTGCAAGTATGGCGCTTGTTCACAATTATTTAGCAAAGGATGGCTTAGATGAAGTAGATGTCAAATTTGTAATGGGGCAAATTGCGACACTACTAGTCTCTTCATCATCTATTCCAGGACAGGATATTCAAGTTTCTGTTCAGGGAGAAACATTATTTTTACCATCAGACAAGGCTACGTCTCTTGCGCTTGTTGTTAATGAATTGATCCAGAATGGGTTAAAACATGCTTTCCATTCTCGTGAAAATGGAAAAATAGACATTTCCATTAATAGTAGAAAGCAAATGGTCTATATCATTGTATCTGATGATGGTTCGGGGATGGCAGAACAGTCCGATGATCAACCTTCATCCTCCTTGGGATTACAGTTGGTAAGAATGCTAGTTGAAGAGGAGTTAGAGGGAGTGATATCTTTCTTTCCTTCAACTCGAGGGACAAAAGTGTCGATTATGTTTCCAATCATAGATAGGGTGATAAAATGATTCAAGAAAAAATACTTGTAGTTGATGATGAACCCATTACGAGGATCGATATTAAAGAAATTCTTCAATGCAAAGGGTACGTGGTGGTTGGAGAAGCAAAAAATGGGGAAGAGGCGGTAGAGAAAGCATATGCTTTGGAACCAGACCTCATAATAATGGATGTGAAAATGCCGAAAATGGATGGAATCAAGGCTTCGTCTATTATAAAAGGATTCTCAAATACCTCCATTCTTCTTCTCACAGCCTTTAGTCATGATGAGCTTATTGATCAGGCGAAAGAGGTTGGCATAAATGCCTATATCGTCAAACCAATCACAGAAAAAGACCTTATCCCTGCTGTTGAAATTGCTCTGTTTCAGCGACAACAAAGCCTTCGCTTACATAACAAGATCGGGAAATTAGAGCAACAAATGAAGGATCGAAAACTGATTGAAAAGGCGAAAGGTAGTTTAATGGCACAATTAGAATGTACCGAGGAGCAAGCTTATCGCCATATGCAAAAAGAGAGCATGGAAAAACATATTCCGTTAGCTAAATTAGCTGAGAGCATGCTAGAGAAAAGTAAATAAACATCCAAAGCAACGGCGCTTTGAATTAATTTCACCATCTTTTTATTGGAGGGGAATTGATTTAAGGCGCTTTTTATTTTTCAGGGGGGTGGAGAAGTTGGGAAATTGGATCACAAGTATCGGACTAGATATTGGAACCAGCACCACAAAATTTATTGTAAGTCATCTATCAATTGCGGAACAAGGTAGTCCTTTTCATTTGCCAACCTCTCAAATTATTGACCGTACAGTTGTGTATGAAAGTTCCATCTACACAACCCCCTTAACATCCAATCAAGATATTGATATGCCAAGTTTGGCGACCATTCTTTCAAAGGAATATGAGCAATCTGGTATTCATTTTAAGGATGTTAAAGCGGGGGCCGTCATTATTACAGGTGAAACCGCGAGAAAAGAAAATGCGGAAAAAATTATTAACTATTTAGCTGACCGAGCGGGGGATTTTGTCGTTGCCACAGCAGGGGCAGACCTAGAAGGCATATTAGCTGGAAAGGGTTCTGGTGCAAAGGAGCGTTCAGAAGAAATTGAAGGAATTGTTGCCAATGTGGATATAGGGGGAGGAACGGCCAATGTTGTTCTGTTTGAAGCTGGTCGAACACTTCAAACCTTCACCTTTCATCTAGGCGGAAGACTAATCCGAATCAATGACCAAGAGGAAGTCGAGTACATTTCGGAATACCTAAGGCCCTGGCTGGAAGCGAACCACTTTTCCACTCAAACAGGTGGAGGCATTACATTTAATGAGCTGAAGAATATTTGTACACGTATGAATCAAAGCTTGATTTCCTTTCTCTCTGGTGAGCCAAAATATCATGCAGGTTTGTTGCTTCTTGAACCAATGAATCAACCACTCCCGCCAATAAATGAGGTGATTTTTTCCGGTGGGGTTGGACATATGATGGCTGAGAAAGAGCCCGTTCAGATGAGTGAGGTGACAACGTTTGGTGATATCGGTCCGTTACTTGCTTCCACACTATGGAAGGAAAGCAAGGTGTCGGGATTAAACATAACTGAGGCGAAGGAAACGACAAGAGCAACTGTCATTGGAGCAGGTATGCAAAATACGGAATTAAGTGGGGCGACGATCTATGTTCATGAAGACCTGTTACCCCTTAAAAATCTTCCAATCGTACGAGTCATGGTAGACACACTAGACTTCAATACCGTAGCTTTTTCCAACCAGCTAGATGATGTAATGAAACAAGCGAGAAAGCTTTATGAAGTGCAGGATCCACCATTAGCTCTAGGTTTATTAGGAAGAGAGTACTGCTCTTATCAAACGATGAAGTCTATGACCAATACCATTTATCAACTCTACCATCACCATTTCCCGAATGCTACTTGCCTTGTCGTCATTTGTGAAAGGGATATAGGAAAGGCGCTCGGTCAATCGTTAAAGAAGACGAGTCATGAAGGAATGCAAATTATTTGTATCGATCAGGTAGATTTTCTACACGGAGATTATATTGATTTGGGATTACGCATAGCGGGGGAAGCGATCTCTCTATCAGTGAAAACTCTAGCTTTTGGATAACGAGGAGGAACCTAGCATGTATAGAAAAACCACTTTATATGGACTCACCTATGAGTTTCATAGCTTAAAAGAAATCATGGCAAAAGCAAATGAGAGCCGCTCAGGGGATGATTTAGCGGGGATTAGTGCTGAAAATATGAAGGAAAGAATGGCTGCCAAGCTCGTGCTAGCTGATATTCTCCTCTCTGATATTCGGAATACACCCTTATTAGATCCTGACACCGATGATGTCTCACAGCTCATTGAAAACAATGTGAATGAAGAAGTTTATCAGTTGGTTAAGAATTGGACCGTAGCTGATTTACGAGAATATATTTTGAGTGATGAGCACACAGGCAAGGATTTGCTCACATTGGGCAGCGGGTTAACTAGTGAAATGATTGCTGCAGTAGCAAAAATCATGTCTAATCTAGATTTGGTTCAAGCGGCATCAAAAATAAAGATTATTACACATTGTCAAACAAAAATTGGCCAACAAGGTGTTCTTGCTTCAAGAGCACAGCCGAATCATCCATCCGATCACTTAAAGGGGATGACAGCATCCTTATATGAGGCTTTAAGCTTTGGGATTGGTGATGCGGTGATTGGAATTAATCCTGTTATTGATACCACGGAAAATATCTCTGCTTTATTACATGAAACAAAGAAAGTGATTGATCAATTTCAGATTCCGACCCAAAACTGTGTTTTATCCCATGTTACTAGTCAAATGCGTGCGATCGAAAAAGGAGCTCCGGCAGATTTAATTTTTCAAAGTCTGGCAGGTACTCAAGCAGGAAATGAGTCTTTTGGAATATCGCTCTCCATGCTAGAAGAGGCCACCACCATGATTAATGAAATAGGAACAGCAACGGGTCCGAACCGCTGGTATTTTGAATCGGGGCAAGGCTCAGAACTTTCGTCTGATGCTCACTTTGATATAGACCAGGTCACATTAGAAGCAAGGTGCTACGGCCTAGCAAGAAAGTTCAACCCTTTTATTGTGAATACAGTGGTTGGGTTCATTGGCCCCGAGTATTTATATGACAGCAAACAGGTGATACGTGCAGGGTTAGAGGATCATTTTATGGGAAAAATGCACGGTCTTCCAATGGGGGTAGACGTCTGCTATACGAACCATATGAATGCAGACCAAAATGATATGGATACATTAAGCACCTTATTAGGAACGGCTGGTGTGAACTTTGTCATTGGTGTTCCAATGGCTGATGATTGCATGCTTAATTACCAGTCCTTAAGCTATCACGATATTGCGACATTGCGAAGCGTTTTACGCTTAGAACCAGCTCCAGCATTTAAGGGATGGCTTGAGAGACTTGGACTAATGGAAAATGGGAGGCTAACCAAATTAGCGGGAGATCCGACCTTCTTCTTACAAAACGTTTAAAAATGAGGTGAACAGAAATGGAAAAACTTCAGCTGGAAGCTTTAAAGAAATTTACCCCTGCTCGTATCGGAGTAGGCCGAACCGGAACAAGGCCGTTAACCAAGGACTTTTTATCGTTTCGAATTGATCATGCGGCTGCTGTTGATGCCGTGTATGGAGAGGTTTCCTCCCAGTTATTAGAAGAATTTAATCTCTTTACAGTAGAAACACGCTATGAAACAAAGGAACAGTATTTAAAAAGGCCTGATAAAGGTAGGATCTTATCAGTAGAAGGGGAACAGCTTATTCGCGAAAGATGTATCCGTAATCCTCAAGTGCAGATCGTGATCTCTGATGGTTTAAGTGCTAGTGCGATCAATGAGAATGTACTAGATGTGTATCCAGCACTATTGGATTCTCTTTCTTTCTATCAAATCGATGTGGGAACCCCGTTTTTTGTAAAAGGGGGGAGGGTTGCTTGTATGGATGCCATAGGAGAAATTCTAAAACCGGAAGCCTTTATTTTATTAATAGGAGAAAGACCAGGCCTTGTATGCGCCCATTCACTTAGCGCATATATGTGCTATCGACCACGAAAAGGAATGAAGGAGTCAGAAAGAATGGTGATTTCCAATATCCATCGAAATGGGACACCACCGATTGAAGCGGCTGCTCATATCGGAACCTTGGTCAATAAAATGCTCGAGCAAAAAGCGAGTGGAGTCAGTCTAGTTGTGTAACTAAAAAACATCCATAAGGGGGAAAAAAGAATGGTCATGGTTGGTGAAATTGTTATTTATATTATTATGGCATGTGCAATATTAGGAGCCTTTGCCGCGATTAAAAACAGTGAGCAAGGATTAGGGCAACAATTTATGGAAGGCTTACATGCAGTTGGACATATTTTTGTCCCAGCAGCTGGTATTATGGCTTCTATACCATACCTTTCTTGGTTTATTAACAAGGTATGTGGTCCATTCTTTGCAACAATAGGAGCAGACCCAGCAATAGCCGCCACTGCGATTCTTGCGACTGACATGGGAGGATATCAATTAGCACAAGAGTTGGCCACTTCTTATGAAGGCTGGATTATGGCCATGATCGTTGGATTTATGGCAGGCGCTACCATTGTATTCTCAATTCCAATGGGCTTAGCTATGTTAGATAAACGTGATCATAAATATATGGCGTTAGGTGTGATGTCTGGGATTTTAACTATTCCGATAGGTGCATTTATATCAAGTGTGTTAGTCGTTGTAACAAATTCTAAAATAAGAGACGTAATTTCAACATCAACTGATTCTAGCTATGAATTTACGATTAGTTACTTAAAAATATTTGCGAACTTATCCCCACTTATTATTTTTGTTTTAGTATTAGCTGCTGGACTATACTTTTTACCAGATGTAATGATTAAAGGATTTATGTGGTTTGGAAAAATCATGGATGCAGGAATTAAACTGGTGTTAGTGTTCTCGATTGTAGAAATCTTTACCGGTCTTTTCTCAAAGTTGTTTGGTTCATGGGGGTTCCATCCCATTATGGCCGATGCAGATGACCAGTTTCGTGCACTTGAGACGGCAGGTTATATTGGTATTATGTTAGCTGGAGCGTTTCCGATGGTTTATTTATTACAAAAATATGCAGGGAAACAGTTGGAAGCAATGGGAAGAAAGATTGGGCTAAGTAAAGAAGGAAGTGCGGGATTGGTTGCGACCATTGCCAATATTTTAGCGATGTTCAAGCTAGTTCGTACGATGTCACCAAAGGACAAAGTCATCAATATATCGTTTGCTGTATGTGCAGCGTTTTTACTGGGAGATCACCTTTCATTCACTGCCAATTTCCAACCAACATTAATTCTCCCGATCATTATAGGGAAGCTAAGTGCAGGTGTAATTAGCATTGGATTAGCGTACTGGTTATCGGTACCGAAAGCTTTGGAATTAGAAAAGAAGGATCGGGAAGCAGGAATTATCGGAAAACATGAGTATAGAGAACAAGATGTAGAAATAAAGGAACAAGCCGTATCCTAAGATAACTAGTAGGTTGGTGGTATTCACCAACCTACTTTTTCTATTTATTTTAGCTCGGCCATTTTTCGTGACACTAAAGGATAAAAATACGTTTTAGCAGCAGTGGTCGTATTTCCTCCGAAAAAATTCGTTCCAGGACAAGGTTTCACTTCATAGCTTTTGGAATTATCTAGCACCCTTTGTTTGGTTTTGTAATTCCACCAGTGATGGTAGGTGATGGTATCTACTGATGGGGTGAGGTTAAATTTTAGGCAAAGCAAGGCGGTAATGTACACAATGGTTTCTTTTTGTTCAGCAGTCATGACATCTTGTCCTTTATCAAAATTACCTACATTTTCGATGGCGATGCCTACGGAATTAGCTTTTGCCCCAATCGAACCTTCAGGAGCCATATCAAATGGGCGAGATACAGCAATTTTTCCATCAGGGAAAGTTGTGATATTTTGTGCGATGGTCTTCCAGTGCATTTGATTTTTATGATAATTTTCCATGCCTTGAAGTAAACGAAAATGATTGGAACCATTGAATCGATTATAAGCTGGAGCCCAAGTATGATGCTGCTGAATAAGACTAATTTTCCGATGAACTTGACTATTTAATAACCAATCCTTGAATTGTTCCCTGGTCATCAGAATATGTTGGCCTTGCTTTTGAAGGGGAGTGCTTGCTTCTTCCACTTTTTCAGTGGCTAGTGCCAGTTGAAAAGTGAAAAACATTCCAATTAAAATCATGTTGAATATTAAAAATAGAACTTTTTTCATCATCCTTTTCCTTTCTGTTGCCTAAATAAATACGTACATAGTTTAATTAGTTTTGACTTAATTAACCCCTTTGAAATAAGAAGAGAGGTTTTTTAATATAATTTGATGCACAAATGTCTTATAAGGTATATATTGACAAAACCAGAATGAGAGCGGTTTTATTAAAATTTTAAATAATTTAAATTGACTGAAAAGTATAATTATACTATTATTAGGTAAATAATTTTCGTTTATCGAAATATAAAAAGAAAAAAGGAGGGAACTGCCGTGTCCCAAATGTTAGCTTTAGTTATTTTAGTACTTATTTTATTTATTGGAGATCTTGTTGCGGTTCGAACAAAGGCATGGGTGCCTTCCGTATTTGTCTGTGCAGTTCTATTTTTAATTGGGTATTGGACATTCTTTCCGCAGGACATAGTTGCTTTGGCAGGTGTGCCGTCCGTTGTAGCTGTAATGATGATGTATTTGTTAATTACGAATATGGGTACGTTGCTTTCAATAAAAGAACTGAAAGCTCAATGGAAAACGATAGTTATTGCTTTATCAGGAATTTTAGGAATTGTTGCTCTACTATTTGCAGTAGGTACATTTATTTTTGGATATGAAACGATTGTTGTTGCTATTCCTCCATTGGTAGGTGGAGTTGTGTCGGCGTTGATCATGTCTGAAGGAGCAAAGGAAGCCGGTTTAGCATCATTATCTGTTTTTGCAATTGTTATCTACGTTATGCAGGGATTTGCTGGATATCCAATTACATCAATTGTATTGAAAAAAGAAGGGAAAAAACTTCTCGAACAGTACCGAAATGGTCAACTTTCTTCGATCGATCAAACACTAGCGAAGGAGGAAACCGCAGCAACGGCAACTGCCCCTGCTCAAGAGCTTAAACTTTTTAAACATATGCCTGAGAAATACAATACGGATTTCTTTAAACTATTTAGATTAGCAGTTGTTTCATACTTGGCTTATCTTGTCTCCACATTATTAGCTTCTGTAGTTAGTGTAAGTCCATTTGTTCTTTGCTTATTGTTTGGGGTTATTGCTAAAAGTATCGGATTCCTTGAAACGCAAGCATTACAAAAAGCAAACGGATTTGGCTTTGCGATTATGGCGCTTATGTTGTTTATATTTGACGGGTTAAAACAGGCCACCCCAAGTATGATGCTAGAAATTATTTGGCCACTTGTTGGAACGATTGGTTTAGCTTTGATTGGAATGTACATTTTCTCATTCATTGCTGGAAAGCTTTTAAAAGTTAGCAAGAACATGGCTTTTGCAGTTTCTTTAACAGCTTTATATGGATTCCCAGCAGACTATATAATTACAAACGAAGTAATTAAGTCTTTAACAGAAAATGAAAAAGAAAGAGAAATGCTTACTAGTCACATGCTTCCACCGATGCTTGTTGGAGGATTTATTACCGTTACAATTGTATCAGTCGTATTAGCCGGGATTTTCGTTGGACTTTTATAGGGAAAGGACGGAAGAGAATAGAATGGTAGAAGTTAAAAGTAGAATTGAAAAGCATATTGATGTGTTAAGTGAATATACGGCAACACCTGGGTTTGGCACGACTCGGCTTACGTATAGCCAAGAGGATTTAAAAGCAAGGGACTATATTAAATTACAAATGAAAGAACTCGGTTTAGAGGTTACTGAAGATGGGTTTGGTAATATTTTTGGCAAACTTGAGGGTGAGTTAGAAGGACCTAGTGTGCTAGTAGGTTCTCATTTCGACTCAGTACCTAATGGTGGTTCGTATGATGGTCCAGCTGGAGTGGTAGCTGGACTTGAAGTGGCAGCTCTATTTGTAAAAAATAAATTAAAACCAAAATACCCGCTTGAAGTGGTTGCTTTAGTCGAAGAGGAAGGGTCAAGGTTTGGCGGCGGACTTTTGGGTTCAAGAGGAATTACTGGTTTGCTAAGTGAAGAAGACTTTTTCCAGCTAAAGGATTCAAACGGTATTTCCACGGTGGATGCGATGAAAAAGATTGGATTGGATCCGACCTTGCCAAAGAAAAGAAATCCAAGAACAATGAAAGCATTTCTTGAATTGCATATTGAACAAGGTCCTATCCTAGAAGAAAAAAAGATTCCAATTGGTATTGTTGAATCTATCGTCGGACTCACTCATTTAGAGGTAACGGTCAAAGGACAAGCCGGTCATGCAGGAACTACACCAATGGACCGACGCGCGGATGCGCTTGTTGTTGCAGCAAAGATTATTGCTCAATTACCTGAACTCGCAAAAGAGGAAGGAAATGGAACGGTGACGACAACAGGCCGTCTAAATGTATTCCCGAACGGAGCGAACGTCATCCCGGATAAGGTGGTATTCTCGGTTGATATTCGTTCAGGTAAGGAAGAACAAGTAGTAAGTGTGGTCGAAAAAGTGAAGGAACTGGTCTCCTCTTATCAAGGTGACGGAATACACATATCGGTGGAAGATCTCCTATATATGAAACCTAAGGCGATGAATCAAGAAATTGTTTCACTTTTAAAAGGGAAGAGTAGTAAATTAGACATTCCTTATTGTTCAATTAACAGTGGAGCAGGCCATGATGCGATGGTATTATCTGATTTTACCAATGTCGGTATGCTCTTTATTCCTAGTAAGGCTGGTTTGAGTCATTGTCCAGAAGAGTGGTCAGATTCAAAGGACATCGAAAAAGCTGTTCATATTTTTTACGAGGTTGCGAAAAAACTGACGGAGGCTCAATGATGATCCACTCTTACTTAAAGGAATTTATTCAAAACAATCAAGAAGAACTGATAGAAATTAGAAGAAGGTTTCATCAGGAACCTGAACTGCCATGGGAAGAAGAAAAAACCACAGCATTTATATGCGCATATTTAGATAATATGGGAGTGTCGTACCGGAGAACAGAACCCACTGGAGTCATTGCAACGATTGAAGGTGGAAAGCCTGGAAAAACAGTGGCTTTACGGGCAGATATGGATGCTTTACCGGTAGAGGAACTTAATAAGGATTTACCTTATGTTTCTAGTGTAAAAGGGAAAATGCATGCTTGTGGTCATGATGCTCACACGGCAATGCTTCTAATTGCGGCTAAAGCTTTAGTGGAAATAAGCCAAGAGCTGTCGGGAAAGGTTCGTCTTATTTTTCAACCGGCTGAAGAGATTGCGGAAGGGGCAAAAGCATTAATAAAGCAAGGAGCAATGGATGGGGTTGACAATGTTTTTGGTATTCATATTTGGTCGCAAATGCCAACTCATAAAATATCCTGTACCCCTGGTCCATCCTTTGCTTCAGCAGATATTTTTAGAGTAATTTTTAAGGGGAAAGGTGGTCACGGGGCCATGCCACATCAATGTGTCGATGCAGCCATTGTAGCTTCATCTTTTGTTATGAATGTTCAGTCGGTTGTCTCACGTACCATTGATCCTCTAAGACCGGCCGTTCTGACAGTCGGGAAGATGGACGTGGGCACAAGATTTAATGTTATCGCTGAAAATGCACGAATTGAAGGAACCGTTCGATGCTTCAATCCTCAAACAAGAGAACATATCCACGCTCAAATTGAGCATTATGCTGAACAGATTGCTTCTTTATATGGAGCAACTGCTGCAGTGGAATATATTCGAGGTACAGATGCTGTAACAAATGAAGAAACTTCTGCTAGGCTCGTACAGCAGGTAGCGAGGGAAGCTTTTGGGGAGCAGGTGATCTACCATGAGGAACCTACGATGGGCGGGGAGGATTTTAGCATGTAC
This sequence comes from Robertmurraya beringensis, assembly GCF_042433785.1. Classification (NCBI taxonomy): domain Bacteria; kingdom Bacillati; phylum Bacillota; class Bacilli; order Caryophanales; family Bacillaceae; genus Robertmurraya; species Robertmurraya beringensis. Next base: position 47,048 of record NZ_JBHLUU010000026.1, on the reverse strand, counting down.
CTCGAACATGCCCCTGGAAGCTTTGCGCTAGTTGGAAGTGGGAATTCTGACAAGGATACCGAATGGGCCCATCATCATGGGCGGTTCAATATTGATGAAGATGCCCTTGTAACAGGAGCTGAATTGTATGCACAGTATGCATGGAGCTATTTGAAACAGTCTTAATCAAATTTTGAGCTAAGCAATGTGCTTAGCTCTTTTTGTATGAAAAGGTATAATTAATGAAGCAACGTTGGACTCTAAAAAGGGAAAAAACATGAGTCGATTTTAAGAATGAAAACTATATAAAAGCTGAAAGAAGTGAAAATTACGATGACAATAACAAATGAATTAGGATGGAACTTCGATAACAGCTATACCAGACTTCCAGAGACGTTTTATTCAAGTACCAATCCAACACCAGTACGGTCACCTGAGATAGTTAAGCTTAATGAATCATTGGCGGTGTCGCTTGGATTAGATTTAGAGGCTTTGCAATCTAAGGATGCAGCTCAAACTTTCGCTGGAAATGGCATTCCTGCAGGTGCCTCACCGATCGCTCAGGCGTATGCGGGCCATCAATTTGGTCATTTTACGATGCTAGGAGACGGAAGGGCTATTTTGCTCGGTGAACATATCACCCCTTCTGGTGAGCGATATGATATTCAGCTAAAGGGTCCAGGGAGGACACCATACTCGCGAGGGGGAGATGGTCGTGCGGCATTGGGTCCTATGCTCAGGGAGTATATTATTAGTGAGGCAATGTATGCCCTCGGGATACCTACAACCCGTAGCTTAGCAGTGGTATCAACAGGACAACCGGTTATTCGGGAAACCAACTTACCTGGTGCCATTTTGACCCGTGTGGCTTCCAGTCATATCCGTGTGGGTACTTTCCAGTATGCGGCGAAATGGGGCTCAGTTGAAGATACTCGAGCGTTAGCTGATTACACCATTAACCGACATTATCCGGAAATTGCTGATCAGGAGGATAAATATTTTTCCTTTTTAAAAGCGGTCATTAACCAGCAAGCAAAATTGATTTCCCAGTGGCAGCTTGTTGGATTTATTCATGGTGTAATGAATACAGACAATATGACGATCAGTGGGGAAACGATTGACTACGGTCCTTGTGCATTTATGGACAACTATGATCCGGAAACTGTTTTCAGCTCCATTGATGCGCAGGGGCGGTACGCTTATGGAAACCAACCTGGAATTGGAGGTTGGAACTTAGCTAGGTTTGCTGAAACATTATTGGATCTGCTTCATGACAACGATGAAGAAGCTGTAAAAATAGCTCAAGAGGCCATATCCGAATATCCGGAGCTCTCTCGCGGGTATTGGCTCGAAGGAATGAGAGCAAAACTTGGGATATTTAATGCAGAAGAGCAGGATGAAACGCTGATAAATGATCTTCTAAGCGTGATGAATCAATATAAAGCCGATTATACCAATACTTTTAGAGCATTAACACGTGAAGCGCATGAAGAATCGGTCCTTCAAGGAACAACAGAGTTCAACGACTGGTATAAGAGATGGCAGGAGAGATTCGGCAGGCAGGAACAATCAAAAGAAGATACATTAGAATTAATGAGAAAAAGCAACCCTTCCATCATCCCTAGAAATCATCGAGTGGAAGAAGCCTTGGATGCTGCCCAGCAAGAGGACTTTAGTGTCATGGATAAATTACTTCAAGCACTATCCAATCCATACGATTATACCTCAGTGCAAGAAGAATACTGTCAACTGCCAGAATCAACTGGGCTACCTTATCGAACCTATTGTGGAACATAAAAAAAGAGCAATGCTACCTGAGTTGCATGATTAATAATGCCACCTGAGTAGCATTGTTTTATTTTTGGGAAAATTATAAATACACGTAGGACACTAGAAAAGCAAAACTTAATTAGATAAAATGGAAAAGTTATTGTTTAAAGTAGGCATAATAGTAGAAAGTAACTTTGTACATGCATCTAAGGAGAGAACAGTATGAGTATCATTATCGGCATTTTAGGCATTATCCTTACCCTCGGATTGGCCTACCTTTTATCAAATGATAAGAAGGGGGTTAACTTTCGAGCGATTGTCATTATGTTTGCCCTTCAGCTTACCATTACCATTGTCATGTTTAAGACGGTTGTCGGCTTAAAGATTGTGGAAGTAGTATCCAATTTCGTCACGCAAGTATTAACTTATGGATATGAAGGGATTAACTTTGTCACAGGCGGATTAGTTCCTAAAGATACATCTGTATTTTTTATTAATGTTTTGATGTTGATTATCTTTACATCGACCCTATTATCGATTCTAACGCATATCAAGATTTTACCATTAGCAATCAAATACATAGGTGGGGCTATTTCAAAAATTACCGGCTTATCAAAGGTAGTGACGTTTAACTCCGTCAACTCTATTTTCTTTGGTCAAAGTGAATCATTATTGGCGATTAAAGCCCATTTAGATAAAATGAACGATAATAAATTGTTCATCGTATCTACGAGTGCCATGGCAAGTGTAAGTGCAAGTATTATGGGGGCTTACATGAGCATGATCCCAGCACAGTTTGTCTTAGTAGCCATGATTTTAAATGCTTTTTCGGCTTTAATTATTGCCACCATTGTAGCGCCTATTCGCTCAGGAGAAGATGAAGAAATTAATTTAAAAGAAGTTTCCCAATCAAAATCGATTTTTGAAGCGATCAGTGTGGGTGCAATAGATGGTGGAAGAGTTGCGTTAATTGTTGCGGCGATGTTAGTGGCCTATGTTGGTCTAATGGCTTTAATTAATGCGGCATTCGCAGGATTAATCGGCATTTCTCTAACTGAAATCTTAGGTTATGTGTTTGCACCGGTTGCCTTCATGATGGGAATTCCAGCTAGTGAAATTTTGACTTCAGGCTCTATCATGGGAATAAAACTTGCTACAAATGAGTTCGTTGCCATGCTCGAATTCCAACCATTGATTCCGGACTTGAGTGAACGTACGGTGGGAATTGTATCAACCTTCCTCGTTTCGTTTGCTAACTTTAGTTCGATTGGAATTATCTCTGGTTCCATTCAAGCGATTAATGGCGAAAAAGCGGGAGTTGTGGCTAAGTTTGGACTAAAAATGTTACTCGCGGCAACATTAGCTTCGATCTTAACCGGAACCACGGTTGGATTGTTTCTATAGTTAGTTTTTGTGAGACCATTGTCTGTTTTTAGACAATGGTCTTTTATTATCCTATTAGTTCATTGTTCTCATTGTAAACAGGATAAATGTCTGGATGTAGAAGGGAAGCAATTTTCGCCAAGCCTAGTAGTAACCTCGGGGAAGGTCTGCAAAACAATGGCTCATCCAGTATATATAGTTGCTGATTTTTAAAGGCATCCATCTGATCCCATTCAGGGCGTTTGAGGATAACCTTAAGGTTCACTTTCTCTTTTTGTACCCCGACCCAAACAACTGAGATGACATCAGGGTTTCTTCTACGTACATCTTCCCAATCGGTTTGAACACTCGCTTCCTCGCGGTCAGCAAAAATATTGTGTCCACCAGCAAGCTGACTGATTTCGGTTAGCCAATTGCTTGCCCCTGGGGTAAATACTGGTTTCGCCCACCACTCCCAGTAGATCGTTTTAGGAATTTCAACCTTCTTGCTTAGAGCCTTGTAGTCTCTAATTTTTGAAATGAACATCTCATAAGCTTTGGTTGCTATTTCAATGGAATTTGTAGCTTTTCCAACAAATAATAAAGAATCAGCTACCTCTTGTAGAGTTGTTGGATTAGGAACGATTACATAAGGGATGTTGCGTTTCTCTAACTCTTCAATATTACGTTCCATTCCAGGAACAGTGAGGGAGGCTAATACTAGATCAGGCTGTAATTCTTCGACCTTATCCATATTTATATGAAGATCCGGCCCTAATCTCGGTAACTCTTTAATCTCCTCGGGCCAGTCAGAATAATCATCAACTCCAATTAGTGAAGAAGTTAATCCTAAATAAGCCACAATTTCGGTGTTGCTTGGACAAATAGAAATGAGTTTCAACGGAAAAACACGCTCCTTTCTCTAGGATTCTACTGTAATTACACTTAATATTATAATAAAAGAATCCTTGATTAGGAGGAAAAATATGTGAAGAATTTCCATTGCTGTGCCTCATGTGTGAATTATGAAGTAAAAAAAGAGAATGGGAAAGTGACTTACCGATGCTCCCGACTAGGATTTGATACGAAACCAACCTATCAATTTAACTGTTGGGACCCGAAAGAAGTAGTGAAGAAGCTGATGGGGAAGAATGAATAAAGAGAATTTGTGATTTGGACAGAAACGGCTCGGCCATAGGTAACAGAGTCCGAATGAGCGAATGATTCGGACAGTCCCGGTATTGTGAGTGGGTTCAGAGTCCGAATGAGCGAATGATTCGGACAGCCCTGGTATTGTGAGTGGATACAGAGTCCGAATGAGCGAATGATTCGGACAGCCCCGGTATTGTGAGTGGGTTCAGAGTCCGAATGAGCGAATGATTCGGACAGCCCCGGTATTGTGAGTGGATTCAGAGTCCGAATGAGCGAATGATTCGGACAGCCCCGGTATTGTGAGAGGATACAGAGTCCGAATACGCCTTTGAATCGGACAGTCCCGGATTCAGGAGTCGTTTCAAAGTCCGAAAAAAGTGTAAACAAATGAAACCTTCTTTGAGTATTCTTTTTTTAGTAAGTAAGAATCATTTTATTATTGTAAACAAATGGCTAAACTTCTATCTAGAAAAAAAATCGAGGTGGTATCATTGAAAAAATACCTGATCACGTTAACGGCAATCTTCTTTGTTGCGGGTTGTGCAGGAGATGATGAATTATCGAATGAAAATGAAGCAAGTGAGGTCGTTGCAAGGCAAGCGGAGGTGATTGTGACGGATTTACAGATTCCTTGGAATATTACTAAACACAATCAAACCTTCTATTTGAGTCAACGTACGGGAAGTGTGATTAAAGTGGATGGTGGAAATGGCTCAAAAACGATGCAACAGGTGGATGTGACAAAAGACGTCCTTCATATCGGAGAAGGAGGGCTTTTGGGTTTCATACTTTCTCCAAATTTTGATAGCAATCAGGAAGCATATGCGTACCATACCTATGAAGAAAATGGAGAAGTGTTGAACCGTATTGTCGTTCTCCAACTTAATCAAAATACATGGCGGGAAACTTCCGTTATTCTTGAAGGAATTCCTGGTGGAAGAATTCACAATGGTGGACGAATCAAAATCGGACCTGACGGCAAATTGTATGCTACAGCTGGAGATGCTGGGAATCCTAATCATGCTCAAAACGTCAGTAGCTTAGCGGGTAAAATCTTGCGTTTGGAATTAGACGGCTCCATACCAGATGATAATCCAATTAAAAATTCATATGTGTATTCTTATGGACATAGAAACCCTCAAGGACTAGCATGGGATAATAATGGAAAGCTTTATAGCTCTGAGCATGGACAGTCGGCGCATGATGAGATTAATCAAATTGAAGCTGGGAAGAATTATGGCTGGCCTGTGATTCAGGGTGACGAAAAAGCTTCAAATATGGTAACTCCATTATTCCATACTGGAGAGGAAACTTGGGCTCCATCTGGAATTGAAATAAAAAACGGGAATATCTATGTAGCGACCTTACGTGGCGAAAGTATTCGAGTAGTCGACCTCACGGGTACGAAAGTGGAAACCATATTTGAAGGTGCGGGAAGAATGCGGGATATTCTAATTGAAGAAAATGCGCTATATTCCATCACCAATAATCGTGATGGAAGAGGCAATCCTCGGGAAGGTGACGATCGGTTATTTAAGCTAACTATACAATAGAAGAAAAAATGCCCAACGAGTTAATTGGGCATTTTTTGGTGTCTGCTAGTCTTTTGATGGTAAAATAATTGAGACAAATGATCCTCTAGAAAGGAGAGGCATACGTGAATATACGATTAAATCATAAAATCATAAAAGACATGTGTGGTACAGTCTCCTTTAAACGAGGAGATTCTTTTTATCGTGCGGATCGAGTAACATTCCAGAGTTATCATCCTCAAGGGTGTGAAGCAACGGTTACGGGCGCGGAGGAATTTCAAGTGAAAGTAGCCGTGGATCACGGTGATTTTCAAACGAACTGTAGCTGTCCTTCACTCCCTTCTTTTAAAAATGAATGTCAGCATATTGCTGCTGTGTTATTAGCCATTTATGACTATCAGAAAAAAGGGACGGTCCCTTTTATACCAAGCGAGCATCCTACAGCGAATCAGGAACTAACAGACGGGTTGTTAACCCTGTTTGCCAATCAACCCAAGAGGTCGAGTGGACATCAGCTCCATTTTGAAAATCGGCAAGTCGTAGAGGCTGCAATTACTTGCAAAATCATTTCCGTAATGGATAAAGAGATGCTAGGGGTAGAGCTTACTATTCAATCCATTTTAGTCCAAGATATACGAGATTTCCTAGAGAACATGAAAAAAGGGACACCCATAGCCCTTTCAGATACTTTTACTTTTGATCCGAGTGTTCATTGTTTCCAAAGAGAAACGGACGCGGTGATTTCACAGCTTGTTCAAGTGATCCATGATGAAAAGGTGCATGGTGTTGTACCAAACAGCCAAATGCTACTGATCACGCCAACATCTTGGGAAAGGCTACTCCCTTTTCTTGTAAAAGCACCACAAGTAAGTTTACAGGTTGATGAACTCACTTATAGCGGAATCCGACTTTCTAAAAATACGCTTCCTTTGCAATTTGAAGTAACAGACGTAAAGGGTGGAGGCTATCAACTGAAAGTTCAAGGCTTGGATCAAATCATCGTGATGGATTCATATGGACTTGTTTTGGCTAAAGGGGAGATATACCAAATTCCTTATGAAGATATGGACCGACTGGTTGAAATGAAACAGATGTTAGAAAATACGAAGGCAGGGAGTATTCCCATTCCAAAGGAACAATTTGACTTTTTCTTGGAAAAAGTGGTTCCAGGTTTAAAAAAGTTGGGAACCGTGCAAATATCATCTACCGTCTCCAATCAACTCTTTCACACGCCGCTCATAGCGAAGTTGTACCTTGATCGAGTAAGTAATCGGCTTCTCGCGGGATTGGAATTTCACTATGAAAATATAGTAATTAACCCACTAGAAAGTCATCAACAACAAGCAAGATTTATTGCAGCAAGGGATGTTGGGAAAGAGCAAGCGATCCTGAAGCTAATGGAGGAAAGTTCATTTGCAACGACGGACAGTGGATATGTTCTGCATAATGAGGAATTGGAGTATGAATTTTTATATCATGCTGTTCCGAAGCTAGAGAAGCTCGTGCAAATATATGCAACGACAGCTGTCAGAAACCGGTTGTTCAAGGAAAGTGCCCACCCTAAAATCCGGATTAAAATGAAAAAAGAACGAACCAATTGGCTTGAATTCAAGTTTGAAATGGAGGGCATGGCAGAGAAAGAGATTCGTGCCGTGCTAGCAGCGTTAGAGGAAAAGCGAAAATACTATCGTTTGAAAAATGGATCGCTGCTCTCGTTGGAAACAAGAGAATTTGAAGAAATTGATCGTTTCCTTCATTCACTTCCCATCCAACCAGAAGATTGGGAAAATGAATTAAACATCCCTGTCGTTCGAGGGCTACAGCTTTTAGATGGTGATAGTAAAGTATTTATGTTTGAGGATTCCTTTCGTCAATTTATAAATACCATTCAAAATCCAGGTGAAATGAAGTTTGAAGTACCAAAACCGGTAGAGCCGATTCTCCATGAGTATCAGAAGCAAGGTTACCAATGGATGAAAACGCTCGCCCATTTTGGATTTGGCGGAATTCTAGCAGATGATATGGGACTTGGGAAAACCTTGCAGAGCATTTCCTTCATATTGTCAGAGCTTTCTACCATACGTGAAAAAAAGCTACCTGTTCTTGTTGTCTGTCCATCATCTCTAACGTATAACTGGTTAAGTGAAATGATGAAGTTTGCTCCAGAGCTACAAGCCGTTGTGATGGATGGAACGAAAACGGAAAGGGTAAAACTTCAGAATAACCTGGATGGGTTAGACGTTTTGATCACCTCGTATCCATTGTTATTAAAAGATTTGACCTGGTACCAAAAACAGTCGTTTCGTGTGGTTTTCTTTGATGAAGCACAAGCCTTTAAAAATCCAGTTTCACAAACAGCGAAAGCCGTGCGAAGGATACAAGCTAATTATCGCTTTGCCCTTACAGGGACTCCGGTGGAAAATTCCTTAGAAGAACTCTGGTCTATTTTCCACGTTGTGTTTCCTGAACTTTTTCTCGGATTCAAGGAGTACAGCAATCTAACAAGAAAGCAAATTGCTCGGAGGATTCGCCCGTTTTTACTGCGAAGAATGAAGGAAGAGGTACTTTCTGACATTCCTGGAAAAATGGAGTGGATAGAGACCGTGGAGCTTCTCCCAGATCAGAAGAATTTGTATGCCGCGTATCTTGCCAAACTGAAAGAAGATACGTTAAAGCATTTGGACAAGGACACGATAAGGAAAAATCGGATTAAAATCTTGGCTGGATTAACGCGATTAAGACAGATTTGTTGTCATCCTGGTTTATTTGTAGATGGATATAAAGGAAGTTCGTCAAAATTTGAACAGCTCATGAAGATTGTGGATGAAGCAAAGTTTTCTGGAAGACGGGTGCTGATTTTTTCTCAGTTTACGAAAATGCTCACTCTGATTGGCAGGGAACTAGCTAATCAAGGGATCCCTTTTTTCTACTTGGATGGTCAGACACCTTCGGAAGAACGTCTAGAAAGATGCAATCGATTTAACGATGGTGAACGGGATATTTTTCTTATATCGTTAAAAGCGGGTGGAACGGGACTGAATTTAACAGGGGCGGATACGGTTATTTTATATGACCTTTGGTGGAATCCGGCTGTGGAGGAGCAAGCGGCAGACCGTGCACATCGGATTGGTCAGACGAATGAAGTGCAAGTGATCAAGCTGATTGCACGCGGGACTATCGAGGAGAAAATCAATGAACTGCAGGAGAAAAAGAGAGATCTTGTGTCAGAGATTATTGATTCTAAGCGGAATTCCACTCCTTCTCTTACAGAAGATGATATTCGTGAGATATTAATGATTTAGTTATGGTGAAATCTACATCTCGAGTCTTAGAAGAAGTTACAACCTTGGTTTCTATTTAGATAAGAAAAGTCACTTTATACTTATAGTATCTTAAATAAGATGGAGTGGTTTTATGACGGACTTTCTACTAACACTAATAGATAAATGGGGGATAGGCGGAATTTTGTTTTCCTTATTCATTGAGGGAAGTGCCTTTCCTTTTGTTGGAACTTTTTTTATAGTCACAGTAGGGTTTATTTTAAATTTATCCTGGATTGAAGTAGCATGGATTTCACTAACTGGAAGTTTTTTATATGCTCTCGGGAGCTATATCCCTTATACCATTGGATATAAATTAGGGAATTCTGTTGAAAATAGATTGAACCTGACTCAAAGAGAAAAGTTGGTAAAGGTAAAGAATCGGTTGAACAAGTATGGTGTGTGGAGTATTGCGGTATTAAGTCCCCTTCATTTAGGTAACGTGATTCCTTTTATTGCAGGAATGTCTAATATGAAAGTTCTTCCTTATACGGCACTTACGATGTTAGGAATAGGGCCATCGACTTTCCTTTTGTTAAGTATTGGTCGTTATTATGACGGTGATGCTAAACAAATGATAAATAGGATTACTGAATATCAAACCATGTTACTAGTTATGCTTGGAGCCATGACGATTGGTTATATAAGTTGGAAAGTACTAAAACAGCGTAATCAAAGGAAAAGAATGAATGTAGTTAATAGATAAGGAGAACTTCCTAATAATGGGGAGCTCTCCTTTTTATATTTAATTTGTCAGAGGCTAGTATCGAGCCATATGCAATTGCTCACACTTTTGCATCTAAGGTATTGATTGTTTGCTATATTAAACGGCTATTCAGGTAAAATTTTTTACTAAAAATAAGTATAGTTATTTATGTATATGGCAAAAAAATAGTGGAATACGGTATATTTCGTAGTGAAGATTGAATACTTGGGGTTTGGAATGAAAGGATAAAAAGTACTGTTTGATACCATATAATCGTTAGTAAAATACTTTTCTGAAATTTTTTTACTAGTTTTAGTAAAAATATATTTACAAGTTTTACTGTTAGTGATATATTTTAATTACTGAAGCGCTTTCAATAAAAATGTAAACCAATGTGAGAGGATGTAAGCTATGAAGAAGTTTAAAAAGTATTTTAGCGTTATGAGCGGTATTGCTTTAAGTTTATCTTTAGTAGCGTGTGGACCTCAAGAAAGTAGTACGGAGAGTACTGGTTCGAACGATTCTTCCAAGAACAAAGAGTATGATTTACTAGTTTGGGAGGATATTGAAAAAGGAGCAGGTATTAAAGATGCGATTGCTAAGTTTGAAGAAGAAAATGGAGTAAAGGTGAAAGTAGTTGAAAAAGCCTATGCTCAACAAATAGAAGATTTACGTATGGATGGACCGGGTGGTACAGGACCAGATGTACTTACCATGCCGGGAGACCAAATTGGAACGGCGGTAACCGAAGGATTAATCAAAGAGTTAAATGTAGCTGAAGATGTTCAATCTATTTATACAGAAGTAGCTATGAAGTCGCAAATGGTAGAAAACAAGGTGTATGGTTTACCTAAAGCTGTAGAAACTACCATGCTTTATTACAATAAAGATTTAGTTTCTGAAGCAGAACTTCCAACCACTCTTGACGGATGGTATGACTACTCTAAGAAGGTAACGGATGGAGAAAAATTTGGATTCCTAGCTTTGTTTGACCAAATCTACTATGCACAAAGCATTTTGAGTGGGTATGGTGGATATATTTTCGGAACCGATGACAAAGGCAATTACGATCCTGCCGATATCGGGTTAAATACCAAAGGTGCTCTTGAAGGGGCAGAGTATATTCAAAAGTTCTATAAAGAAGGTCTATTTCCAGCTGGAATCATTGGTGAACAAGGAATTAATGTTCTTGAATCGTTGTTTACGGAAGGAAAAGCTGCTGCTGTCATTTCAGGTCCTTGGAATATTGATCCATTTACAAAAGCAGGAATCAATTTTGGTGTAACCAAATTACCTGAGCTTTCAAATGGTGAGAATATGAGTTCGTTCGTTGGAGTGAAGAGTTATAATGTGAGCTCTTATAGTAAAAATGCTGAACTTGCTGAGAAGTTAGTTGTATTTTTAGCAAATGAAGAAAATTCAAAAGCTCGATATGAAGTGACCAAGGAAGTTCCAGCTGTACAAGCACTTGCTAATGATCCTGTTGTAGCAGAAAGTGAAGCAGCCCAAGCGGTAGCTGAGCAATCGCAATTTGCTGAATTAACTCCAAACATTCCAGAAATGAACGAAGTTTGGACACCAACAGACTCTGCCCTGCAAACCATCGCAACTGGTAAAGCTCAACCTAAAGAAGCGTTGGAGCAAGCCGTTGAAACGATTAAAGGACAGATCGAAGCGAAGCATGGTGGAAAATAATTTGTAAGTAAACAATGGTGTCAAACGGTCCTTATGTTTGACACCATTTATTATAAGGACGGAATCTATCACACGAACGTCTAATAAGAGGTGAAAAAAGTGCAACATCGCAAAACGGCTTTGCTTTTATCAATCATTCCAGGGCTTGGTCAATTTTACAATAAGCAGTGGATAAAAGGGCTTTTATTTCTACTTTTAGCGGTTTCGTTTTTTGCAGTATTTGGTGATTTATTGAATATGGGATTTTGGGGGCTTTTCACACTTGGAACGGAAGTGCCCCGAGATAACTCGATCTTTCTCCTTGCGGAAGGGATTATTGCTGTCATTGTAACGATTTTTGGGCTTGCCTTTTACTATATTAATCTACGAGATGCTTATAAGAACGGGGCTTTGAGAGATAAAAATCAGCGGCTGCATTCTCTTAAGGAGGATTACCGCAATTTAATTGAGCAGGGTTACCCTTATGTGATCAGTGGACCATCACTCTTTATTTTAATATTTGCAGTCATTTTCCCTATTTTATTTAGTTTCGCATTAGCGTTTACGAACTACGATTTATACCATTCTCCACCGGCTAACTTAGCTGATTGGGTCGGGTTAGAAACATTTTTTGAAATCTTCACCGTTGATATTTGGCGTTCTACCTTCTTTGATGTATTAGCTTGGACGGTTATTTGGACGCTTGTGGCTTCTACTTTGCAGGTGAGCCTTGGAGTGTTTCTTGCGGTTTTAGTCAATCAGAAAGATGTGAAATTTACTAAGTTCTATCGAACGGTTCTTGTTCTTCCTTGGGCAGTACCTGGGTTTGTAACGATCTTAATATTTGCAGGATTATTTAATGATAGCTTTGGGGCAATCAATAACGATATACTGGCTGCTTTTGGAATTCAGTCCATTCCGTGGCTAACTGATGAAAATTGGACACGAGTAGCATTAATTCTTATGCAGGGCTGGTTAGGTTTCCCTTATATTTTCTTAGTAACAACAGGTGTCCTTCAGTCCATTCCGGATGACCTTTATGAAGCAGCAACGATTGATGGAGCGTCTGTTTTTGCAAAGTTTCGCCATATTACAATGCCTATGATTTTAATCGCAATGGCTCCGATCATTATTACTTAATACACGTTTAACTTTAATAACTTTAATATTATTTATCTATTTAATGGTGGTGGACCTGCTGTACCAGGATCGACGGCTGGAGGAACGGATATACTCGTTTCATGGATATACAAATTAACGATGCAATCGAGTCAGTATTCACTGGCGGCTGCATTAACCATCTTGCTATCAGTATTTGTTATCGCGATTGCACTATGGCAATTTAGACGTACGAATTCCTTTAAAGAGGGGGCTTAAAGGATGCTGAAAGATATGAAAAAACAAAAATTCTTTCGTCTCCTGTTTACACATTTGATATTAGTTTTTATGACAGTGATCATTATTTATCCATTAATTTGGACCGTTGGTGCGAGCTTTAATCCGGGAAACAGCTTGATTAGCACGTCCATCATTCCTAAAAACCCTACACTTGATCATTATCGCGAATTGTTTGCAGGGAAGGAAAGTTTGCAATATGGAAAATGGTATGCAAATTCCTTGAAAATTAGTGTTTTTACCATGATAGGGACGGTAATAAGTGTTTCTTTTACTGCCTATGCATTTTCTCGGTTTCGCTTTAAGGGAAGACAAAAAGCCTTAACATTGTTTCTATTACTACAAATGATTCCACAATTTTCTGCTCTAATTGCTCTATTTGTATTAGCGCAAATACTAGGCATGATGAATAGTCATTGGCTATTAATCCTTTTATATATTGGTGGACAAATTCCTATGAACACTTATTTGATGAAAGGATATATGGACTCGATTCCCATGGACTTGGATGAAAGCGCGAAAATTGATGGAGCAAGTAATACAAGGATCTTTTTACAAATCCTTATGCCTTTATCACGACCAATGATTGCGGTCGTCGCGATGAATGGTTTTACCGGGCCGCTGGGAGATTTCGTTTTATCATCAACCATTTTACGAACACCTGAGGCGTACACCCTACCGATTGGATTATATAACCTCGTTAATGATGTAATGGGGGCTAGCTACACGACCTTTGCAGCTGGAGCCATACTGATCAGTATTCCGATTGCGATTATATTCATTTTGCTTCAGAAGCACTTTGTATCAGGACTAACAGCTGGTGGAACGAAGGGTTGATTTCATAAAAAAGTCAATAGTAGAAGGAGACGACAATGAAAAATCATCATAAAACCTATACAACAAATGCGAAATTCATGCTTCACGGGGGAGACTATAATCCTGATCAATGGCTGGACCATCCAGAAATCTTAGCAGATGATATTAAATTAATGAAGTTAGCCCATACGAACACATTCTCTGTTGGAATCTTTGCATGGAGTGCATTGGAGCCAGAGGAAGGCAAGTACCACTTTGAATGGTTAGATGATATCTTTGACGATATTCACAGTATCGGTGGAAAAGTCATCTTAGCTACACCAAGTGGAGCACGCCCTGCTTGGATGTCGGAAAAATACCCTGAGGTTCTTCGTGTAAACTCTTCTAGAGTGAAACAATTACATGGAGGACGACATAATCACTGTTTTACAGCTCCTGTTTATCGTGAAAAAACACAGGAAATGAACCGCAAGTTAGCAGAAAGATATGGTAGTCATCCGGCATTATTGATGTGGCATATCTCAAATGAGTATGGTGGAGAGTGTCACTGCGATCAGTGTCAGATAGCTTTTAGACAATGGATAAAAAACAAATATCAAAATGATCTTAAATCATTAAACGATGCTTGGTGGGGACCGTTCTGGAGTCACACCTATAGTGATTGGTCTCAGGTTGAATCACCCTCTCCGATTGGGGAAAGTATGGTTCATGGATTGAACCTGGATTGGCGACGTTTTGTTACCGATCAAACGATTTCCTTCTATGAAAATGAGATTGTTCCAATAAGAGAACTTACGCCAGAAGTGCCAATCACAACGAATTTTATGGCAGACACATTCGATTTAATTCCGTTTCAATCACTAGATTATAGTAAATTTGCGAAGCATGTGGATGTGGTTAGCTGGGATGCGTATCCAGCGTGGCATAATGACTGGGAAAGTACGGCGAATTTAGCGATGAAGGTTGGCTTCATTAATGATCTGTATCGTAGTTTAAAACAACAACCATTCTTGCTAATGGAATCCACTCCGAGCTTGGTAAATTGGCATAGTGTGAACAAAGCAAAAAGACCAGGTATGCATCTTCTATCTTCCATGCAGATGGTAGCTCATGGTTCGGATAGTGTGATGTACTTCCAGTGGAGAAAATCACGTGGATCATCAGAAAAATTCCATGGTGCTGTGGTGGATCATGATAACAGTACGAATAATCGTGTTTTCCAAGAGGTAGCTCAAGTTGGAAAAACATTAGAAAATCTATCTGATATTGTCGGCACGAATCGTCCAGCAGATGTTGCTATTCTTTACGATTGGGAAAGCAACTGGGCTCTAAATGACGCACAAGGATTCGGATTGGACACCAAACGCTATCCTCAAACCTTGCAACAGCACTACAAGGTTTTCTGGGAAAAAGATATTCCTGTAGATGTGATTACAAAGGAGCAAGACTTTTCATCTTATAAACTATTAATTGTCCCGATGCTTTATTTAATGAGTGAAGAAACCATTTTACGTTTAAAATCCTTTGTCGCAGCAGGCGGAACACTTGTCATGACCTATATTAGTGGTCTTGTAAATGAGTATGACTTAACGTACTTAGGTGGATGGCATAAAGATCTACAGGATATCTTTGGCTTAAAACCAGTTGAAACCGATACGTATTATCCAAAAGATCGAAACTATGTGGAGTATAAAGGTCGTACGTATGAATTAAAGGATTATGCTACGATCCTTGAACTAAATACTGCAACAGTAAAGGGTGTATACACAGCTGATTTTTATGCCAATACCCCAGCTGTAACCAGCCACAAATATGAAGAAGGTAAGGCTTACTATATCGGTGGACGATTAGAAGATCAGTTCCAAAGGGACTTTTATGAAGAAATAATGAAAGAGTTGGCTCTAGAATCTGTGTCTTCAGTAAAACATGGAGAGGGGGTCTCAGTACAAGTAAGGAATGCTCCTGAAAGTGACTTCATTTTTGTTATGAATTTCACTGAGGAAAATCAAGTGGTTACCTTTGAGTTACCAGTAACAGATAAGAGTACCGGTGAAGAATTGCTAGGAGACGTATCGTTAGAGAAGTATGAAGTACGAATTGTTGAGAAAAAAAGAACGACAAATTAACGTGAATGCATACATGGGTGGGACCGGGAACCCACCCATGTATTTACGATGTGAATGGAAACGTTTACTACTCGAATACACATCTTAGCATGATTTCCATTAATATAAGAAATTTTTGATAAAGGTGAGGAGAGTATGAGAGAGATGAATAGGATGTTCGCTAGATTGCTAGCATTTACATTAATCATAAGTTCCGTTTTATTTCATCCTAGCGAAGGGGATGCACAGGTAAATCCAGTTGCAAGTGATATTTTCGTAAAAAGAGTAGCAGGAATCGATGAGGACTTTATTAAAGGGGTAGACGTGTCGAGTATTATTGCGTTAGAAGACAGTGGGGTCAAATTTTATAATGAAGCAGGAAAAAAGCAGGACATCTTTAAAACGTTAAATGATGCAGGAGTGAATTATGTTCGTGTACGAGTATGGAATGACCCTTACGATTCAAAGGGCCGTGGGTATGGCGGCGGAAATAATGATATAGAAAAGGCAATTGAAATTGGAAAAAGAGCGACCGCCAATAACATGAAACTATTAGTGGACTTCCATTACTCAGATTTCTGGGCGGACCCAGCGAAACAGCAGGCGCCGAAGGCTTGGAAGAACCTGAACTTGGAGGAAAAGAAGGTAGCGCTCTATGATTATACTAAAGAGAGCTTACAAGCCATGATGGATGAAGGAATCGATATTGGCATGGTGCAAATCGGAAACGAAACAAATGGTGGTCTTGCAGGAGAAAAAAATTGGGAAGCGATGAGCCAATTATTCAATGCGGGAAGCAAAGCCGTAAGAGAACTTGATTCTAACATATTAGTAGCCTTACACTTTACCAATCCAGAGACTTCAGGTAGATACGCTTCTATCGCGAAGACACTTCAAGAAAATGAAGTGGACTATGATGTATTTGCAAGCTCCTACTATCCTTTCTGGCACGGAACTTTAACTAATTTGACCTCTGTTCTAAAGAATGTGGCTAGTGCATATGGAAAGCAAGTGATGGTAGCAGAAACGTCCTATACCTATACAAAAGAGGATGGAGACGGCCATGGAAATACAGCACCAAAGGATTCAGGGCAAACATTAAATTATCCAATCACGGTACAAGGTCAAGCGACTGCTGTTCGGGATGTAATCGAGGCAGTGGCTAATGTAGGTGAAGCGGGAATTGGCGTTTTTTATTGGGAGCCCGCTTGGATTCCAGCTGCCCCAGATAAAAAGCTAAAGAAAAACCAAAAATTATGGGAAAAATATGGATCAGGCTGGGCGACAAGCTATGCGGCAGAATACGATCCGGAAGATGCAGGCCACTGGTATGGAGGAAGCGCGGTTGATAATCAAGCACTGTTTGATTTTTACGGTCGTCCATTATCGTCTCTGAATGTATTTAAATATGTTGATACAGGGTCGGTAGCCCCTTTGAAAATTGACGAAATAAAGGATGTTTCTTTAAGTGTTATTGCAGGAGAAGAGATCACATTGCCAACAACTGTACAGGTTACCTACAATAATGGGACCTCGGGGGTTGTACGTGTCACATGGGATGAAGAAGTTGTGAAACAAGCCATTCAAAATGGTGTGGGTACCTATGAAATAAACGGTGAGGTAGAAGGTGGAGGAACAGTCAAACTACATCTTACAATCTTCCCGGAAAACTTTGTGATGAATTCAGGATTTGAGGAAAATGATCGAAGTATGTGGAACATCCTATATAAGAATGGAACAGCACCACATACCGATTTTCAAAATAAGGCTGCTGATGCCAAGTCTGGGAACTATTCACTACATTTTTATTCTGGAGAAGAAGTGAATTTTTCTGTAGAACAGAAAATTACTGGTCTAGAGCCTGGTTACTATAATCTTTCGATGTTTTTACAAGGGGGAGATGCCAATAACTCGGATATGCATTTGTACGCATTGTCTGGTGATCAAGAATTCAAAATCCAAACCTCTGTTAATGGCTGGGTGAACTGGAGTCAACCGGTAGTGACTGATATTCTTGTGCTAGATGGAACGATTACGATTGGTGCTAGCATAAGAGCAGATGGCGGGGCATGGGGAAGTGTAGATGATTTTTACTTATACAAGGTAAAAGATATCAACTAAACAAGGTCTGACCTCCTTGATAGGGGGGCAGACTTTGTTTCATTTTCTAATTAACCCTTTCTTTTTATATAGGGATATGGAATGATAAATATATGAGATTAGCGAGATAGAGGTGATTGATATGGCCACGATCAAAGATATTGCAGAAAAGGCCGGTGTATCCATTGCTACTGTTTCACGTGTATTGAACTATGATTCTTCGCTTTCGGTTACGGATGAGACAAGGAAAAAGATATTTGAAGTCGCAGAAAAGCTCGAATATAAACGTCGGGTTGTACGAAAGTCTAGCCCTTCAAAGTTTGCGATTGTTCATTGGTATACAGAGAAAGAGGAACTCGAAGATTTATATTATATGTCAATACGGTTTGGAATAGAAACAAGATGTCAGCAGCTGGATGCACAAATCGTAAAGTATTTTTACAATGATATTGAGGAGTTAAAGCAGGAAAATATTCAAGGAATTATCGCCATAGGTAAGTTCAGCGAAAACCAAGTGCGGGCTCTAGCGGAGATTACCGAACACATCGTTTTAGTTGACCATAGTTTGATGGATGATTCGTATGATTCAGTAATTACAGACTTTGATAAGGCTACGAAAAAGATCGTCGATCACCTGTTAGATAAAGGACACCATTCCATTGGGTATATTGGTGGTAGAGAATACTACAGAGATCAATCAGGTGAGATCGCAGACCTTCGGGAAAAGACATTTTATAGTTATATGAATGAAAAGAGACTGTGGAACGAAAGCTTTATTTATACAGGATCTTTCTCAGTGGACGACGGATATCGATTAATGAAACAAGCGATCCTTGAACACCAAGAAGCGTTACCAACGGCCTTTTTTGCGGGAAATGACCTTCTTGCCATCGGAGCCCTCCGAGCATTGCACGAAGAAAATATCGTAGTTCCAGACAGAGTGAATATCATTGGTTTGAATGATATTAGTGTTTCAAAATATATTTATCCATCACTCTCAACATTGAAGGTCCATACCGAAATGATGGGAGAAGTAGCGGTTGATTTAGTCATGGAACGAGTGATGGGACGTAAAGTGTCCAAGAAGGTGCAGCTGGGAACAGAGCTGATTATTCGTGACAGTAGTTTTTAGTGAATTCCCTAACAGTTAGAAATAAATCGAAATGGCATACGAATGGAGTATGCCATTTTTTCGGTTTATTAAAAATTTCCTATTTTATTGATTTTATGAATTTCTTCCGTTCCTGCATTCAAGGCCGTCTTGTAATAATTGCATTTATGATTTATGACCTCCATAGTCTTATTCAGTTCTTCCAACTGTGCTTCCACAATCGCTTTTCTCTCCAAGAACATGTCATATCTTTGTTGTAAGGTGGAATCTCCCTCTGAACACCATTCGATGAATCCTTTAATTTCTTTAATAGGCATCCCCGTAGATTTTAGACATTGAATAATTTTTAGTGCTTCAATATCAGAGTCTTTAAATAAACGAGTTCCACTAGGAGTACGTTCCACAAAAGGCATTAGACCCTCCTTATCGTAGTATCGTAAGGCATATACTGTTAGATCTAATTCTTTTGCAACTTCGCTTATAGAATAGGTCATCGTCAATTATCTCCTTTTATCTATTTATAGACTTCGAGTTAACTCTATGTTTTAGCAAGATTTTATCATTCTGTATACCCAACGTCAAAGTTTAATATATGTCGTATTCTTCACAAACTTATGCTTGACCTAGAGTTAACTATAGGGCCTATTCTAGATTTGCAAGAGAATAAAGGGATGTTACATCTGATCCTAGTCGATTCTCTAGAAAAATCAAAGTATAGTGGAGGTTTATACAAATGACAATAGCTAAAGCGAGAGCAGTCGATGGTCCAGACCAACCGTTTCGAGTGGCTGAAATTAAAAGACGTGACCTTGATTTACACGATGTTCTAATTGAAATTAAATATGCAGGCATATGCCACTCTGACATCCATACTGCACACGGCGAATGGGGTGAAGTGAATTATCCTCTAGTACCCGGACATGAAATTGCAGGAATTGTTACTGATGTAGGAAAAGAGGTGACAAAGTATAAGGTAGGTGACCGGGTAGGGGTCGGATGTATGGTTGATTCTTGTGGCGACTGTGAGAATTGCCGTAAAGGGGAAGAACAATACTGTCTTAAAGGAAATGTTCCTACCTACGCGGGTGTTGACAAATATGGTGAACCTACTCAAGGTGGCTATTCTACTCACATTGTGGTAACGGAGGACTTCGTAGTCAGAATTCCTGATGGTATTGAGCTTGATGTTGCAGCACCATTACTTTGTGCAGGGATTACGACATATTCCCCATTAAATCATTGGGGAGCTGGTCCAGGGAAGAAAGTAGCGGTTGTTGGTCTGGGCGGTCTTGGTCATATGGCTGTCAAGATTGCACACGCCATGGGTGCGGAAGTTACCGTCCTTTCGCAAACTTTGAGTAAAAAGGAAGATGGTTTGCAATTTGGAGCGGACAGCTACTATGCCACAAACGACCCAGAAACATTCAAGGAGCTCGCCGGAACCTTTGACTTAATTATTAACACGGTAAGTGCAAAAATTGACATTAGTGCGTATCTCTCACTGTTAACACTAGATGGTACTTTAGTAAATGTTGGTGCGCCTGCAGAGCCATTGCCAGTAAATGTGTTCTCTCTTATCGGCCACCGTCGCTCTTTTGCAGGTTCAATGATTGGAGGCATTCGTGAGACTCAGGAAATGTTAGACTTCTGCGCAGAACACAACATTGTCCCTTCTATTGAAGTCATTTCGGCAGACCAAATTGATGAAGCCTACGAACGTGTACTAGCTTCAGATGTGAAGTACCGGTTCGTAATTGACACTAGCACAATGTGATTTGTGTAGTTGATAAATTCTATTGGTGATTTTTAGGATGTCCATTATACCTAGCTTTGATGGACATCCTTTTATGAGAAAGTTATTCTTGAACGTTTACCTTGATCTAAGAATAGGCAGCGTACAGCAGCGGAAAGAGCCTCCTGACTTAATAATTTCAGTGATATCAACTTCTATTACTTCGAATCCACGGTCACGAAGCTGCTTATTTACATTTTTATTTACTGGCAAGCTCAAGATTCGCTTGTTTCCTATACCGAGCACATTAGTCCCAAGGGTGAACTGTTCCTCATCAGATACTTCAATCAATTCATATCTTGATCCAAATATGTCAAAATCCTCTTTTGTCAAAGCTTCTGGGAAGATCAGCGCTAGCTCTGGTGATACAACATTAAAGACACAGTCTAAATGTAAATATTCTGCCTTGAACTCGATGCCTTTAACATCAAACTGGGGCAGAAGATGTTTTAAATGATCAACTGCCTGCTGGCTGGTTCGATCACTCAACCCAATGTACACGGTGTCCCTGTCGATAATGACATCTCCGCCTTCAATCTGATCTCCTACAATATTATAGTAGGAAAATCCTTCATCCTCCAGCCACTGCTTTAATACATTATCTTCTCCCTGCCTCACGTCACTTGCCATATCAGCTACAAACACCGTATGTCCAAGTGTAAACCCTATGTCCCTTGTAAAAACCTGTTCCGGGTATTTCTTATGGTAAGGAAGTAAAATAACTTCAATGCCGTGATTCCGCATCGTCTGGACCATTTGATGATGCTGTTCTAATGCAGTTTCTATATGTATTCCTTCGTTTTGAAAGTGCTTTTGGGTCTCATTAATCACATCCCTGATCGTCATGTACTGCGGCTGGCAGCAAATTACTCGTTTTAATTCATCGTATTCACTGAAACAAATCGTTTTATGTTCCATATTGGATTCTAATGCCATATTTAGGTCCTCCTATAAATTGTGACAGTATCAATAATATTCCCTTAATAGGAGGTAATAATGATTAAAGGAGTTTTATTGAGAAGGTG
The DNA here is from genome assembly GCF_042433785.1 of Robertmurraya beringensis. Lineage (NCBI taxonomy): Bacteria > Bacillati > Bacillota > Bacilli > Caryophanales > Bacillaceae > Robertmurraya > Robertmurraya beringensis. The sequence goes on along the minus strand of NZ_JBHLUU010000026.1, from coordinate 25,209 downwards.
AAAAAGTAGTAAGAAGTGATATCAAATAATAGCAAGAATACGGACAAATACACAAACATATGATGGGGGTGAAGTCAGTCTGCATAAGGGGTGGGTACAATGGCTAATCCTATTGTCGCTAGGTCATTGGACGAAATACAGTTTTGGTCTAGAATCATGAAAGAACATGCTTTATTTTTAAGCTTAGGATTTACTTATGAACAGCAGCAATTAATTACAGAAGCACAACAATTTATTACCTTATTTGAACGAATCGAGGAAAAGTTGGCCAGGTTTTCTGTAAACACAGATGTACGTCAAATTCAAGCTTTTAATAACGAGGTTTATCAAGCAGCAGTTGCGATTTGGAGTTATAAAAGGAAAGTGTTAGGATTAACTCTACGTTGTGAAATTCGGACAAATAATTTTCCATTATTAGTTGACCATGTAAGCAGAGAAGCAGCTTATTTTGCGAATAGACTGAAGGAACTAAACGAAGGAAAACTCGCCCCCCAACCAGATACGATTATTCAAGAAAACCTATTCTTTTTAAAGATAATGGCTGATCATGCAAAATTTATTGGGCATCTTTTAGATCCTTCCGAAAGAAAACTGGTAGAACAAGCTAACGAGTTTAGCCATGATTTCGACCAATTAGTATTCCAGGCAGTTGATTTAGACTCCATGAGACCACAGTCTGAAACGGTGCCCATTTTAGATCAATTCTTGGACCAAAATAGAGTCTCAGTTTTATCTTTAAGAGACTTTAAGAAGACAGCAAGAGAGTTAATTGAAGCCTGCCGAATTAAAAGCAATATTCACCCACTCTTAGCAGACCATACATTTAGAGAAGCCGAGAGATTTTTAGAAATTATAGACTTATTTGAGGCTCATCTTACAAGACCAAAGCTGTAAAAACCATTTAGTTTAGCTGCTATATAGAGCAGCATTTTTTATTTTTAGAAATTATATTGAATAGTATTAGCCGATTGGAATAAAAAAAGGATCTAAAGAGCATAAATAATCTTGCTCAACAATCCTTTTTAATAGATTCAATAGAATGTCTGATACAGTAGTTTAATTTGAGAAGCAGATTATTTATCTTGTGCCAGTTCTTTTCTATTGGGAGCAAGTGGTGGCTGTTCTAACCATTTGTTCTTCACCATCATATCAAACCAGTTTTTAGTAAGGGCTAATGTTTTTAGAATGGCTTTTTCATATACGGCACCTAAGTCTGTTCGCATGGCCGTTGCTAGGCCTGTCCCGTAATATACTTGTGCAGCCTGAGCCAAGAACCCCATATGGTATAGCATTAATTTATCTGAAAAAGGAGATTCTTTTGACATGGTTACCTCTGATTCCCACGACATTGGAACTGGCAAATTATCTTTGTTCATTATTTTTGAAAGAGCTTGTATGTTCCCATCTGTCGCTTCTTCTAGTTCCTCGAAAAACTTTCTTACTTCCTTTGAACCTGTGACTTGACTGAATCCAATGGAAAGGGATTTTGCCATAATGCTCTTTTTAATGTTAAGAGAAAGACTAATTAATTCTGAAGCAGATAATTGCCTTCCTTTTCCGAAGAATCCATCTATAAAATCATTAGTAGAAATAAACTCAGGGCTCTCGCTAGGATAGAAATACGGGTCTCTTTGAAATTTTCCTTTGTTAAGCAATAGCTCAATGGTTAAATCGTACATTCTTTTTGCATCATCATCACATGAGTTGTAAAATTCCCGAAGATCTTTTCTGACAGAAACACTTAAAGCAGTTGTATGACCCCACAAACCATTTATCGTCATAATATGTAGATAATTTAAGCAGAATGTATCAGAAAATAATCTCTCTACACCTTTATTAAGGTCGGACTCTTAAAACCAATAGGAACGGGAAAACCCTCTTTCTCAATGAAGGAAACAATCTGCTTCTTTTGCTTTTCCCATGTCTCGATAGCCATTTCAAAAACCTTTTTTATTGATTCATCCTCCAAAATAGAAAGCATATACCTATTTACTACTTCAATCATTGTTCCGTTTACATACTCACCCCAAAGTGTTCCGATCTCGGAAGCTGTAAGTTTTAAATGATCATTTTCCACTTGTTCTCACCTCTGTCTTATTTTTTACTGCTACAGAAGTAGATATGCATTCCTTTGGACATGCCTTGCAAAAAGTGTATGTAAAGGCGTCTTTTTAATGATAAAAATTTTACTAAAACATTGACTAAAATTTACTTAAAGAATAAAATGGATAGTGTAGACGTTTTCATTTATCTGATATTTAACCTATTTTTAAAGATATTGATTAGATTCTTACTTGAGAAAGTGGAAGGATGATAACCATGGAAAAACACGAATTATTTAATAAGTTTGTAGAGATATTTAAAGTAGAAGATCAGGTTCGCCTCTTTTTTTCACCAGGGCGAATTAATCTTATTGGGGAGCACACGGATTACAATGGAGGAAATGTGTTTCCGGCTGCCATCACCTTCGGAACGTATGGAGTGGTAAGGGAAAGGGAAGATCGTTTGGTGCGACTGTATTCAGAGAACTTCCCGGACAAGGGAATCATTGAATTCTCACTTGACGCTTTGGAATATGATACCGCTCATAATTGGGCCAATTATCCAAAAGGAATGATTCGCTACGTCCAGGAGAGCTTCGGTGCTCTTCGAAACGGATTTGAACTTTTGATCCATGGGAACATTCCAAATGGTGCGGGTCTGTCGTCTTCTGCGTCACTAGAAATGTTGATGGGAGTCATACTTGATGAGGTATACAATCTGAAAATCGCCCGAGTAGAGCTGGTGAAGCTTGGACAGAAGGTAGAAAACAAGTTTATTGGTGTCAACAGTGGCATCATGGATCAGTTTGCGATTGGCATGGGGAAAGAAAACTGTGGAATATTACTAGACTGTCAGACTCTTACTTACGAATATGCGCCTCTTAATCTAGAAAACCACAAAATTATTATTATGAATACGAATAAGCGTCGAGAATTAGCCGACTCGAAGTACAACGAGCGCCGAGCACAATGTGAAGAAGCCCTTCATCGTTTACAAGCTAAATTGAACATCGAGGCATTAGGTAGTTTAACGGAAGAACAATTTGAGGCCAATCGTGAGTTGATTGGAGATGAACTTCTAGAAAAACGAGCAAAGCATGCCGTGTATGAAAATGCTCGTACGATTAAGGCGTTGACAGCTCTAAAAGATGAAAATCTTGCTTACTTTGGAGAACTGATGAATGCTTCTCATACTTCTCTTAAAGATGATTACGAAGTAACAGGAATTGAACTAGATACACTTGTAAGTGCGGCTTGGAGTCAAGAAGGGACAATAGGTGCCAGAATGACGGGGGCAGGGTTTGGAGGCTGTGCCATTGCTCTTGTAGACAAGAATTGTGTTGATTTGTTTATTAAAGAAGTCGGTGAAAGCTATAAAGAGAGAATTGGATATGAAGCAACCTTCTATGTAGCGAGTATTGGGGACGGAACGAAAGAACTTAAGGGAGAGTTGATACGATGAGCGTATTAGTATTAGGAGGGGCAGGATATATTGGTTCGCACGCAGTACACCAGCTAATCGATCAAGGATACAAGGTGGTTGTGATTGATAATCTTCAAACCGGGCATGAACAGGCCGTTCATCCTCAAGCTATTTTTTATAAAGGTGATATAAGAGAGAAAGAATTTTTAACCTCTGTTTTTCAAAAGGAAAAAATTGAAGGGGTTCTCCATTTTGCAGCCAATTCCCTTGTTGGTGAATCGATGGAAAAGCCACTACTGTATTTTGATAATAATGTATATGGGACGCAAGTGTTACTGGAAGTAATGAATGCATTCGATGTGAAGAATATTGTCTTCTCATCAACTGCAGCCACGTATGGTGATCAAAAAATCATGCCGATTACAGAGGATACTCCAACACTTCCGACCAATGCCTATGGAGAGACGAAGTTAACCATGGAAAAAATGCTGAAATGGTGCAATGGTGCTTACGATATGAAGTTTGTTGCGCTTCGCTACTTTAATGTGGCGGGAGCAAGAGCTACTGGAGAAGTGGGAGAAGACCATACACCAGAAACTCATCTCATTCCGTTAGTGTTACAAGTGGCTCTTGAACAAAGAGAGTTCATCTCTGTGTTCGGGGATGACTACGATACACCCGATGGAACGTGTATCCGTGATTATGTTCATGTAGAGGATTTAATTGCTGCCCATATTCTTGCTTTAAAGTATTTAGAAAATGGTGGAGAAAGCAATGTATTTAATCTTGGCAGTAACCAAGGATTCTCCGTGTTGGAAATTATTGAGACAGCAAGGAAAATTACAGGGCATGCTATCCCTGAAAAAATCGTGGCAAGAAGAGCAGGTGATCCAGCAACGTTAATTGCTTCTTCTGAAAAAGCAAAACAGATTCTAGGTTGGAGCCCTATGCGTACAAATATTGATCAAATTATTGAGGACGCATGGAGCTGGCATCAGTCACATCCAAATGGGTACGAAAAGTAACGGAAGGAGAAACACTTCATGGAAATACATGCTTTGATTCAATCACTACTTGATCAATCAATGGAATGTGAAATGATTGATCGAGAAGATGAAATATATGCAAGAAACCAACTCATGTCTCTTTTACAACTAGCTGAATTTCCTGAGAAAATGGATGGGATAAAGGGAGTAAGTATTCCAGAGATATTAGAGCAAATGGTTCAGTATGCTTTTGAAAAAAGAATGGTTGGAATCCTCGATGCAGATAAAGAAATCTTTTCAAGCAAGCTCATGAATGTTCTAGTTCAAAGACCTTCGGATGTGAATCGCCGTTTTTATCGAAATTATGAAAAAGATCCAACCTGCGCAACAGAGTACTTTTATCAATTAAGTCAAAACAGCAATTATATCCAAACAAAAAGTATTGCAAAGAACATTAGTTATAAAACAGACACGCCATACGGAGAATTAGATATTACCATCAATCTGTCGAAGCCAGAAAAGGATCCAAAGCAAATTGCCCTGGAAAAAGAGAAAAAGCAGGATGTGCAGTATCCGAAATGTCTTCTATGTGAGGAGAACGAGGGCTACGAGGGTCGAATTGGACACCCAGCTCGCTCCAATCATCGAATGATTCGACTAGAGTTAGAGGGTGAGCCCTGGTATCTTCAGTATTCACCATATGTGTATTATAACGAACATTGTATCGTGCTCTCCAAAGAGCATCGAGATATGAAAATATCCCGAAAAGGATTTGAAAGATTACTATCGTTCGTAGAAAAGTTTCCACATTATTTCGTCGGATCAAACGCGGATCTTCCCATTGTAGGTGGATCGATTTTAACTCATGATCACTACCAAGGAGGGAATTATGAGTTTGCGATGGCACGAGCCGACGAAGAGTATTCTTTTCAGATGAAGAAATTCTTAAATGTATCTGCGGCAACGGTCAAGTGGCCGATGTCGGTTATTCGCTTACGATCACGAATGAAAGAAGAACTCATTCAAGCAGCGGATTATATTTTGACTAGCTGGAAGGGTTACTCAGATGAAAAGGTGGATATTCATGCCTTTTCCGGAGACACGCCGCATAATACGATTACTCCAATTGCTAGGATGAGAGAAGGGCAATTTGAGATAGATTTAGTGTTAAGAAATAACCGAACGAGTGAAAAGCATCCGTTAGGAATCTTCCATCCGCACAGCGATGTTCATCACATAAAGAAAGAGAATATTGGATTAATAGAGGTCATGGGTCTTGCGGTTCTCCCTGCTAGATTGAAGGAAGAATTAGAGGAAGTAAAAGCGTATTTATTAGGAAGGTCTGAACGAGTAAAAGACTATCATCTCTCATGGGCTCAGGAATTAAAGAGTAAGTACGGAACAGAATGGTCGGATGATACGGCAGAAGAAATGCTAAGAAGAGAAGTAGGCTTGAAATTCCAACGAGTGCTTGAGGATGCGGGAGTATTTAAAAGAGATACAAATGGTCAAGTGGCCTTTCGATGTTTCTGCGAGAGTTTATAAATGGAGGCAATCCTATGAAAATATCAGAGTCAGTAGTTGGCAGGCACGATGGTCAAACCATCGTAGCACATACGATTGAAAATGCGGCAGGCATGCAAGTCACCTCTCTCAACTATGGGTGTACCATTACGAGAATTGTGGTACCAGACAAGAGAGGGAACCTTGAAAACGTTGTGTTAGGGTTTGATACAGTCGAAGAGTATCAAGCGAATTCAGCTTATTTTGGTTCTGTCATTGGAAGACATGCTGGCAGGATTGCTGGAGGTTGTTTTGAACTCGACGGAATCACCTATGAACTAGCCAAAAATAACAATGGAAATCATCTGCATGGTGGATTAAAAGGGTTTGATCAAAAGGTCTGGGATGTTGAAGTAGTGCAAGAAAAGGATTCAGTCAGTCTTTGTTATCGATACGAAAGCAAGGAAGGAGAAGAAGGCTATCCTGGAAATGTACGTGTATCAGTCACATATACAGTAACAAATGCGAATGAGATTCTTCTTAGCTATGAAGGAATTAGTGATGCACGAACCGTCCTTAATATGACAAATCATACGTATTTTAACTTGAGTGGTGACTTAAAACGAACCGCCTTGGATCACACACTGAAGATAAAGAGTGATCACTTTCTTGAATTAAATGATTCTTTAATTCCAACTGGCGAATTGATACATGTCGATCATACAGTATTTGATTTTCGTGACGGTAGGAAGATTCAAGAAGGAGTGGTTTCAGAACATCCTCAAAACGTACTCGTTGGCAATGGCTATGATCATCCCTTTATGTTAAGAAGTAACCAGTCAGAACCAATCACATTATATGATGAAGAGAGTGGCCGTCTATTAGTTGTTGAAACGAATGAACCGGCCGTTGTCCTCTATACTGGCACACAGCTAGGAAACGATTATGACATTCGTGGTAGAAAGTCAGAAAAATACTTAGGATTATGTTTGGAGACACAAGGAGTTCCTGATGCTATTCATCATTCACACTTTCCGAGTACAGTGATAGAGAAAGATCAAGTGTACTGTTCGGAAACAAAATGGTCGTTTAAAATAAAATAATTTTTCATAGGGAAAATGAGAGCCAATAAGCATGTAAGGGTTCTCATTTTTTTATTATAAAATTTTACTAAAAAAATTTGTCAAAAAATATTACAAAATTATAAATGTTTGGAGTATAATGAAAACTATATTTTTTCACAGGGGGTATACAACTATGAAAGCATTAGAAAAAGCAGGAATCTTTGCAGGTAATACCTTTGCTTATTGGGTGCTACTTTTTGCAGGGTTGGCATTATTATTTCCTACAGGTTTTACTTGGATTGGTCCTCATATCCCATTATTATTGGGAGTGATCATGTTTGGAATGGGTATGACATTATCGGTTAATGATTTTAAAGAGGTTTTCAGGCATCCCAAATCCGTATTTATCGGCGTATTGGCACAGTATTTAATCATGCCATTACTAGCATTTGGACTGGCATATGGACTTGGTTTACCTCCTGAAGTTGCTGTAGGTGTGATTCTAGTTGGAGCTTGTCCAGGCGGAACATCTTCTAACGTTATGACTTATTTAGCAAGAGGGAACACGGCCTTATCTGTATCGATTACATCTGTTTCAACCTTATTAGCACCGTTATTAACTCCGGCTATCACTCTTTTATTAGCAAGTAAATGGTTACCAGTGTCACTAAGCGCTATGTTTATATCTGTTGTCAAAATCGTTCTTGTACCGATTATCTTAGGATTAATTGTGAAAACTTTGTTCCGCACTCAAGTTGAGAAAAGCGTTAAAGCTCTTCCATTAGTGTCTGTTATCGGAATCGTGGCCATTGTGGCAGCGGTTGTTAGCGGGAGCAAAGAGAAGATTCTTGAAAGTGGGTTATTGATTTTAGCAGTTGTTATTTTACACAATGCATTAGGGTATCTATTAGGTTTCCTAGCAGCTAAAGTGTTGAAAATGGATTACAGTGACCAAAAAGCGGTTTCTATTGAAGTGGGAATGCAAAACTCTGGACTTGCTGCCGCATTGGCTGCTGCACACTTCTCTCCACTCGCAGCTGTACCAGGAGCAATCTTCAGCGTATGGCACAATGTATCAGGCTCACTTCTTGCAAATTATTGGGGAAAGAAAGCTGAAAAAGCAAATAATAGTCAAAATGCAACTGGAGACTCAGTAGAAATTCAAAAATAGAATGAATCCCGTACGCTTTGAAAAGTGTACGGGTTTTTTATTTGAGAAAATGGAAATTCTAGTTATAGAAAATATTGAATAAGTAGGTTTATTCTGGTATTCTATTATAGAACAAGTGTTCTGTAAAATAAAACAAAAGAGGTGTCTTATGATTTTAGGAATTCATCCGTATTTAGTGCTGAATGGAAACGGGCAAGAAGCGGTAAAGTTTTATGAAGAGGCAATAGATGCAAAGGTTGTTTCTGTACAGACGTTTGGGGATATGCCAGATAATCCGGAATACCCTACACCCTGAAGCAAAAAAACGAGTGCTAAATGCACATTTAAAGATAGGAAACTCAGATCTCATGCTTTCCGATACATTCCCTGGGCAGCCGTATCCGATTGGAGCTCAAGTAACCATTGCCATTATCATTAATAGCGTGGAAAAAACAAAAGCGGTTTTCGAAAAATTACAAGATGGCGGAGAGGTATTAATGCCACTACAAGAAACCTTCTGGAGTCCAGCTTATGGACAGGTAACCGATAAATTCAATATGACTTGGCAGGTTTCAACAGAGATTAAAAACGATTAATCATTAATCGCTTAGAATCAATCATTTTTTACTAGACAGCTGGGTAGTACCTAGCTGTTTTTGTTTAAAAGATAAGAAAGTATAAAATTTGTTACTACCACAGTATTAAGGACTGTGGTATTTTTCGGTTATGGAGACTAACATTTTAAAATGAATCATTTTTGATGAAAATCAACACTGGGATAGATTTAAAACTAAATATGGAAAAAAGGTACGATCAATTGGCCAAGGTACTGTTATAAAACAGAAGTTGATTTCACTGTTTTTGGAAAATAACCGGAAAAATTCCTCTTAAATTGGGAAATACCCATATTTCCTTAAGAATAAGCGGAGTTTTTCCGCCTTTGTGATCCAAATCTTTGAATTTTGGCTTATTTAGAGCAGTTAACCGGAATTCCTCCTCTTATCTCTTCTTCTTAAGCTTCCTTTATACACATTAGCCGGAAATTCTCCGCCTATTAATTCTCTTCCCTATACAAAATCAAATTGGACTACCGTTTCACGGCATTTTTTTAATGATTCGCGTTAAATCAATAAAAAACGACCACCATATTCACATACAAATGGATGGTCATGTTAATATATATTTTGGATTTTCGTAACAGGTAAGNCCCGTTCCCATACCGAACACGGAAGTTAAGCTTTTCAGCGCCAATGGTAGTTGAGGGTTTCCCTCTGTGAGAGTAGGACGTCGCCAGGCACCTATAAAGAGAGTAGTCATGTGACTACTCTCTTTGTTAAAAGATAAGAAAGTATAAAATTTGTTAATACCACAGTATTAAGGACTGTGGTATTTTTCGGTTATGGAGACTAACATTTTAAAATGAATCATTTTTGATAAAAACCAACACTGGAATAGATTTAAAACTAAATATGGAAAAAAGGTACGATCAATTGGCCAAGGTACTGTTATAAAACAGAAGTTGATTTCACTGTGTTTGGAAAATAACCGGAAAAATTCCTCTTAAATTGGGAAATACCCATATTTCCTTAAGAATAAGCGGAGTTTTTCCGCTTATGTGATCCAAATCTTTGAATTTCGGCTTATTTAGAGCAGTTAACCGGAATTCCTCCTCTTATTTCTTCTTCTTAAGCTTCCTCTATATACATTAGACGGAAATTCTCCGCCTATTAATTCTCTTCCCTATACAAAATCAAATTGGACTACCGTTTCACGGCATTTTTTTAATGATTCGCGTTAAATCAATAAAAAACGACCACCATATTCACATACAAATGGATGGTCATTTTAATATATATTTTGGATTTTTGTAACAGGTAACAGAACCCGCTACGGTTTTTGTCCGGTTTTTCTTATAATTTTTTTCGCGGAAGTTTACTTCTTTAGTCATTTCCTATAAGATGTAAGTAATACCAAGTCTGATTGATTGGAGTGATATAGTTGCAAGAAACTAATGTTCTAGATCAGTTTACAGAATGGCTTAAACAAGTAGGGAAATCTCCTAGCACGGTCTCAACATATCAACGTGAAATTCAAAAATATCAAGACTGGCTTCAGCAATATTCGATTTATTTAGAGGACATATCACAAAAGGATGTACAATCATATGTTTCCTTTTTAGAGCAGCAGGGGAAAAGTCCAGTAACTATTGATAAAATACTTGGAGCGATTCGTACCTTTGCAAAATTCTTAAAGAAACCTGATATCATTATTGATATAGCTGTGGTTCCCGTAGAGAAAAAAGAAGAAATTGAAGTGCTTACTCCCTTAGAATGTGAGCAACTTTTTCGTGAAGTGAAAAAAGATGGTCATAATAGGAATATTGCAATTGTCTATCTACTACTTCATACGGGTATTAGAGTGTCAGAACTATGTTCTCTAAATAAGTCTGATATTGACTTCGAAAGAAATCTAGTGTTAGTAAAGCATAACTCTACTGGTGAAGAAAGAGCGATACCTTTATCTGATGATTCTAGGACTTACTTGCAAAGGCATATTGAATTAAATCGTATCGAAGATGCTTTGTTTGTTTCTAAATCCAACGAACGACTTTCTGAGAGATCGGTTCAATATATGCTTAAAAAATATCAAGTGAATCCGCATAAATTAAGGCATACTTTTTGTCAGTTACTTGTTGATAAAGGAGTAGCGTTAGAAATAGTATCTGAACTAGCAGGTCATAAAGATATTAATGTTACAAAAAGATACGCAAAGTCTAGAATGAAGCAACTAGAGTTAGAAAAGGCCATTCAGAATACTTTTTCTAATGACACACTAGGTTAGGTTGTTTAAATATCGGTTCTGTAACTATCAGCCATGTACACTTGTACATGGCTTTATAAATTATTATCAAAAAGTTGTTGTATTATGTATTAGAATTATGTAAGATATTCTTTGGCTTCAAAATTTGAAGTCTCTATTAAAATTAATTTGNTTGAAGTGCTTACTCCCTTAGAATGTGAGCAACTTTTTCGTGAAGTGAAAAAAGATGGTCATAATAGGAATATTGCAATTGTCTATCTACTACTTCATACGGGTATTAGAGTGTCAGAACTATGTTCTAATACAAATAAATACTAAGAGGGAAGGGGGAATAGTATCAATGAACCTTCAAAACTTTGAAGAGAATATAAATGAAGTGATCTTAGCTCGTGGAAAAAAATACTATGACCAGGATCACATCGAGAAGTTGGAAGAAGTGAATAGTAACCATTATATTTTTCAAGTTTCGGGAACCTATGACTATACGGTTCATATTTTTCTAACGGATACAGGAGAGATGAAAGATACATATTGTGATTGTCCATATGACCAGGGAGAGTTCTGTAAGCACCAAGTAGCTGCGTTTTATGCCTTACGATATGAGAAGGGAAGAAAAGAAGAAAAAACAGAGTCTACTCAACTAGTTATACAAGAAAACAAATCAGAATTAGAATCGATTCTTTCGAGATTAAATAAACAAGAGTTATTAAAAATTATCATAGATATTGCAGATGAACACGCTTTAATTGAGAAGAGACTTTTGGCTAGATATACACCTGTAAAGGATGAAGTTGAATCTAGTAAAAAGTTAATAAAGGAGTACATTAAACAATACAAGCGACGTGGATTTATACAGTGGAATGAGGTGTATGAAGCACTACAGGGAGCTAATATAACCCTAGAAAAAGCAGAAGAAAAGAAAGTTGAATCTGATGCATTAAGAGCTGTTCAGCTAAGTATGATTGTTTTATCGAGTGTAGTAGAAATGCTTCAATTTTGTGATGATTCGAATGGCTATGTAGGAGATGTCATCAGGGGAAGTTTGAATATAATACATCAGGCAGTAGATATTCATGCTAATAGTTTGGATGAGAAACAAAAAGAAAATTTATATTTAAGCATTATGAAAGAAGCAATGCGACCTTATTATGACGATTGGAGCGAGTGGAGAATCGATCTCTTAAGAAGCTGTATACCTCTGTGTGATACGGATAAGAGAAGGATAAAGCTTAATAAACTGTTGGAGGATATGTTAAAAACAGTAAAAAGTGATGCCTGGAGTGATAGATATGAAACACAAGCTATTAAACTTCTTCAGCTTCAACTCATTGAACAATTAGAGGGAAAGGAAAAAGGATTGAAGTTCATTTATTCTAACTTGCAGTATAGTGATTTTAGAGAAAGAGCTATTTTGCACTTGTTAGAAGAAAAAAAATTCAAAGAAGTGGTCCAGCTTTGCGAAGAAGGGATAAAAATTGATAGACAATATAGAGGAATTATTTATGAGTGGAAAAAGTATCAGCTTGAAGCCTATGAAGGTCTCGGTGATATAGATAAACAAAAAGAAATCATGGTAAGTTTTTTATATGATAATAGGTATGAATATTATTCAAGGTTAAAACAACTTTTTTCAGCAAATGAGTGGCCTGAAATTCTTGAAGAAATAGTCAAGACTTTTAAGGAGGATAGATATGCACCATCTGCTTATGTTGAAATATTAAAAGAAGAGAAAATGAGTAGTCATCTTCTTGAATATTGTTCTAAGAACTTAAATTCAATAAAACAGTTATATCCATTTCTAGTCGATGAGTACTTCGATGAGGTAAATAAACTATTCATAAAATATATTGAGCTTCAGTCAGAACAATCAGGTGATCGAAAAAAATATAGAAATATTTGCAGCCTTATTAAGCTTTATAAAAAGGTATGTGGTACGACCCATTTTCAAATGCTAATCGATCATTTAAAAGAAGAGTATAAAAGAAGACCTACATTTATTGATGAACTTAATAAGATAAGTTAATAACGCCCTAAGTCCAACCTTAGGGCGTATCTATCAACTTAAATATGAAAAGTTGATTCTTGGTTCAGATACGATGAACAGCTGTCCATTCTTTTCTTCAAGACCTACTCGAAAGGTGTTTGGGTTTCCTGGTATGGTAATATCAACAAATTCGGGTGTGTCATTGTGTTTATCCAATTTAAATTCTACATAAGTGTGCGTACCAACATGAAAACGCCGAAGTATTTTTTGATGCTTAACTTCACAAAAGATCGCCTCGTGTACATTTATGCTTGTAAGCTCCTTCCCTAATAGGGAGCGTAACCGTTCTATCACATCTGCCTTACTGATCATTTTCTTCTTTCCTTTCACAAATAAATCCATATTGCTTGGTTCAAAGGTTAGCTTTGTTATACATTCATTGTATACATCAAACTCAAAGAAGCAAACATTGTTTCATGACAAAAGTCGAGAGAATCCTATTGATAAACAGGTTTAATAAAATTTAAGGTAATTTTATGGCTAATAAATATATAATGATAGAATAAAATGACACCATAAAAATCGGAATATTTTTATGGAAACTACGATAATAAATAGATATAGAAGATCCTTATAGAGGGAATGTGCAGAATGACTGTTGAATTAATGATAAATGCAGAGCTTTGTTACCGGCAGGCCGAGGAAAAGGCCGAACAATATTTTCAAACACTTAATAATGAGATTGAAAAAAAAACCTATGCGAAAGCCTTAATGGAAGATATTCATTCGTGGAAACACAATCATATTCGTCATCATTCTCTATTATCCATGTTCTCTAATCGAGAGAAACGTGCAAGTTCAAAAGGGTATCAAAGCTACCTTCAATGGCTAGAGCATACTGGTAAACTGGAGAACTACTTGGACCGAAGTATTTCTTATCTGTATATGCGAGACCTCGGAAAATCTCTGAACTCTGTCGAAACGCAAGCTAGTATTAGCCGCACGGTAAATAGTTGGAAGGAAAGTATTCTTTTAAATGGGGAAAACGAGAATGACCTATTAGGTATGGCGGTCTTGTACCGTAAGGCCAGGGAGGAAGGTATTGAGTTAACCATGATCTGGTTAATAGGAAAGTTGAAGACCGTTTCAGAGAATATTCCAGAGGGGATGGAAGCTGAGCATGCTCAAAGGAAGCTGATCAAAATAATTGCTGGTGTCCTTATGCATGTTCTTGAAGAGATGGATGACAAGCAACCTTCTAAAGAAAGGTCTAGAAAGCTGGTTGAAGCGATCAGGCTAGGATATTGCTATGGTTTAACCTATCCGTTTATCGACGATCTTCTTGATGCGAAGCTGTTATCGGATGAAGAGACGAAGAGGTATACGGATTTGATTCGCACGACACTAACGACAGGGACTGTGCCAGAACTAGGTGTGTGGCCAGGAAAGCACGAACCATTAATTCGTTTTATTCATCAAGAATTGGGCGATGCTTTTGAGTATATTAAAGCTCATCAACGACCTGAATCCCTGACTGTATTTTTCGAGCAATCGTATGTTTTTTTCCAATCTCAAGAAGTAGATCGGCTGAGAGAGTTATCTTATGCAGCTTATACAAATAAAGATTTGTATGTACCAGTCATTTTAAAATCATCTTCCTCACGTTTAATTGCTCGGTCCGTCCTTGATGCTCCTCAAGATGAAGGGTTTTCGGATCGAACGTTCTATTATGGTATCTATAATCAGTTAGCGGATGATTTTGCAGATATATTTGATGATTTGAAGGATGGGGCAGTCACTCCTTATACCTACTATATGAAGTATAAGGGTGTGCGTAGTGATTTAATCAATCCTTTTGAAATGTACTGGACCGTTATCTACTACCTTATACATAAGGTCTTTCAGTCAGATAAGAAAACATGTGAGGTCATTTTGGATCGGGCTATCAATGGCTTAAAACGCTTTAAAGAAAAAATGGGTACGAAGAAATACAAGGAAGTAATGGAGATGTTTGCAACAGAAAATCAAATGTTTAATCGTCTCATACAAAAGATGGTTAGAAAAGCGGATGATGTGGATTTCTTTGATAAGCTACTTCGAGATCATATCATTACGTCACTGAGAAACGAGAGGAAAGAGCAAGAGGAATTTTTGAATACCATTGATGAGTTCCGGGATGAAATCAATCACATCTTACCTATAGCTCCTAACAAGGATATAGCTGTATCAAATCAATCCATTATTGAAGCAGCTAATTACAGCCTTAAGGGCGATGGGAAACGGCTTCGGTCCATCATGGCTTTGGTCATGGGGGTACAAGGCTTTGGTTTAAGTAAGGAATCCATTGTTCCTTTATTAAAATCATTGGAATATTTGCATACTGCTTCTCTTATTTTCGATGATCTTCCTTCTCAAGACAATTCAGATACTCGAAGAGGGCGGCCAACCCTTCACCACGTATATGATATGGCTGTAGCAGAAATAACGGGTTTATTTTTGACACAAAAAGCGATAGAAGAGCAAGCATCTCTATATGCTTATAAACCCCAAACCGTGTTAAAGCTAATCCATTACTCAGCACAAATGACAGAAATTATGTGCCAAGGGCAGGCGATGGACCTTGGATCCAAAGGAAAGTATTTAAGCTTAGATGACCTGAATCATCTGAGTATGTATAAAACAGGATTAGCGTTTGAAGCTTCCTTAATTATGCCAGCCATTCTTGCGGAGGCAAAAGAACCAGAAATGGTAGCTTTGAAAAAATACGCTCACCATGCCGGCATTGCCTTTCAAATCAAAGATGATCTCCTTGATGTAGAAGGAGATGTGAACCTGCTTGGAAAGCCTACAGGACAAGATACAGGAAATAATAATTCTACATTTGTCTCTATCTTAGGTAAAGATAATGCAAAAAGGGAAATGTGGGAGCACTACTGTCAGGCAACGGAAGCTTTACAGGAGATTCCAAGAAATATTCCTTTTTTAAAGCATTTATTGAATTATATCGTGAACCGTGATCATTAATGATTCCTAAAAAAGGGGTCATTTTTTTACCTATGAAAATATTGATTGCCCTACAGCTGGTAAAAATATATAATAAAAGTTGTATTAGGGAAACAATTGTTTATGGGTGAAATTTTTAAAGTTTATGGCACATTTTTTATATGAGCACATATCCTTTATAAAGATTAGTGAAATATATAAAATTTTTTATTGAAAAAGTTTGATTAAGGAAACATATTGTCTTTAATCCAAATACCTTTAACTATAATTAAGGAGGAAAATACAATGACGGAGAATCTGTTGTTTGCTTTTGGTTTAACATTAATGGCAGGGTTGGCCACGGGGATTGGTAGTATATTAGCGTTTTTTACTTCTACAACAAACACAAAGTTTCTTTCTGTTACTCTAGGTTTCTCGGCAGGTGTGATGATCTATGTATCTATGATTGAAATTTTCGTAAAAGCGAAAGATGCACTTGTAGGTTCTATGGGAAATGTGTTAGGTAACTGGATGACCGTGGCGGGTTTTTTCGGAGGGATGTTGTTAATTACATTAATTGATAAATTTATCCCTAAACAAGGAAATCCACATGAGTTGAAAAAAGTTGAGGATATGAAAGAAAAACCAAACAATCAGGCCCTGTTAAAAATGGGAACTTTTACCGCGCTGGCGATTGCCATTCATAACTTTCCAGAGGGAATAGCGACGTTTACTTCGGCTTTGCAGGACCCTGGTTTAGGGATAGCGATTGCCGTAGCCATTGCCATTCACAATATACCAGAGGGAATTGCTGTTTCGGTGCCTGTTTATTTTGCCACTGGTGATAAGAAAAAGGCATTCAAACTGTCATTTTTATCCGGACTATCAGAACCAGTTGGTGCGTTAGTTGCTTATTTATTTTTGATGCCTTTCTTAAACGATGTAATGTTCGGCATCATCTTTGCCGCTGTGGCAGGAATTATGGTCTTTATTTCACTTGATGAATTATTACCTGCCGCGAAAAGATATGATGAAACTCACCTATCCATCTATGGGTTAATCGGTGGAATGGCGGTAATGGCACTCAGTTTGTTATTATTCATTTAGTAAAAAGGCTTTCGACATTTGGTCGAAAGCCTTTTTTATGCTTATTCTACAATTTCTAAGGTTACTTCGATATTTCCCCTAGTTGCTTTTGAGTACGGACAGAAATGATGAGCTTTTTGAACTAAGTCTTCTAATACAGCTCTTTCAATTCCAGTACCTTTTACTTGGAGTGTTACACCAAGCTTAAAGCCTTGGTCGGTTTCATCTTTTATAAGGCTAACGTTTGCTGTTACTTGTGATTCAAATTTTACACGTTCTGATCTTGCCATAAATTGAAGGGCTCCGTCAAAGCAAGCAGCATATCCTGCAGCAAATAACTGTTCAGGATTGGTAGCGCTTGGCAAGGATTTCGCTCTTGGTGTTCCTGGCATTGCGATATCAAGATTAATGGCACCTTCAGGGGATTGAACTTTTCCTTCTCTACCTCCAACTGCAGTTACACTAGAAGTGAATAATACGTTTGACATAGAAATCATCCTTTTAAATGTATTTTTTAAAATTAGATTGTGCAAAATTAAATAACCTATGTGTTTATGATAATAGATGAGATATTAGTTGTCAATAATATAATTGTGCAAAATTAATTGAATTGACGATAAGGAATGGGTGCGATATGATTTTATAAAATTAAATTTATGATCAGTTTATGAAAAAGTTGAGGGATGAATCATGAAGTATGACGATGAACTTGTGAAACTTGAAGACCATTTATGTTTCTCTTTATATGCTTGTTCAAGAGCAATTTTTCGTTTGTATCGACCGTTTTTAGACGAATTGAATGTAACCTACCCACAATATTTGGTGTTGCTCGTGTTATGGGAAAGGAAGCAAAGTACAGTGAAAGAATTAGGAGAACTTCTAGGCCTTGATTCTGGAACATTAACTCCTATGCTAAAAAGAATGGAAGCAGCGGGTCTCGTCGAACGCAAAAGATCGGCTGAAGATGAGAGGGTTGTGATGATTACTATTACGGTGGAAGGAAATCTCCTTAAAGAGAAGGCAGTTTGTATCCCCCGTTCACTTTTAGAATCAACAGGAATGACAGAGGAAGAAGTTATTACAATAAATAATGTGATAAAAAAACTACTTCAAAAGGTGAATACAGCTAGTATGAAATGAATGGTCATACCGACGAGGCTTAGAGAAAAATAATTAATTGTTCAATGAGAAGTCCTTCCGTTCGGTTGGGCTTTTTGAATGTCACTGCCTCATATCCTGAATATATCTATCATTTTTAGCCAACATATAGGTTGAAAGAATGATCAGGAGTGAGTGCTTTGAACAGATTTCGGTTGTTTTTAGTTGTAACGGTAATGTCATTTTTTCTATCTGGCTGTGTATTTAATGAAACGGAGAATCAGCAAGTTCAAACAAGCCAAGCTAAGGCTAGAA
Organism: Robertmurraya beringensis; assembly: GCF_042433785.1. Taxonomy (NCBI): domain Bacteria; kingdom Bacillati; phylum Bacillota; class Bacilli; order Caryophanales; family Bacillaceae; genus Robertmurraya; species Robertmurraya beringensis. The sequence goes on along the minus strand of NZ_JBHLUU010000026.1, from coordinate 6,756 downwards.
TCTTAAATGATGAAACAGAAAAGGTAGATCACACGATCAGGGTCTCACAACTTGCAGAACAATATGTCGAGAAATTAGAAGAAGTAGAACGGGCTAATGTTATTTACTCCAACAATAATGCGTATGTTGCAATTAAACAAAACCAATATAATAGTCTGTCAGATGTGTTAAATCAGAAGATAGCTGACCAGGTACGAAAAGCAGATAATAAAATTCATAAAGTGTACGTTTCTGTAAATCCTGATTTTTATACGACGATGAACAATTATGCGAAAGATATAAGGTCCGGAAGAGACAAAATTAGCTTATACCGAGATTTTTCTAATACAGTTATGAACTTTTTTGGAATCGAAAGTGAATAAAAAACACACTCGTCTTTGTGGAGATGAGTGTGTTTGTCTAGTATTTTATGGAAGGATATTTCCAGCTGCACGATAAATACTATACCATTCTTCACGAGTTAGTTGGACCTCGCTAGCTTGGATGCAATCCTTTAATCTATCTAAATTCGTTGTACCCACAACAGGTTGCATCTTTGCAGGATGACGTAAAATCCATGCAATCGCAATCGTTGTATTGCTTACATTGTATTTTTCTGCAAGTTGATTAATTTGTTGGTTCAATTCAGGGAATTTTTCATTCCCTAAGAAAGTTCCTTCAAAGAAACCGTATTGGAATGGAGACCATGGTTGAACCGTAATGTCATTTAGACGACAGAAATCAAGAATGCTGCCATCGCGATTAATGGCTGATTCATTTTCCATATTGACATTAATTCCACTAGAAACCATCGTGGCATTTGTGATACTAAATTGTAGTTGGTTGGCGACAATCGGTTGCTTTACGTACTTTTTCAGAAGTTGAATTTGCATCGGATTTTGGTTAGATACACCGAAATGACGGACCTTTCCTGATTCTTCAAGGATATCAAAAGCTTCGGCTACTTCTTCAGGCTCAACGAGTGCATCTGGTCGGTGTAGAAGAAGCGTATCTAGATAATCCGTTTGTAGGCGCTTTAAAATGCCATCCACTGACTCTAAAATGTATTCTTTAGAGAAATCAAACATCCCTTTTCTTATGCCACATTTGGATTGAAGAATCATTTTTTCACGAATATCATCATTCATGTTGATAGCATCGGCAAATATTTCTTCACAAGCACCACCACCATATATATCGGCATGATCAAAGAAGTTTGCTCCTTCTTCTAATGCTGTTTTTATGAAACGCTCCACCTCTGATTTTTCAAGTGCACTTATTCGCATACAGCCTACTGCAACAACTGGTACCTCTAATGTGCTATTTCCTAGTCTAATCGTTCTCAAGTGTGTTTCCTCCCAAATGTACGATAGGGTAATTGTTGAATGAATAGTTCCCAATTCTCCTATTATCAACTATTAACCAATCATAAGCATAATGTGCACGCTTTCACGAGTGTGTACAAGCATATTTTGCCATACCTTAAGGCTATATTCAACTTTTACCTCTCATTTGGGAGAAAACAAAAAAGACCCTCTATTTTTAATAAGAGAATCTTCTATGTTGCCACTTTTTTGGGGAAAACAATGGTAAAACAAACTAGATCTTTATCAATTTTTACTTGTAAGTCACCATTGTATTTTTGTGTAATTTCTTAATAATCGAAAGTCCAAACCCTCTACTTCTACTTTGTTCTTTCGGTTTAGTGGATTGCTCAATCTGAAAAAACGTTTCGTCAAATTGCCTTAAAGTACTCGAATTTTTTACTTCTATGACAAACGTCCGTTGTAGCTCTTGCATTTCAACAGAGATTTTACGTTGGTCTTCTGGTAATTCCATTGTGGCGTCATAGCCAATATCTAACAAGTTACTCATTAAGCGAATAAAGTCGGTTGAGGAAATCAATTTCATAATCTCCTCGCTTGAAATGTTTAGCGAAAACGCAATGTGATCTCTTTTGAACTTTTCCATTTTCGTAAAAAGAACAGAGGCAAGGATCGGATTATTAATTTTTAATACGTGATTGTTTACTTGAATGTCACCAATTAATTCTTTCACGTAGTTTTCCGTTTCGGTGTAATTCCCGATTTTTAACAATCCAGAAATAACGGTCAAATGATTATTCAGGTCGTGGCGATCTGACCGGACTGAGGCAACTAACGAATGAAACTCCTTTTCATGTGTAGTCTCAGTTAGTTGAACCTTTTGTTTGGTCTCTCTTTGATAGATCGTGCCTATGATAAATAAGGAAGCAATGTTTAATAAGATAACGATAAACATGCTAGCAGGAACACCTAGGATAAACGTGGTTTCCTTCATAATATATAAAGAACCAATAGACATAAAGGTCAAAAATATTTGAAGCAGTACAACAAAAATTAATGGAACAATTCCTTTCATTGGAACCTACTAGCTAGAAACGGGATTTTTATGTTCTTTTTATAGAAGACATATGCAGCCAATGCCATTGGAAGATTCGATGCATTCGCAATTAATATACGTTTCCATGGACTTGCCAATATGGTTTCAATATTTAAAGAAAATAATTGCGAGTACAAAAGAATAAAGGCTGTTTGAAATGTGAAAATGGAGATATAAAAGATTAAAGCAAATAAGAATCCTTGAGTGATTTTCCGTTTTAAGAATAGAGTGACCAAAAGAGCAACAACAACAAATAGTAAGTATACCTTAAACGAAAAGGTCATATACTGATCTGCATAAAATGCTATTGCAGAATATAAAACGGATAATAATAGATATGATTTTCTATTTGCTTTTATAGGAATCCCAAGTAGGACAAAAGTTAGTGCAACTGCGGCTAGTCTCCAATAGGAGTATTAGAAATGATCGGATCAATGGATGAGATTTATTCTATCATGTTTGTAGATAGGGATTAGATTCAACATACCATTGGAGAGGAAACCCCTAAAGTATTAGTAGATTGTTTAAAGCAAATCGATGAATATTTTAAGGGAACTCGCCAAGTATTCACTTTTCCTTATAAATTAGAGGGAACAGAATTTCAGCAAACAGTGTGGAAGTCATTAGCCAATATCCCGTTTGGTGAAACAGGAACTTATAAGGAACTTGCTATTAAGATTAACAATGAAAAAGCAATTAGAGCAGTTGGTCATGCAAATGGTAGAAACAAGCTAAGTATTGTCATCCCCTGCCATCGAATCATTGGATCCAGTGGAAAGCTTACAGGCTATGCGGGAGGCTTGTGGCGGAAGGAATGGTTGCTTCAGCATGAACATGAAGCATTTATGGGGAAAAATTAATCGGAATCTCTTATCACAAAGGTGATAGAGCTTTTTTGTTTTCTATTAATAGAATTTAAAGAGGGATGAGTGGAGGGGATGATTCAGACAGTCTAAGCATTGCAAGGAATGGCGGAGTCCGAATGCGAGGCTGATTCGGACAGCAAAAGCATTGCAAGGGGTTACGCAGTCCGAATGCGAGGTTGATTCAGACAGTCCAAGCATTGTAAGGAATGGCGGAGTCCGAATGCGAGGTTGATTCGGACAGTCCAAGCATTGTAAGGGATTACAGAGTCCGAATGAGGAGTTGATTCAGACAGCAAAAGTATTGTAAGGGAATACCGAGTCCGAATGCGAGGTTGATTCGGACAGTAAAAGCATTGCAAGGGAATACGGAGTCCGAATGCCGGGGTGATTCGGACAGCAAAAGCATTGTAAGGGAATACCGAGTCCGAATGCGGGGTTGATTCGGACAGCAAAAGCATTGTAAGGGAATACCGAGTCCGAATGCGGGATTGATTCAGACAGCAAAAGCATTGTAAGTGAATACAGAGTCCGAATAAGGGATTAATTCGGACATTCGAAGCAATATATGGAATTTCGTACAGCCCAAGCAACGGCAGGAATTATCGAGTGTGACTCTAGTATTCCGCCAGCGGATCTTCTTTTTCTACTCTATCGGTAACAATTGAATGGGGCTCCCATTATACGCCTTATTTTTACTAACTTGGACAAGCGCCGATGCAAACTCTCTCTCATCTTCATATATCTGTAAAAGAATGATTATGATAGGAGGGAATTTGATTGTTCGGGTATTCAATGGTCCAAATGGTAAGAACTCATGCGGATAAATTGGAGCGACCATTAAGGGAACAAATATTAAACTTGTATAAACCCTTTAAATGGACGCCTTGCTTTTTGCATAACATGTTTGAAGGGATGTTAAAGATAGGTAGAAAGTACTCGGTGATTATTGAATTTCAGGAAGGGTGTTACGACGCTGGGTGTAAAGAAGTAGATGAAGTGATGAATCATCATATGAGAAATAAAATTAAGAGTCATTTTCCTAGAGTTTCCTGCTGTAGTGCTGATATAACTCCTAGTGGTTTAGACGAAATGCTCAATAGTTGTCATCATATTAAAAGAGTGTATCTCAATAGTGAGGTAAAGGCTTTTCTTAATGTAGCAGTACCCTCTGCCAATGCTCAAAATATTGTTAGAAACGGTACAATATTAACTGGTAATGGGGTGAAAATTGCCATCATCGATACAGGAATCTATCCACATCCAGATCTTTCAGGTCGAATTACAGACTTTGTTGACCTTATCAATAATCGAACAGAAGCGTATGACGATAATGGACATGGTACGCACTGTGCAGGAGATGCTGCTTCTGCATCTGTCAATTATCCGGGACCTGCTCCAAGGGCCGATTTGGTAGGAGTAAAGGTGCTAGATAAATTGGGGTCAGGTTCACTTGAAACCGTGATGCAAGGGGTGGACTGGTGTATTCAATATAACGAAAATAACCCAAATAATAAGATCGATATCATCAGTATGTCGTTAGGAAGTACCGCGCAAAAATACCGTTCTGAAGATGATGATCCAATGGTTAAGATGGTAGAGGCAGCGTGGGCATCTGGAATCGTTGTTTGTGTGGCGGCTGGGAATGAAGGGCCAGAAAAAGGTACGATTGCTAGTCCAGGATTAAGTGACAAAGTGATAACGGTAGGTGCGCTTGATGATCGGAATACGGTAGAGAGAAACCACGATGATGTTGCGAGCTTCTCCAGTCGTGGACCAACCATCTATGGTGGAGTAAAACCAGATATATTAGCACCTGGAGTCAATATCGTTTCATTGCGATCGCCAAATTCCTATTTAGATAAATTGCAAAAAAGCAGTCGAGTAGAAAATGACTACACTACTTTATCGGGTACTTCGATGGCCACGCCCATTTGTGCAGGGGTTGTTGCGTTAATGAAAGAAGCAAATCCAAGTCTAACACCTGATAAAATCAAAGAATTATTAATGACTAACACAGATGTTTGGCGAGATCGAGATAAGAATATTTATGGTTACGGTTATATTAATGCAGAAAGATCTATTCCAGAGTAATGGTCGATAAATAGCTGCCGATTCCTGCATCTAGGATCAAGAGAGTCCGTACTTCTTGATTGGGAGGTCAGGTTAAGCATCCGTGCTGATAAATAGAAGGAAAAATTCCGCTTATATAATAATTTTTATTAAAAATTGGTTAAATAGACGGAGAAATTCCGTCTATTGACTCTAAAAGTTCAAAAATGAGAGAGTTTGCAGTGCATAACCGGAAAATCTTCCCTTATTCACCCCGAAACGGGCCTTCATTCTGCAACTAACCGGAAAACCTCCGCTTATTTCTTTAAGGCTTTGTATTCCTAACGAAGGAAAGCTCCACTTCCGTCAGTGGAGCTTTTTTGTATTAAAAGATATTCAACCAAAAAATATAATTGACAATGAGAATCATTATCGATTATATTAAAGTTATTAATAATGATAATCATTTTCAATTAGAGGGGGAAAACAGTGAAAATATTTATTGGCTATGTAAGTATGTCCGGTAATACAGAGGATATGGCGAATATTTTGAAGGAACCTCTTCTTGAATGTGGATGTGAGGTAGATCTACTTGATTTAGAAACAGTAGATATACATTCTTTAAAAAGCTTCGATTGCATCTTTCTTGGTGCGTACACCTGGGGAGATGGGGATCTGCCATACGAGGTCGAAGAGTTTTTCGACGAACTCAAAAAACTACATTTAAATGGAATAAAGGCTGCATGCTTCGGCTCAGGTGATACACTCTATCCTAAGTTTTGTATGGCCGTGGATATAATGGCATCAATACTTAAGGAACAGGGCTGTGATGTATTTGAGGAAAGGTTAAAGATAGAACTAAGTCCTGAAACAGACGAGGAAGTAGAAGAATGCAGACAATTTGCGAAGTCATTTTATCAATGGGCTAACAAGGGGGAAAAGCTTACATATGTTTGAAAAAGGTGAATGGTTCTTGCAGTATCCCCTTTCACACAGTATTTATAAGCTAGTATGTATTTCCCCATTTATATTTGGAATAGGGGACAATGGGTTAATTGTTTGATATAACCCTTATAACAATAAATGGACACATACCTTCTTCCCAACACCCCAACGACTTTGGGTCTAGCTGGTCTTGTTTACATCCTTTTAAAGAGTTGTCGATTAAACCATTCATCCGTTCCCTATTTTTATATAAAAATCACTTATATATTGGTACTCAAATTAATAAAGAATCAGGTGGTTTGTGGAGTTTCTCTTAGTTAAAAGCTTTAAGGAGTGGGTCTGGGTTAACCAGATCCACTCTTTTTGTACAAAGATAAGAAAGTATAAAAATTTGGGTCTACCACAGTCATTTAAGCTGTGGTATTTTCATTTTATGGAGACCAATATATTGAGAAGAATATTTTTTGATAAACACCAACATTGGGAAGCTTTCAAA
>NZ_JBHLUU010000025.1:0-74276 GCF_042433785.1 Robertmurraya beringensis | reverse complement strand
CTAGGTTGTTGAGAGTGTCGTAACCTCAATTATCCTTAGAATTCAGGGGGTGGCAATTTTTTTGCTTATAAAGCCCTCTTAGATAGGATTTAATAACCTATTTACTATAAAAGTTTTGACAATACGTTTTTATTAAAGGGAGTGAAAGTATGGCTAAAAGATTGATGGTATTGGTTGTCTTATTGTTTGGGTTAGTAGTGTTCTTAGGAGCTTGTTCAAGTAAGGAAAATGCATCCTCTGATTCAAAATCGGGGGATGCAACAGGAGATAAATCCGGAGGTTCTTTAACGTTTGGTTTAGCTGCAGAACCTACAACCATGGATCCTTATATCCAAAATGGAACTCATGGTAGAACGGTTAAGTTTGCGATTTTCCGTGGGCTTTATAATTACAATGAAAAAGGCGAGTTAGAAGCAGAGTTAGCAGAATCGTACACAACAAATGACGAATTGACACAATACACATTTAAACTTCGAGATGCAAAATTCCATAATGGAGATCCGGTAAATGCAGAAGATGTTAAATATACTTACGAGCGTATATTAGCTCCAGATAGCAAGGCGACTTTCAAAACAGAACTGTCAATCATAAGTAGCATTGAAGTGATAGACGAAAAAACTATTTCGTTTAATCTTTCAGAGCCTTCCGCTCCTTTCATTCACTATACGGCACTTCCAGAATCTGTTGTAGTATCAAAGTCTTATACTGAAGAAAACGGAGAAGATATCGCGACTAAGCCAATGGGTGCAGGACCTTTTAAGTTTGTTTCATGGGCTCAAGGAAGCAATATCATTGTTGAAAAGTTTGATGATTACTACAAAGAAGGCAAACCTTATTTAGATGAAATCAAGTTCCAATTTTATACAGATGAGAACACACGTGTAAATGCTCTTCGTGCGGGCGATGTCACTTTGATTGAGAACGTTCCTTGGAAGGATACAGAATCCATTGGTCAGATGGAAAACCTAAAGCTTGAAAGTGCAAATGGACCATTTATGGCATTACAATTTAATACTGACTATGAACCATTCAATAATCCAAAGGTAAGACAGGCGATTGCCTATGGTATTGATCGTAAAGCCATCCTTAATACGGCATTTAGCGGACGTGGAGAGGCAATCTATGGAATGGCGATTTTAGAAGGTTATATGGGCTATGACGAAAAGTTCACTAAATACTTTAAGCATGATGTCGAAAAAGCAAAAGAGCTTCTAGCTGAAGCCGGTTATCCAAACGGGTTCAAAGCGAAACTATTATCCACTTCTCAGTATGGAATGCACGAGCAAACAGCTGTTGCAGTACAATCAGAGTTAAAGAAAATTGGTATTGAGGTAGAATTAGAACTTCCTGATTGGGCAACTAGAATTAATAAAAACGTTCAAGGGGATTATCAATTCCTAGTCGCAGGTACTTCTGGAGACATTACAGATGGTGATTGGATGAGTAACTTCTACCAAGGCGGACCGGCAAGATTAAATAACTCAGCAAACTTTGATGATGAGCAGATTAATAGCTTACTAGCTCAAGGTAAGAAGGAAAAGGATCCTGCAAAACGTGAGGAAATCTACCAACAGTTGATTGAAAGAGCAATGGAATTATCACCATTCGTTTACTTGAATTGGAGAGAACAAAGCTATGGAATGCAAAAGAATGTTGATGGTTTTGTAAACCTTGATGGTTTCCTATCTTTCCAATCAGGTTTAACTTTAGAAGACACATATCTTAACGATTAGACTCTACTAAAAAGTCATGGAGTGGAAGGTTTATGAAGTTAGTTGGAATAGGTGATAATGTCGTCGATTTCTACGAAGATCAAAGCACGATATATCCTGGTGGAAATGCTCTAAATGTAGCTGTTGTTAGTAAAAGAAATGGAGCAGAGAAGAATGGGTACATTGGAATTATCGGTGATGATTTAGAGGCAGAACATATATTAAATACTCTAAGACAAGAAGAGATTGATGTGACGAGAATTCGTAAAATGTATGGCCCAAATGGTAAAGCGTATGTTGCTTTAGATGAAAACGGAGATCGGGTCTTTAAGAAAACCAATCGAGAGACCCGAGTACAATCGATAGCAACTTTGCAATTTACGGATGCTGATCTAAATTATATTAACGAATTTGATGTTATTCATACGAGCATAAACAGCAACATTGAACATGAACTGCAAAGATTAAGTTACAAACCCATTTCTTATGATTTTTCAATAAAAAGTAAATATAGTAAAGAGTATTTAGCAAAGGTTTGTCCTTTCATACAATTTGCCTTCTTTTCCGGAAGTGGAATGAATGCGGGTGAAATTGAAGAATTAATCCAATACGTCCACACATTCGGCGTAAAAATTGTTGTGGTAACAAGGGGCGGAGAGCCAGCTATTTGTTCAGATGGTCAGAAACAGTATTTGCAGCCACCAAACGAAACAGAAATTGTTGATACAATGGGGGCAGGAGATTCTTTCATTGCAGGCTTTATTACATCCTATTTCGATACACTCGATATACCGACAGCCTTAAGGAATGCCGTGTTTTCGGCAGGGAAAACCTGCAAGACTTATGGTGCATTTGGGTATGGGAAAAAGGTGTAGAAGAATATTTGTTTATTTATTGAGGAGGGTGTTCAGCGATTGTGCTGAGCACCTTTTTGAATGTGCATAAGAGTATGTGCACATGCGAAAAGGTGTAAGATCCGAACTAACTAGTTACTTACAGAAAGAAAGAGGTGATTCGAAGAAAGTTGGATTATGTCAGCATAGACCGAATCGAAGATGCTGAAATAAAAAAACACTATTGGGTTAGAAAAACTGGTTGAAATGAGCACAGGCATTGCCATCGGAGCTGGTATGGATGCAGATGAAAAAAGGGAAATCGATCTAGACTTGAGAAGTTTTATTCTAGTGATATTTTCCAAAAGTAAAGATCTGGTTAAAATAGAATGTAATAATGCTGATAATAAGGTAATCAGAGAATAGGAGAGAGCGCGTATATGTATGAACCGAAGATGAAAGAAACAGACAATAGTGTTATTGAATTTATTGAACGGGTGGAAAATGAAAAGAAGAAGGCAGATGCCTATCAGTTATTAGAAATTTTTGAAGAGGTAACAGGTTTTGACGCAAAAATGTGGGGTCCTAGTATTATAGGCTTTGGTAGCTATCACTATAAGTATGCATCAGGACATGAAGGGGATGCGCCTTTAGTGGGTTTTTCACCAAGAAAGGCGAAAATTAGTCTTTATTTAGCCTATGAAAGTGAGGAAAGGGACAAATTATTAGAAAGCTTTGGTAAACACACGAAGAGTAAGGCTTGTATTTATGTAAATAAATTAGCTGATATCGATACCAATGTTTTAAAGGATTTAATTATACATACAGTAGAAACCTATCAGAAACTTTATCCAAATGAATAAAGTTATTTCTATTGTTCTACATCCATTTCCTGGTAATTCTCTTACTGCACTCATTTAGTTGAAGGACATTACCGAAAAAAGGCAACCTTTTAACAAAGGATGCCTTTACATAGTAAATGAGATTTAGACAAAAAAGTAAAATTGATGATTTAACATTTTTGTTTTTCATCGGAAATTATTTTGTAGGTAAATGACAACCTTCAGGAGCACAGGAATTGCTATCGTATAGAGTTGCTTCTTGTGCTTTTTCTTTCGCTAATTGTTCTTGTTGCCATTCCATGTCAATGGTGGGTGAAAATTTTTCTGGATAACGGATGTACCATCGTTGTTTGCGAATAAGAAAGTTATCTGTATCCAAAAGAAGAGCCTCATCAAGTTCTTTTAATGCTTCTTCTTTCTTGCCATTATTGGCATATTGCAATGCTAATTTAAACTTAGTTTCTGAAAGCTGTTTTTCCAAGTGACCAACATCGTTGACTGGAACAAGGTTTTCATCATCTAGAACAACTGTTTCTTCGTTACCATTGATTAATTTTTCTATTGCATTCAAATGTTCTGGGTCAGTGACATAAAATCTTTGTTTAATTAAACGAATAATGCCGTTTTTATCAATGAAAATTCCATTCGGTACGACTTTGAATCCAAAATAATTTGCCATTTCATTTTCAAGATCTATTACTGTTGTATATGATTTATTTTGTGCATATGGTTTTACTACCTCTGCCCCTTGAACATCAACTGAAACCGAAAGTATTTCAAAGTCCTGATTCTTATGTTTTTCATGAAAATCCTGCCAACCTGGCAGCTGTTCACGACATCTTCACTAGGATGCCCACATAAATATTAAAGTATTTTTCCCTTTAAAATCACTGATGGATACAGTTTCTCCGTTTATATCTTTGAATGAAAAGTTCTTGATTTTTGTTAAAAGCATATTATCCACTCCTAAAGTTATATTATGTATATTCTGTTATTGCAATTGTTCACTTTGAGAGAAAATGTTCTATATCTGTAAATGTTTAAAGAGATCCTTCTACTTACCAAAAGAAATAGGGGATTATATGCGAGTTTCTTTAATAGGAGTACTAAAACCTTATTTATATAAAACCTCACCGTTTGGCATCAAAATGAGGTTCTCTTGGATTTTTAAGTTAAACCTCACTTGTTTAAATAAGATGTCTTGTCTTTAATCGAGTAGCTAGTAAAAGAAAGTAAGCGGAGTATTTCCGGTTAGATGCAGAACGGAGCCCGTTTCGGGGGTTAATAACGGGAGATTTTCCGTTTATACAAAGGAAAAACCCCTATTTTCATGTTTTTTGAGTCTACAGGCGGAATTTCTCCGTCTATATATGCTATTTTTTATTGTATTTACTAATTAAGCGAAATTTTTCCTTCTATTTATCAGATTGGGTGTATAACCTGATCTCACACAAATAAGTGCGGGCCTTTTTGATCCTAGATGCGGGGAATCAGAATTTATTAGGAGGGGTTCTTTTGAAAGCAGAAAAAAGTCTAAGGGTTTGTGAAAAAGGACATAGGTATTACAAAAGTAGTGAATGTCCAAGTTGCCCTACCTGTGATAAAGAAAATAAGCCTGAAAGCGGATTCCTTTCGAAACTCAGTTCACCTGCTAGAAATGCATTGGTTCACGAAGGAATTGACACTTTGCAAGAATTATCAAAGTTCACCGAAAAAGAAATATTAAAAATCCATGGTATTGGACCAGCTTCCTTACCAACTCTGAGAACTTCATTAGAAGAAGGTTTATCATTTAGAGAATAAATAATTGCTTGGTAGATGAAGTATTTTGTAGCAAATACGTAGATAAGGAGATTTAGTTCTTCATAATAACCTGTTTTAGTTATATTTACTTTGTAAAGGAGTGTGTTCATTATGGTTGGTGTAGAACTTTATATGGTTGTGAAAGATAGCTTTAAAGGTTGATGAAACGGATAACGATAGTTCAAGTTAACCGCCTTTTCAAAGGGCGGTTTTCTTGTGCAACTGTAACATTGAATAATGGAGCTGAATGGGTTGCTATTCCAAAGCACTTAGGGCATAGATCACTAGAATTCGCACTTTTTCCTTGTTAATAAAACTCTTTGTATGGAGCTAAAAAGAAGGGCATTCTAATAACTAAAAAGGGGGGCGATTCATGTTGGGTCGAAAAATTCTATTTCTACTATTTTGCACACTTATCTTTTCAAAGGTAGCAAGCGCAGAAGTACCCTTAACAGCTGCGTTTATTCGTGATCAGCAATTATGGATAAAACAAGGAGATCAAGAAACGCAACTGACTCATTCACGATATGTGCATTCGCCAAAATGGTCCTATGATGGCCGATTCATTGCTTACATTGATGGTGATGAGCAGAGGGAGAAAAAGGATCTATTCATATATGATTTAGAGAAAAAGGAAAGTTATCAGCCATACATAAAGGTGGAAGCAAATGATTTCAAATGGTCACCTACAAGAAATCAACTAGCTTATAATGATAGGGGCTTACTAAATGTGACTCATATGGAAGATGGACGACCCATGGGTTTTGAGAACGTTTCATTAGGTGTGAGTGGATTTGAATGGTTTCCAAACGGGAAAGAATTTATTGTCTCATCACAATCTAATTTGCTTCCAACCGGTTGGGGACCTATCGAATTGTATAAAATTCCAGCGGATGCTAATCTAAAAATTGATAAAAAGAATCATTTGTATACCATTCAGACCAATGATGATTTATTCGCGATAAGGACGGATTACTTTAAATGGAGCCAGGATGGAAAGTGGGTTAGTTTTATAGGAATTCCCACAGCTTCTTGGTCCAATGATAGTAATTCACTTTGCGTACTCTCTCCTGATGGGAAGAATTTCCAAGAAGTAGGAAAAATGCTTTGGTATAAAGATTGGTTCAAATGGGCTCCATCTAAGAATCAGTTGGCTTATATATCTGGAGAAGGTAGATTCTTCGTGGAAAATAAGAGAACAAAGATTGCCGAGATGCCTGTTGCTTTGCAGCAGAAAGAATATACCCCAAAAGGTTATGTTGACCTAGACCTGGAATGGTTTTCACCAGAGAAGGTGATTGTGGCGCGTTCAAAGGAAAATCTAGAGTGGAAAGAAGGGCCCGTTCCAACCATGTTTACAAGTCTTTATTTGATTGATATAAAATCTGGAGAACAAAAACGGATGACTTCTCCTGGAGAACATAAGAGAGATGTAGCCCCACAAGTAATCAATGACTATGTAACTTGGGTTCGTCATATTGGAAAGGAAATAATAGGTGATGTTTGGATACGGGATGGATTAAAAGGAAAGGATCAGTTGTGGATCAAACATGTTGATGATGCACCAGTATTTTTAAAAGGAACAATGGGAGCCACCAATCCATAGGATGATGCACCAGACCCTTTAATAATTTCTAATATCTTTTGTAAAGAGGTTGGATCTCCACCATTCAGTTCGGTCTGAATATTGTGGGGATCCTTTTTTCTATTAGATAAAGATCTAACATGATTAATAAACAGGTTCTATAAATGAACAAAACCAAATTTTAAAAACACAAGAGTAATATTTTATAAATCAAGTAGGAATTTAATCTGTTAATATTTAAAATAATTAGAAACTAATAATAGTGGAAATGTTAAAAGATCAAAAGAAGATTTTAAAACAAAGTATTCGGAATTTTCTATACTATCTAGTTAAGGGGGAACATGCTTGGCTGAAATCTTGATTGTTGATAATGATATCGAAGCAAGAAAAGAGCTATGTCAGTTAATTAGAGAAAGTAAGTACAGCTATTTAACGACCTATGAAGCCAGTACCGCCCAAAGAGGATTACTACTTCTCAAGCAAAATCAACCTAGTGTCCTTATCATCGATCTTTCTTTACCTGAAATGAATGGCATGAATTTTGGAAGGGCGGCTTTGGAGCTTTATCCTAATCTTCCTATAATTATTGTCACACAGTTAAAAATGTTTGATTTAGCACAGGAAGCAATTAATTCCGGTTTTTCCTCCTATTTATTGAAACCGCTTACTAAAAATGAGTTGATTCATACCTTTGATCGCGTGTTACCAAAAGGGATCAGTAAGGAAGTCACGCAAAGCATGAATCCAGTAAACCGATTGGATTCCAATGATTTGAAGAATCCGATTGAAAGTGCCATCCAGTTTATTCAATCGAATTATGGTGAGCCACTCTCCTTAAAGGGAATTTCCGATCAAGTTTATTTAAGTCCTTCCTACTTTAGTAAACTCTTTAAGGAAGAAACGGGGATGACCTTTGTAGAATACATGTCTTTTGTCAGAGTCCAAAAGGCCAAAGGGATGCTAAGACTCTCTGCCCTTCCTATAGATATTATTGCTCATAATACAGGTTTTTCTAATCAAAGCTATTTTTCAACCACGTTCAAAAAGATCGTTGGGAAAACACCAAGTGAATACAGGGACCAATTTCATTGGGAGTATCACAAGGAAGTCAAAGTTTAGGAGGTGGATAAATGATTTCAATACATAAAGAAATAATGAGATGTCAACAAAATCAACTGAGGGGTGTTCTCGGTACGATCATTTCAACAGAAGGTTCTACCTATCAAAAGCCAGGGGCTAAATGCTTCATTTCCAGTGACGGAACCTTAACTGGCCTCTTAAGTGGGGGCTGTGTTGAAAGTGATCTTATCGAACATGCGTATAAGGTTCTAGAAAGCGGAGTTCCACAAACCCTCCATTATAATTTCCAAGATGAGGGTGACATTGTTTGGGGGCTTGGACTTGGCTGTAATGGAAAAATGAATATATTACTTGAACCGTATGAACCTGAGATGAACCTAGCATCCCGTATTATAGAAGAGTTTTTTACCACTTCCTTAACCAAGCAAATTGGGCAGCTAATCGTTGTAGAGGCGAATAAGCCTCATTTGATTGGGAAGCGATGGCTGCTTGATCCTCAAAATGACCAAGAAGAATTACTGAATATCGAATATCCTGAGATTTCTAATTACTTTTTACAAAATAACATTCCATTAAAACCTGGAGTTACCTTCGTGGGTGGAGAGCATCAACTTCATATCTATAGCGAAATCACGACTCCACCTCCTAACTTAACCATATTTGGTGCTGGCCCTGATGCTATTCCACTTGTACGAATAGCCAAACAATTACATTGGTATGTCACCTTGGTCGATCATAGAGCTGCCTATGCAAACTCTTCTCGATTTCCAGAAGCAGATGAGATTATCGTCTATAGCAAAGATCAATACCCACCGGTTACGATCACAAGTCAATCCTACGTTGTGTTAATGACCCATCATTTCTTACAAGATCAAATGATTTTAGAAGGATTGTATCAATCAGATGCTGCTTATATTGGTTTACTTGGTCCGAGAAAAAGAACCAGGGAGCTGATTTCAACCAGTCAGAAGCTGAATACTATTGATGATTTTTCAAACATCCATAGTCCGATTGGGCTTGATATCGGTTCAAAAACACCAGAAGAAATCGCCTTAAGTATCTTAGCAGAAATCACGTTGGTTCACCGCGGGGGATCTGGATTAAAGCTCACTGAGTTAAAGGGAAGTCTATCGTTCTCCCCAAAAAGGGGTGTGATGAATTATTGAAGCTCAACATCAAGTATGGGGTGTAATCCTAGCTGCTGGCTTTTCCAGAAGAATGGGAACGGCAAAAATGCTACTACCTTATAGAGGGAAATCGATTCTTCAACATGTGATTGATCAGGGGTTAAGCTCTTCATTATCTGGCATATCCGTTGTCATTAATCCGGATGTCCCTGGACTTTATCAAGATGTGTCTGTCACGGGAGTGAATCAGATTTTGATCAATGATCAAGCTTCGAATGGGATGTCCTCTTCTTTCAAGCTAGGCTTACGTTCCATACCGAATCATATAAAGGCTGTCGTATTTTTATTAGGAGATCAGCCACTTCTTACGTCTGATGAGATTAATAAGGTGATCAATGATTACTATTGGCAAAAGGACAGACCATTAATCGTGCAAGCCTCCTATCAAGGAGAGAAGGGACATCCAGTCTTATTTGATAAGAAACTGTTTCCTTATCTTTTCGATGCAAAAGGGGATGAAGGTGGTCGTTCGGTTTTGAAAAAATTCCAAAAAGAAGTGTTTTATTCAGAAATGGGGAAAAAGCAAATCCCAGATATTGATACGTTAGTAGACTATGAACATTTACTTCGGGAGGAGGTCGTGTAATGGAAAAAGTCATAGGCCAAGCGGTTACAAGAGTAGAAGATGGAAGACTCTTAACCGGACAAGGGAAGTATATTGATGATATTGGAACACCTGCTAACACCGCCCATATTGCCATTTTAAGAAGTACGTACCCACATGCCAAAATCATCTCCATCGATACCTCTGAGGCGATGAATCTACGTGGTGTGAAGGGAATTGTGACGGGAAAAGATATCTTGCCCTATGTTCAACCCTTTAGCGTGGGGGTGAGTGCTCCAGTAAAGTATTATCCGATGGCGATTGATAAGGTGCGCTATGTAGGTGAACCGGTCGCAGTCGTGGTGGCGAAAAATCGTTATATTGCAGAGGATGCTTTGGAGAAAATTAAGGTTGTCTATGAATCTCTTACACCCATCGTAGATATTGAGAAATCGTTAGAGGAGGATGCTCCACTTCTTCATGAACATATCGGTTCTAATATTGCGAACCATCGAACCTTTCATTACGGAAAGGTGGATGAAGCCTTTGAAGAGGCGGATCGCATTGTTACACATAAGTTTCACTTTCCGAAATATTCAGCCACACCCGTAGAAACCTATGGAATGATTGCGCAATATGAGGAGAGTTCCAATCAATATACGATTCATGCCAATTTTCATGGCCCCTTCGTTATTCAATCGGTCATGGCGGGTGCCTTAAAAATACCTAGTAATCGATTAAGAATTATCGTTCCAAAAGACATTGGTGGCAGTTATGGAATTAAGGCTGGAACTTATCCATATATGGTTTTATGCGCCGTCGTTAGCAGAATTGTTGGCTGTCCTGTGAAATGGATTGAGGACCGCCAAGAGCATTTATCTGCTAGTTCGAGTGGAACCGACCGTGTCACTTATATAGAAGCTGCTGTCAAGGAAGATGGGAAGGTACTAGGTTTGAAAATGAAGTTAATTGATAATGTAGGGGCTTATATTCGAGCACCTGAGCCCGCGTGTTTGTACAGAACGCATGCCAATTCAACCGGTGCCTATGATATTCCTAATTTAATGATTGATGCTTACGCCATTATGACCAACAAGCTACCAACAGGGCTGATTCGAGGCTATGGGGGCCAAGAATTATATTTTCCACTAGAGCGAATCATGCAAGAAATTGCCCATCAATTACAGCTGGATCCTGCTGATGTGCTCAGAAGAAATTTAATTAAAAAAGAACAATTCCCTTATCAAACAGCCTCTGGCGGTATGTATGATAGCGGAGATTATGAAAAGGGCTTTGAGCTTGCCTTAGACATGGGGAACTACAAGGAAATTGAACAAAAAAGAGAAGACGCCAGACAAAGAGGAAAATTATTTGGGGTCGGCTTAGCCTGTATTGTTGAACCGTCAGGCTCGAACATGGGGTATATCACCATTGCCCTCACACCGGAGGAGAGAGCTTCCTCTTTACCGAAGTCAGGCTGTGCCGAAGCAGCGACGATCTCCATGGATCCGATGGGCTGTGTGAATGTTCGCATCAGTACGACGCCTTCTGGGCAAGGTCATGAAACGGTTTCTGCCCAA
Organism: Robertmurraya beringensis; assembly: GCF_042433785.1. Classification (NCBI taxonomy): domain Bacteria; kingdom Bacillati; phylum Bacillota; class Bacilli; order Caryophanales; family Bacillaceae; genus Robertmurraya; species Robertmurraya beringensis. Next base: position 63,110 of record NZ_JBHLUU010000025.1, on the reverse strand, counting down.
ATTGTCTCAGACGTATTAGGAATACCAAGAGAACAAATTAATGTCGTCGCAGAGCTCGATACCTCAACGAGTGCCTGGTCGATTGCTTCAGGCAGCTATTCCAGTCGATTCGCGTCTCTAGGGTCTAGTGCGGTATTTTACGCCGCGCATAAAGTAAGAAAAAAATTAATCAAAATCGCGGCATATCAGCTAAAAGCTGACGAGGAAGACTTAACCATTGAAAACGGATCCATCGTTTCTAAAAAAGATCCTTCCATCAAATATTCATTAAAAAGAGCAGCAGGCTCTGCCCATTGGAATCCTCTCTCTCTACCAGATGGCATGGAGCCGGGAATCTATGAAACCTACTATTATACCGCAAAGGTCGCAGAGCCACCGGATGAAAATGACTTAGTGAACTCATCTGTTACCTATGGTTTTGTTGCAGATATGGTGACCGTTGAAGTTGATCCTGATACTGGTGAAGTTCAGATTATTGATTATTTTACCGTACACGATGCTGGTAAACTATTAAATCCGTTAATTGTAGATGGTCAAATATACGGGGGACTGGTTCATGGGCTAGGAGGAGCCATGTATGAAGAGCTTGCCTATGATGACAAAGGCCAATTTTTAACCGGGTCCTTTATGGATTATTTATGCCCAACCGCACCAGAAATTCCAAACATCACCATTAAACATATTGAAACTCCATCGCCTCTTACTCCACTAGGAGCGAAGGGATTAGGAGAAGGAAATACGATGAGTGCACCGGCGGTTATTGCCAATGCCGTTAATGATGCGTTAAAGCCGTATGGAGTGATGATTGATACTTTACCTTTAAGTCCGAATCGAATTTGGAATCTATTAAATAAGGCGAAAGAAAAGAAAGGGGCGAATCAAGTATGAATGGAGAAGGAAGCTTAACGCTTGAAGCAGGATTGCAACAATCATGGGATATTCTACTAGATCCAAATGTTTTGCAAAAATGTATTATGGGCTGCAATAAACTAACTCAAGTCGAGGAAAACAAATATAAGGCGGAGTTAGCGATTGGAATTGCAGCGGTTAAAGGAAAATATGAATCTACCATCGAAATCGCCGATATTGAAAATCTAAAAAGCTATAAGTTGATTGTGAAGGGTGAAGGGGGACCAGGAAATGTGGAAGCAACCGGTGTCATTCATCTGGAGCACCAAGACGAAAATCAAACCTTACTGTCGTATACGTATGAAGCAGAAGTAGGCGGAAAGGTCGCGATGGTCGGTCAACGAATGTTAAGCGGGGTGGCCAAACTGATTATTCAAGACTTTTTCAAGAAGTTTGGGAAAGAGTTAAAGAACATCGAAAAAAGTGCTTGATGAAAAGAAAGGAGGGATGATAGCGATTGAAACCAGCTCAATTTGACTACTATTGTCCAAAAACCGTAGATGAAGCACTTACTCTATTAGAAGAATCTGGTTTTGATGGAAAAATCATTGCAGGGGGCCAGAGTCTCGTTCCCATCATGAATATGAGGCTGTCTACCCCTGATTGTTTAATCGATATTAATCGCTTGCAGGATTTAGACTTTATCGATTACGAGGAAGGACTTGTAAAAATCGGAACCTTGACAAGACAAAACCGGGTGGAGACATCGGATCTCATCCGTCAGCACATCGGTTTATTGAGTGAAGCGGTTCCGTTCATCGGCCATGTCCAGACTCGGAATCGTGGAACCATTGGTGGTAGTTTGGTTCATGCAGATCCTACCGCCGAAATCCCTCTTGCCTTAATGACCATGGGTGGTTCCGTTCATATCGCATCCACAGATGAAGTGAGAACCGTAAATGCGGAGGATTTCTTTGTCACCTACTTAACAACTGATGTGATGCCTACGGAACTTTTAACGGAGATCCATATTCCTATCTGGGAGGGAAGAGTGGGTTATTCCTTTCAAGAAATCTCACGCAGGCACGGGGATTTTGCTTTAGTTGCCTCTGCTTGTCAACTAAGCGTGGATGATCAAAATCGTATTTCAAACGCACGATTGGTTCTTGGTGGTGTCGAATCGGTTCCTTTATTAGTGACAGAGGCGAATGAACTTTTACAAGGCGAAAGATTAACGGATTCGCTTCTAGACAAAGTGGCATCCATTGTTTCAAAAGTGATTGAGCCTGAATCCGATCTCCATGCTTCAGCTGACTATCGGAGACATTTAGCTCAATCATTATCAAAACGAACGTTACAAGAGGCATATGTAAAAGCTGGGAGGTGATGACCATGACGGTTCATGAAGTGGAAGTGAAAATTAACGGAAAAACATACAAAGAAGAAGTCGAATCCAGAATGTTACTAAGTGACTTCTTGCGAGAAACCTGTGGATTGACCGGAACACATGTAGGTTGTGAACATGGTGTTTGTGGAGCCTGTACGGTCATTGTGAATGATTCGGCTGTTAGAAGCTGTTTAATGTTTGCTGTTCAAGTGGATGGCCAAGAGATGCAAACCGTGGAAGGCTTAGCGCAGAACGGTCAGCTCAATCCCTTACAAAAGAACTTTGTCCAATGCCATGGATTACAATGTGGATTTTGTACACCTGGAATCTTAATGTCCACTACAGATTATTTGAAGAAACATTCAACCCCATGTAAAAAAGATATTCAAGACATGCTGTCTGGGCATCTCTGCCGATGTACTGGTTATGACGGCATTGTAAAAGCGATTGAAAAAACAGTAGAGGATCAAAAAATAAACATCTAAATGTTTGAAGGGAGTTGCATGAATGAATCTTTCAACGATTTTTAATTTTGCGGTGGAAAGGCATCCGAATCGGGTTGCAGTTGTTGAAGGGAGTAGACGCTACACCTATAACCAATTAGACAAAGAAATTATGAAAGTAGCAGCTTCTTTACAAAGAATCGGAATTCAAAAAAATGATCGGGTCACGCTTTTATTAAAAAACCGCCTTGAGAATGTCATCCTATATTGGGCCATCCAGTCCTTAGGGGCTGTTTACACCCCAATCAATTTCAGATTATCGGCAAAAGAAGTGGAATATTGCGTAAATGATTCCGAATCTAAGGCAGTGATCTATGAAAAGGCAAGTGAAACTTCGGTATTAAAAGCAACCTTTCATACAAAACCCATTTTATTAGGGGTCGGAGAAGTAGAAGGGGCAGATATTTACTATGATGAGCTCGTTCAGAGAAGTCCTGAAACCTTTGTTAAACCAGAAATCCATGATGATGATATCGCTCTTATGCTGTATACATCAGGGACAACCGGGAAACCAAAAGGAGTACCAAGAAGCAATAAAAATGAGTATTCGGCAGCGGTTGCTCACATTATACAAAATAAATACGAGGATAATGAGAGCACACTTGGTACGATGCCCCTTTACCACACGATGGGGATGAGATCTCTTCTATCGATCGCCTTTTTAAATGGGAAATATGTGGCTTTACCTGATTTTGATGCAAAAGAGGCACTAGAAATCTTAAGCTATGAAGAAATTACCTGTGTGTATTTAGTTCCTACTCTCTTTCACGATATGCTGAATCACAAGGATTTTCACCAATACAATCTTCAGAGGTTAAAGAAAATCGGGTATGCAGGTGCATCGATGACCACCGCCTTAACGGAAAAATGTGTCGAGCTATTAAAGCCAGATGTATTTGTTAATCACTATGGTAGCACAGAAATCTATACCTTCTCTATTTGCCCAAATGTGGCTGAGAAACCCGGATGCGCCGGGAAACCAGGATTTCATCAACGGATTCGCTTAGTGACAGCAGATGCGGAGGCGAATTCTACACCTGAGGACCAGATTGGAAAAGGAGAGATTGGGGAGATTATTGTTTCTCTTGATTCGATCGAAAGCTTCAAAGGATATTGGAACAGACCGGATGCCACGAAGAAGGCGATTCGTGAGGGCTGGTATTTTACTGGTGATCTAGGTGTCATGGATGATGATGGTGACTTATATGTAGTAGGCCGAGTCGATGACATGATCATTTCAGGCGGAGAAAATATCCATCCACTAGAAGTGGAAGATGTCCTTTCAAAGCATCCGAAGGTTTACGAAGTTGCGGTAGCTGGTGAAGATGATGATCGTTGGGGTCAAATTGTAACCGCATTCATTGTTCCGAAGGATGGAACTGTAACCGTGCAAGAGTTAGATGAATTTTGTAAAAATAATCCGAAATTATCAAATTTTAAACGACCAAGAAAATATGTGTTTATCAAGCAAGTTCCAAAGAGTCCAGTAGGAAAAATCCTACGACGTAAATTAAGAGAAGGCGAGTTTGAAGTCTTTCAGAAAGATAATAATTTAGTAGGTTAAAAGAGAGGGGAAATCATAATGGTAGAAACTGCAAAAAAATATGATCATATTAGAGTAGAGAAAAATATAGAGAAGCAAACGGCAACCATTGTGTTTGATCGTCCAGAAAAAATGAACTATATCAGTATGCTGGCAAGAGCCCAATTTGCTGAAATATTTAAGGAACTAGATCAAGATGATGAAGTTCGCGTGATTATTATTAAGGGTGAAGGGACTCAAGCATTTAGCGCAGGAGGAAGTATTCCTGAATTTATGGAAACACATCAGGAAGAATTATCACATCTCGCGGTTCATGTTGCAGCCCCGGAACGTTCACCAAAGCCCGTTATTGCTCAATTACAAGGATACACATTTGGAGTGGGATTTGAAATTGCCATGGCCTGTGATTTTAGAATAGCAGCAGATGATACGCTTATGGCATTACCTGAAATGAATCTTGGTATGATCCCAGGAAGCGGTGGAACCCAACGTGTAGCAAGAGCGGTAGGATTGACTAGAGCCAAAGACATGATTATGAGAGCCAGAAGAATTCCAGCTGATGAGGCCTATCAATGGGGATTAGTAACAAAAGTGGTGTCTAAAGAGGAATTAGATAAAGAAGTGGAATTATTAGCCGAGGAGCTAGTGAGATTTTCACCGCTTGCTCAAAAGGTATGTAAAGCGGTGTTAAATGCAGCAGAGGAATCGCCGCTAAGTGCTGGACTAGATATTGAAGGAAAAGCATACGGACTGTTAAGAACAACAGATGATTTCCGTGAAGGGGTAGCTGCATTTGCTGAAAAGAGAAAACCTCATTTTACAGGGAAGTAAGAGAAGGGGAGATTACCTCCCCTTTTTGGGGGGCGAACCTTAACTTCAATTTATGATTAATTTTCCGAATTTTCAAATAAAAGGAGGATTCGAAATGAGTGAGTTTAATCTAGGTCAAAGTTTAAAAGGTGTGCCTAAATTCTTAAATCTTAACACCTTAAGCGCGGGAACTCTTGCAGCTATCTTTGGATGTACAGGTCCAGCGTTGATTGTTATTGGTGGTGCAGCAAGTGGAGGATTAACCCATCAACAAGCGATTTCTTGGTTATTTGCCATCTATTTCTTCGGAGGACTTTTAGGTATTTATTTAGCTTTAAAATATCGTCAACCCATTGCTGGTGCGTATTCGATTCCAGGTGCGGTGTTGGTTGCAGGTGCCCTTACGCAATTTTCATTAAATGAAGCAGCTGGAGCTTATTTCGTTGCTGGTGTCCTAGTTCTTATTCTCGGTGTGACAGGACTCATCGGAAAAATCATGAGGTGGATCCCTTTACCAATTGTCATGGGAATGATTGTTGGAGCCATGATCCGTTTTGGAACGGGTATGATTACCTCTATTGAAGCAGCACCATTAATTGCTGGTTCTGCTGTTGTTGTCTATTTACTTTCCTCAAGATATCTCAAAAAAGTGCCACCTATTGTCTCTGCATTTGTCGTTTCCATGATTGTAGCCCTACTTTTAAATCAATTCAAAATGGGAGATGTTGAAAGCGGATTCATAACCCCTCAACTCGTTATGCCAAGCTTTAGTCTCGATGCCATTGTTTCCATCGCTATTCCACTTGCTCTGTTAGTCATTGGGGCAGAAAATGCACAAGCCACGGGGGTATTAATGGCTCAAGGCTATAAACCACCAGTCAATGCCATGACGGTTTGGAGTGGAATTGGAGGAATTGTCACCTCATTCTTTGGAGGTCATAATGCAAATATAGCTGGTCCGATGACAGCCATTTGTTCATCTCAAGAAGCAGGTGAGAAGAAAGAAGGTCGCTATGCAGCGGTAATTGTAAATGGAACATTATTTGCTTCCTTTGGTTTATTTGCAGGTGTCGTTGTTCCATTTGTCTCTGCCATGCCGGGAGTATTAGTTGCTACCGTCGCAGGTCTTGCTATGATTGGTGTTCTCTTAAGTTCCCTCCAAGCCGCTTTCTCTGATAGTAAATTTCAAATAGGGGCTTTCTTCGCATTAATTATCGCCATGTCAGGTGTAAGCTTCTTTAGTGTAAGTTCACCGTTCTGGGCCATTATTGGTGGGGTGGTTGTGTCTTTAATCATTGAAAAGAGTCATTTTACGGTTAAAAGTGAAGAAACAAAGAGAGATGAAACTGCTGGGGTTGAAGTGGTTTAGTAGTATATTAATTAAATAATCATTGGAAAACTTATAGGGGATAGCCTTGACGGGTTATTTCCTTTTTTATGTTTATTATCAATAAGGATATTACTAAATAATTTACTAGTTGGGAATTAATCATTAATAAAAAAATCGTACTATACCTGTGTTTTTACAATAAAAAAACTATATTAATTTTTAGAAAATTTAGTTTTTACACTTGTAAGCCCTTCCATAAGATGTTATTATTCGAATATACCCAGTAAATATTTTAGTAATCCGTAAGTAAAAAATTTACGGGTGTCGAAAAGAACATGAAGAGGGTTATGAGATGGCTACTATCAAGGATATTGCGGACAAGTCGAATGTGTCGGCATCTACGGTTTCACGGGTCTTAAATAACGATGATACGATTTCCGTTCAGGATGAAACGAGGGAACGTATTTTCCATGTCGCTAAGGAACTTGGATACGAAACGATTTTAGAAAGACGGTTGAAACAAAAACAGCAGACTTCGAAACATGTCGGGATTATCGTTACCCAATCATTGGACGAGGAGATCAATGATCCATACTTTTTATCCATCCGCCAAGGCATTGAAATGGAACTTGCGAATCATGGGATCAGAACCGTTACGCTCCGTTTACATGAAACGGAGACCAATCAAATGATTGACGGCCTTGATGGACTCATTGTCGTGGGCAGGGTAAAAGAGATCGCGCTCAAGGCCATCAGTAAAGTGGAAAATGTGGTGTACATTAACCATTCGCCTAACGAGGATTTGTATGATGCGGTGGTGATTGATTTTGAAAAGGCCACAGAGAAAGCGATCAAGCATCTTTTAGCCACCGGCTACAAGAGAATCGGGTATATCGGAGGAAGGGAGAAGGAGCATAGCAAAAATCAAAAGTTCCTCTCTGAAGATAAACGTCTCACTACCTTTGAACGTTTGATGAAAGAACAAAAAATATTCGACCCGGAGACCGTTTTAATTGGTGAGTATACAATGGCACAGGGTTATGAATTAATGAAAAAAGCAATTAAAATGAGGAATTTTCCCGAGGCGTTTTTTATTGCCAGTGATCCGATGGCGATTGGGGCGTTAAGAGCATTACAAGAAGCCAATCTCAACGTTCCTGAGGATGTAGCCATTATTGGCTTTGACGATATTGAAGCTGCCTCATTCGCAAGTACACCTTTGACGACCATCAGAGTGCATACGTTGGAAATGGGGAAAACAGGAGTAAAACTTTTACTAGATCGCCTGAATGGTAGAGAGCTTCCATTAACCGTCACCCTGCCAACTGAATTGGTAATCCGTGAGAGCTGCAAGAAAAATAAATAACTTTTTAGGAGGTGGTTCTCGGATATTTCGACCATGTAGATCTTGTTCACCTATTTAACGCCCACCCTGCACAGCATGAAAGCTTACAGGGTGCAAAGTGACTGCCATCACACTGCATTGGGCGAAAACTAACTACTCCACCAATGAACGGGAGCTAATTCTATTATATAGTTGCTCCCAAACGTCAGCAAGAAAATGAACTCATTTGAATAGGTAATTTTACTTATTGTTTAAAAAATGACTAAGGGGGCGTTTATTTTGAAAAAGTTTTTAAAGACAGTGGCGGTTGCAGCCGCGTTGACAACGATTGTGGCTGGATGCAGTAAAGCATCCGGGGGGAATGAAGCAAACAGTGATCTGACGGTTGTAAACTTGTATTCGACGGTAACAAATGAAGCAGATAAAATCACGCTGCAAAATGTGGTAAAAAAGTTTGAAAAGGAAAATCCTGATATCGATATTAAAGAAAATTATCCTGCAGATGGGTACGAAGGAATGCTGCGGGTTAAAATGGCAGCCAATGATATGCCTGACTTATTTGATACCCACGGCTGGGCGATTCACCGTTACGGGGAATATGTTGAAGATTTAAAAGATATGGACTGGGTGAAGGATCTGGATCCAGCACTGGAGCAAATTTTAAAAGATGAATCTGGAAAAGTCTATGCGTACCCTCTAAACCAGGCAAAAGACGGACTTACATATAACGCAACCTTGCTAGAGGAATATGGAATTGAGCCGCCGACCACCTTTGATGAGTTCGTGACAGCACTTGAAACCATCAAGAAAAAAGGAAAGGGCGAAGTGACGCCACTTTGGTTTGCTGGTTCTGATAAATCCGCATTCGGACAGTATTTTGATCAGTTTTCCACACCACTATTAATTACTGGAGAACAAAACTATCAAAAAGAATTGCTAGATGGGACGTTCGATTGGTCAAATTATACGTTTCTAGCAGAAAAACTAAAGGAAATGCACGAGAAGAAGCTCCTGAATGAAGATATATTGACAGCCCAGAATCATCAGATGGTCGACTTAATGGCGCAGAACAAAATTGGATTTATCGTAGGCGGCGGAATGCTTGGTCCTTCTGTTGAAGAGGTAAACCCAGAGGTCAAGCTTGGGGTTATTCCCATGCCTGTGATCGAGGATGGCGACGAGCCGAGCTGGATTGGTGGCGAGCGTCATACATTAGCGGTTTGGAAAGATTCTAAAGTCAAAGATGAAGCGAAAAAGTTCTTAGAATTTATTTCGCAGCCGGAGATGGTGAAAGAGATTGCGGAGGGGACGTCTCTTCCAAGTGGTCTGACCAATACGGAATCGAAAAACTATTACTCTGAATACTACGAAAAGTACGCAGATGTTAAAGTTGAACCTTACTTCGACAGAGTTTACCTGCCAAGCGGTATGTGGGACCCAATGGGTGCTACTGGTCAAGAATTATTATCTGGAACAATGACACCGGAAGAAGTTTCGAAAAAGATGGAAGTGGAATATAAGAGATTGCTAGAGCAGAAGAAATAGTTTTGTGAGGGAGGAAGGTGTTATCGCCTCTCCTCCTAATCTAACATTCTAGGAGTTGGTGACGTTGATAGGAGTGGAGACAAGAAGCAAGTCGATGGCCGGCTCTTCTGTAGAAGTGAAAAGGAACCGTAAAAGGCGGAAGGAATCCTCGCTTTGGTGGATGTATCTTCCCGCTCTAGCAGCTGTCTGCTTTTTCATCCTTTATCCATTTTTAAACGGGATTAAAATTTCTTTTACAAACTGGAACGGGTTTTCACAAACGTACGACTATGTGGGCTTCAGTCAATATACGAGGATGCTGAAGGATCCGGATACGTGGCTGGTCGTAAAAAACACCTTGCTGTATGGTGTTGGCAGTACCGTTTTGCAAAACGTGATCGGTCTTGGGTACGCACTTTTATTAAACCAAAGAATCTACATGAAAAATTTTACGAGGACAATTGTGTACCTTCCGGTGATCATCAGCCCGCTGATTATGGGCTATATCTTCTACTTTTTCTTTGCCTTCCAAGGCGGGGCACTGAATGATCTGCTTGTATTTTTCGGACTGGATAAAATTAATGCCTTAGGCGATCCGAAAATTAATATTTGGTTGATCGTTTTCGTTAATACCTTCCAGTTTGTCGGGATTGCGATGATTATTTACTTGGCTGGATTGCAAAGTATTTCAAAGGATTATTACGAAGCGGCACAAATTGACGGAGCGTCTAGTTTTCAGCAATTTAAAAATATCACTCTGCCGATGTTAATGCCTTCCATCACCATCAACATGGTTATTAACATTATTGGGGGATTGAAATTGTTCGATGTCATCATTTCGCTGACAGGCGGCGGACCGGGCTATGCGTCGCAATCCATGTCTACGTTTATGTATGACCTTTATTTTAATAGACAAGATGCGGGATATGCCGCGACGCAAGGGGTATTTATGGCTATCATCATTTTGATTCTTAGTCTGGCAGCGCTTGTGTACTTCAAACGGAAGGAGATTGAGGCGTAATGGACTATATGGGTAAAAAGAAAAAGTGGTTACTCTCAGGAGTTGCGCTTTTGATCTCAGCCTTTCACCTAATTCCTTTTTATATTTTGATTACGACCGCATTAAAGGAAAGGGGAGATTTTAGTTCGAAATGGGTGTTTCCCAAGGTCCTGGCGTTTGAGAACTTTGCGGAGGCGTGGGAAACGGCGAGTCTTGGCAATGCACTTTCGAATACTTCGATTATTACCTTTGTAAGTGCTTTATTATTGATAGTTCTGGGCTCGATGGCCGCCTATCCCTTGGCCAGAAGGCAGACGAAACTAAATAAATTTGTTTTCATGATATTTATTGCGGTGATGGTGATTCCGCCTTTAACCGCTTTAGTTCCATTATATAAGCTTGTAGTCGACATCGGAATGATGAATACTCTCGAAATTGCCATCTTGAATAATGTGGCGTCATTCCTTCCATTAGCCATTTTCTTGTATTCAGGCTTTATTCGCTCGACGATACCTAAGGAATTGGAAGAAGCCGCAAAAATGGATGGTGCTAGCACACTGGGTATCTTTTTCCGGATTGTATTCCCTTTGTTGAAGCCGGTTACGGCATCCATTTTAATCATTTCATGTGTATTCATTTGGAACGATTACCAATTCGCCATCTTCTTCCTTCAAGCAGAGGAAGTGAAGACTAGTACCGTTGCGCTGGCAGGATTCTTTGGGGAAAATGCCAACCGAATGAATCTTGTCGCTGCCGCCGCCATCATGGCTGTCCTTCCGATGGTCGTATTGTTTCTGCTATTGCAGAAGCACTTTGTTAAAGGGTTGGCATCTGGATCGGTTAAAGGATAATTTACGAGAAAAAGCTTCATATATTTAAACAAACTCACTTAAAAAATTGGAGGTTCACTTATGTCTAAAATTACTTTTCTTGGAGCAGGTAGTACCGTATTTGCAAAAAATGTGTTAGGAGATTGCATGTTTGTTGACGCGTTGGATGGCTTCGAATTTGCCTTATTTGATATTGATGAACAACGTTTGCGTGATTCCGAACAAATGCTAAACAATTTAAAGGAAACACTCGGGAAAAACCTAACGATTAAAGCGTATACGGATCAGAAGGAATCTTTAAGAGGCGCGAAATATGTTATCAATGCGATCCAGGTTGGAGGCTATAAACCGAGTACCGTGATCGATTTTGAAATTCCGAAAAAATATGGCTTACGGCAGACCATTGCCGATACAGTTGGAATCGGCGGAATCTTCCGTAACCTACGAACGATTCCGGTGATGCTTGATTTTGCGAAGGATATGGAAGAAGTTTGTCCGGATGCCTTATTTATGAATTATACCAACCCGATGGCTGTCTTGACTGGGGTCATGAATCGTTTTACCAATATTAAAACGGTTGGTCTCTGTCACAGTGTGCAGGTTTGTACAAAAGATTTATTTGAGGCATTGGGCATGGACCGTACAGGTGTGAAGGAGAAAATTGCCGGGATTAATCATATGGCGTGGCTGCTTGAGGTTAGCAAGGATGGCGTGGACTTGTATCCTGAAATTAAGAGAAGAGCCCGTGAATTGCAAAAAACAAAGCATGGCGATATGATTCGATTTGAGCTTATGGATAAGTTTGGATATTATGTGACGGAGTCATCTGAACACAATGCGGAATATCACCCGTACTTTATCAAATCTCGTTACCCTGAGTTAATTGAGCGTTTCAATATACCGCTAGATGAATACCCACGTCGCTGTGAAAAGCAAATTAATGATTGGGTAGCCATGAGGGAGGATCTGGTTAATAATCATTCCTTGAATCATGTTCGTTCTCGTGAATATGGATCGCGCATTATTGAAGCCATGGAGACAGATGTTCCGTTTAAATTTGGTGGGAATGTCTTAAATACCGGTAGACTAATTAGCAATCTTCCAGAAAAAGCTTGTGTCGAAGTGCCTTGTATCGCGGACCGCAGCGGAATTACTCCAACCTATGTGGGGGACCTTCCAGAGCAGCTCGCAGCATTAAACCGTACGAATATCAACACACAACTCTTAACCATCGAAGCAGCAGTCACGTTGAAAAAGGAATATATTTACCAGGCTGCCATGCTTGACCCGCATACCGCTGCTGAGTTATCCATGGACGACATTATCTCTCTATGTGACGACTTAATTGAAGCACATGGTGAATGGCTGCCGAAATTTACAAGTGAGAATGGTGTAGCTGTTACGTTATAGTTCCTAGTTCCATCATAAAGGAGACCGGATTCTGGGTGAATCCGGTCTCTGTTTTTATTACTTTTGCAAATTAGCGGCAAATGAGTTTTAATAGCCGAAAAATTCCGCTTAATTAAAAAATACGATAAAAAATAGCTTTAATAGACGGAGAAATTCCGCCTATAGACTCGAAAAACGTGAAAATATGGCTTTTTCCTTTACATAACCGGAAAACCTCCCCTTATTAACCCCCGAAACGGGCTTCGTTCTGCATCTAACCGGAAAAACTCCGCTTATTATACTTTGGAAGCTACCATCCTTTTAATAACTTACTTATCTTAATAAATTCACATCTGAGTCTGATCAAGCACATGCGAGGTGAAATGATTATTATATAATAAGAAAATGTAAATTCCTAACACAAAATTAACATTTCTTCCTCCCCTAAACCTTCTGAAAACCACCTATTCTAGTAAATAACACTATCTGAAAAGCTAAAGAAAGCAAAAATAAAAATGTTTCCCTTTACAAGAAATTTTCAAAAAATTAGTCGTGCGTCTAATGTCTCTTAATATCGATCTATTACACTTACATCTATAGTTTCGGAGAGGAGGGTGGATTACATATCCAATCCGTGTATTCAGACGAGCAATAGTAGGCATCGTTCATAAAGAGACTTGCAAAAATTACATACGAATCATTAAATCAACCTTTCAATTCACAAAAACAACATTCTTAAGGAGGAAGGAAACATGAATAAAGTAAAAGGTGGATTACTATTAGGTCTTGTATCAATCGCACTTGCTGGTTGTGGGAGTGAGGAAAGTAATGCAACGAGTGAAAGTGCAGCTGCCATTGAAGGAGATCTATCTTTTTACACCTCACAACCAGATGAAGATGCACAAAAATTAGTAGATGCATTCACACAGAAATATCCTGATGTAACTGTTCAAACGTATCGTTCAGGAACAGAAGAGGTCGTTAGCAAAATTAAAGCGGAGCAAAAAGCGGGAGATATTCAAGCAGATGTCTTATTAGTAGCGGATTCGGTCACGTTTGAGGATTTGAAAGAAGACGATCTATTACTTGAATATAAGTCAGAGGAACTCAGTGAAATTCCTTCTAATCTAGTCGATCCAGATGGCATGTATGCGGGGACAAAGGTGATGGCGACAGCCTTAGTAGCAAACACAGCGAATGTATCGGAAATGCCGGACTCATGGGATGTTTTAACAGATGAGAGCTCTAAAGGGGAAACTATCATGCCAAGTCCTTTTTATTCAGGAGCAGCTGCTTATAATTTAGGTGTATTTACACGAAATGAAACTTTCGGCTGGGACTATTTTAAGAGTTTAAAAGAAAATGACATGACGGTGACAAAAGGGAATGGAGCGGTTCTTCAAGCGGTTGCAGGTGGTGAAAAATCATATGGGATGGTTGTGGACTTTATCGTTGCACGAGCAAAAGCTGAAGGGTCTCCAGTAGAACTGATTTATCCAAAAGAAGGAGTACCAGTGATCACAGAACCAATCGGGATTATGAAGGATGCGGAAAACGAAGCAGCAGCCAAAGCGTTTGTTGATTTCGTTTTATCAGAAGAAGGTCAAGAATTAGCCGCGGAAATTGGTTATACACCAATACGCAAAGGTGTGGAAGCGCCAGAAGGGTTACAAACGATTGACGAAATGAATGTGATGGATGCAGATATTAGTGAATTATATCAAGCAAGAGAAGATGATAAAAAGGAATTTGAAACCATTTTTGGACAATAGAAGTTCTTCATAGCTATAAGGCTACTCAAATTCTTCCGTTGAGTTAGCCTTATTTCATAAGGTCATAATCATCTAAGGAGAGAAATCCTGAATGTTGCAAAATGTTATGAGTCGAGTTCAAAACCAAAATAAATGGTTGTTATTCATAGGTGTAGGTTTCGTCGTGGTCTTTTTTGTTTTACCTATATTTAGACTGGTTTTTCTAAGCTTTTCTTCCGAGGGTAGCTTCACCATAGGAAATTATACGTCCGTCCTTCAAGATCGTTCTACATGGAAAACGATTGAAAACACGTTATATGTCGTTGGAGGTTCGTCGATTATTGCGATCGTCTTAGGGGTGATGACGGCTTGGGTAGTAGCGTACACCAATATTAGGCGAAAAAAGCTGATTCAAGTTTTTATTTTTTTACCTTTTATTATTCCGTCTTATATCACAACCTTAGCATGGACTCAGTTCATGAATAAAAATGGATTTTTCGCTCATCTATTAAGCTTGCTTCCGGGATCAGTAGAACCTTTGAATATGTATAGTTTACAAGGAATCATTATGGTTATGGGATTCTCGCATTATCCACTTGTCTATTTATTGACGGTGGGTGTTCTTAGAAAAATTCCTCGTGATCTGGAATATGCGGCAAGGGTGTCAGGAGCAAGCAAGTGGCAGTCTTTCCAAAAAATCACCCTTCCGCTAGCAATACCTGGAATAGCGAGTGGTGGGTTTCTTGCCTTTCTTGCCAGCTTGGATAATTTTGGTATTCCTGCGTTTCTTGGAATACCAGGTAATATCCGAGTGCTAAGCACATATATCTATGAGCAAATCGTAGGGTTTGGGCCAAATTCCTTTGAACGGGCAGCGACTTTATCGGTGATTTTAGGATTCATTGCCTTAACAGGTACGTTTGTTCAGTGGTTGCTACTCAAAAAGGCTAAACATACGGAAACAGCGGTAGAGGATAAAGAACCTCGATTCCTATTAACTAAAAGAACCCGTCTTACGATTGAACTGCTGTTATGGAGCTTTTTGCTAGTAACCACCATGGTTCCGCTTCTATCTATGCTTTCTGCCTCACTGATTAAAGCATATGGGTTGCAGTTTGCACTTGAAAATATAAGTTTAAAAAACTATCAATTTGTGTTGCTTGAGAATCAAAAGGCCATCACTTCTTTAAAAAACAGTGCTAACTTAGCGATCTTCACGGCGGTTGTTTGTTTGGTGATCGGTACGGGAATAGCTTACGTTAGGACAAAAAAGCCCTCTATGATCTCAAAAGGGGTAGAAATGATTATTGGCATTCCTTATGCCTTACCTGGTACGGTTTTAGCCTTAGCGATGATTTTTGCTTGGATGGAACCCATCCCGGGTTGGAATCCCGGAATCTACGGAACCATCACGATTTTATTCATCGCTTATGTGACCCGTTTTTTAATTTTACAGGTCAGGGGAAGCATTACCGCGTTTATGCAGGTTGACCCTTCGATGGAGGAAGCAGCGAGAGTGAGTGGTTCGAATGGATTTTATAAATGGCAGCAAATTTTAATACCATTGATTTTTCCTGGAGTCATCAGTGGTGCATTACTTGTCTTTTTAACCGCACTAACGGAACTAACGGTTTCCTCCCTTTTATGGTCTAGTGGATCGGAGACGATCGGGCTTGTGATCTTCAATTTTGAACAAGCAGGGTATTCCACTTACTCCACTGCTTTCTCAAGTATCATTGTTTTGTTTATTTTATTAGCCATTATGATGGTAGCGGTCTTGCAAAAGGTATGGGATAGGAGGATGTTGCATCATGACCACTCAAATTAAGAACGTAAATAAAAATTATGGTTCCTTTAACGCCTTGCGTCAAATCAACTTGGATATAAAAGAAGGGGAGTTTGTTGCAATTCTTGGGCCATCAGGCTGTGGGAAAACCACATTGCTTCGATTATTAGCTGGTTTTGATTCACCATCTTCAGGAGATGTGTGGATGAATCATAAATTAATCGCGAACTCAACCTTCTTCTTGCCACCCGAAAAGCGTAATATCGGAATGGTCTTTCAATCCTTTGCTTTGTGGCCGCATATGAATGTAAGGGATCATATTCGTTTTCCTCTAAAACACCATCAATTTTTAAGTGAAGAACTGAAACCCAGCATCGATCATCGAGTGGACGAAGTGTTAAAAATGGTAGATATGCATCATCTTGGAGAAAGAATGCCAAGTGAACTTTCAGGAGGTCAAAAACAAAGGGTGGCTTTAGCACGTGCGATCGCTCCTAAACCCGCCTTATTGTTAATGGACGAACCACTTAGTAGCTTAGATGCTGAATTGCGAATGGGGATGCGAAAGGAGATTCAGCAACTTCACCAAGTGACAAAGGCTTCAATTGTGTATGTGACACATGACCAAAGTGAAGCACTAGCCATGGCGGATAAAATCGTTGTCATGAATAAAGGAAAGATTGAACAAGTAGGAACTCCGAAGGAAATTTATAGCTCACCAACCACATCATTCGTTGCCTCCTTTGTGGGGAAAGCGAACTTAATAAAAGGAAAATGGGAAGGTACGGCCTTTTATCCATTTCATCAACCTTCTATTAAATGGGATGGAACGGCGGTCACCTCAGAATTAAGAGCGAAAAACCTCTTTCCAGCTCGACCCGAACAACTAGAACTCTCATTGAGTGACGATGGTGTAAAAGGAATAATCACGAATGTGCAATATCAAGGAAAAGAGATTCACTATACGATTATGGTTGAAGGGGAGCAGTGGGTAGTTCATCAAGATATTTTTGCTGAATTTTCCATCGGGGAAGAAGTATATGTTCATTTAAAGGAATGGACATATGGTAAGAGAATGGATGAGAGAAAAGAACTTCATTTTGCATGAATCAAAAAACAGGGCTGACTTAAGGAAGGTATAAGTCTGCCTTGTTTTATTTTTTTACCAGAATAGAAAATTAATATTTATAGGTGTACAATCAATCACATTATAGGTTAATGATATTTTGGTTAAAAATATAATTGACCAACATAAAAAAAGTTTAGTAATATAGGATTTACAAAGGAAAACGTTTTCTCCAATTCGAGGTGGTGATTGTATGTCCATTACTATTCAAGATATTGCTAAAGAGGCACAGGTTTCAATCTCAACTGTTTCAAGAGTCATTAATAAATCAAAAACAGTTAGTCCGGAATTACAGAAGAGAGTAGAAGAAGTAATTAAAAAAAATGATTTCAAGCCTAATTCCTTAGCAAGAGGTTTAATTACTAATCAAACAAACATTATCGGAATTATAGTACCGGATATCTCAAATCCCGTATTCGGTGCTTTAACGAAGGGAATTAACAGTGTTTGTGAACAAAAAAATTATACTTTAATGGTTTGTGAATCGGGGGGGAAACAGGAAAAGGAAATTGAACTATTAAAGATATTAGGAGATAAAAAAATAGATGGTGTTTTATTTGCAGGAGTCGATGTAAACCCTACTCTAATAGATGGAATGAAAAAGAATGAATTCCCAGTAGTTTTGGTCACTCAAGAAGCATCAGGTGGGGAAGAAATATTATATACAGTCGTTCATGACAATATTCGGGCAACATACGATGCGGTCTCTTTTTTAATTGAAAATAATCATAAAAAAATCGCATTTATAGGCGGACCCGAAAATGATTATTCGTCTGGGCAAAAACGGATGAAAGGATTTCAGTTAGCCTTAAAAGAAAACGAACTTGTAGTTCCGGATTCATATATTGAACATGGGGATTTCACCTTTGACTCCGGATATAATTGTATGAAGAGAATTTATGAAGAAAATTTAGTATTACCAACTGCAGTAATGGTCTGCAACGATGTAATGGCTATTGGGGCGATCAGATTTTTAAAAAGTGCTCAAGTTTCAGTTCCTGACGATATTTCCATTTTAGGGTTCGATGACTCAGAAATAGGAAAATACTTTACCCCTGAATTATCGACGGTTAGAATTTCTTACTTTGATGAGGGTGTTAAAGCAGCAAAGACGCTTTTTAAGCTTATGAGTAAAAAGAATACAACGATACCAAAGACACAATTTGTACCACATAAAATAATTAGAAGAAATAGTGTGCGTAGAATATAGATAAACTTTAAAGATCAGGAAATCCTTTTCCTGTTCTTTTTGTTTTTCTTTTTTATTTTTTACATAAATGACACTATTTTAGTATTTAGAGGGTAGAATTAAAGAAAACCTATTAAAATAATATAAATTTTTTAAAAATTTTGATTGATTTGAGACATCCTTATAATCTATAATTCTATTTAACGGAGGAAAACGTTTTCACATTAGGAAAACGTTTTCCTAAATTTAATTTAAGGTGGGGGATACTTAATGAAGCAAAAAGTTAAAAAATTATTGGCACCATTAGTTGCAGGTTCACTCATTTTTTCTTTAGCAGCATGCAGTGGTAAATCTTCAACTTCAAACTCGGAATCATCAAATGAACCTGTGACAATCACGTTCTCATTTGACCAAGGAATTGGAAAACCGGCTCAACAATTGATCGATGAGTACAATGCAAGTCAAGACAAAGTGAAAGTGGAAACGAATATTTTGCCACAGGATGCAAACGTGGTTCATGATGATTTCGTCAACAAGTTAGCTTCTGGTGATACAAGTGTAGATGTTATGGCTGTGGATGTGGTCTATGTATCAGAGTTTGCTGCCGCTGGCTGGTTAGAAGATTTAACTCCACATTTTGATGAATCTACACAAGATAAGTACCTGCCTGGAACCATTGATGCGGCAACGTACGATGGGAAACTGGTATCGTTCCCATGGTTCACTAATGCAAGCGCTCTATTTTACCGTAAAGACGTGCTCGAACAACTGGGAGTACAACCGCCTACTACATACCAAGGATGGATGGATCTTTCAGAAAAAGCAAAGGGTGTAAATGGGGTTGAATATGTGGCAGATTTCCAAGCCGCACAATCGGAAGCTTTGGTTTGTAACTGGGTAGAATTTGTAGCGAATAATGGAGGGGAAGTATTAGACTCTTCTGGCAAACCAGTTGTAAATTCTGAAAACAATATCGAAGCTACAAAAATTATGGCTGATTTAGTGAAAAATTATGCTCCAGAAGGAATTACCACCTATACAGAACCAGAAAGTGAACAAGTATTTTTAGATGGTAAAGCTTTATTTTTACGTGATTGGTCTGGATTCTGGAGCCAAGCAAACCGTGAGGGTTCAAAAGTAAAAGACCTAGTTGGAGTAGCTACTTTACCAATTGGTCCAAATGGGGATGAACCACATTCAACTTTAGGTGGCTTAAATCTTGTCATCAATAAAGCCATAGACGAAGACCAAAAAGAAGCAGCTGTTGACTTCATAAAATATTTGTCTGGTGAAAAAGCACAAAAAGAAATGAATTTAATCGCGGCACAACCACCAGTATTACAATCGGTTTATACAGATCCAGAAGTTCTAGAAGTCAATCCGTTTTACGAAGAGTTTTATGGAATTATTATGAATGGTAAAGCAAGACCGATGTCTCCTAAGTACGCAAAGGTTTCTGATGCTATTCAAAGAAATATCCACTCTGCTTTAACTGGAGAAGTGAGCGTGGAAAAGGCGCTAGATAAGACCCAAAGCGAACTTGAAGAGTTAAGCAAATAAGAAAAAATGAATATCACCTGCAGAATACCTGACTTTCTGCAGGTGATTTCATAAGAAAGGATAAATGTGGGAATGAAAAGTTCACTGCAAAAACAG
The DNA here is from genome assembly GCF_042433785.1 of Robertmurraya beringensis. Taxonomy (NCBI): domain Bacteria; kingdom Bacillati; phylum Bacillota; class Bacilli; order Caryophanales; family Bacillaceae; genus Robertmurraya; species Robertmurraya beringensis. The sequence continues at coordinate 43,092 of NZ_JBHLUU010000025.1, read as the reverse complement.
GAAACGAGAGACGCCTGGATCATGATGTCCCCAGCGATTATCATGTTGTTGATTATTGCTGTTTATCCAATCGTAAGAACTTTTTGGATTAGTTTGCATGAAATGGTGTTGACAGACCCAGGTTCTGGATTTCCGTTTATTGGGATTGAGAATTATGTGAAATTGTTTCAAGATCCAAGAGCATTAGCTTCCATTGGTTTTACATTTAAATTCACGATAACGACCGTTGTATTGGAATTGATCATTGGTGTGGGTGCTGCACTCATCATGAATAAAACGTTTAAAGGACGAGGAATGGTCCGGGCAGCCATTTTGATTCCATGGGCGATTCCAACAACTGTATCTGCTCTTATGTGGAAATTTATCTATAATGACCAGTATGGCTTGTTTAATGATGTGTTATTTCGAATGGGGATTATTGATGAATATAAAGCTTGGTTAAGTACAGAGAGCGGTACCTTCATGGCGCTTGTGATCACAGATGTGTGGAAGACGGCTCCGTTTATGGCTTTATTAATACTAGCTGGACTTCAAATGATCCCGAATGAATTGTATGAATCTGCCAAAATTGATGGAGCAAATGCCTTTCAGTCGTTTGTGAAAATTACTTTGCCAATGGTAAAAAGTACGATATTAGTTGCTTTGTTATTCAGAACATTAGATGCATTTAGAGTCTTTGATTTGGTTTCCGTTATGACCGGTGGGGCCAATGGATCTGAAAGTGTATCTTTATATGCGTATAATAACCTGATGAAATTCCTAGATTTCGGATATGGTTCTGCGCTGTCTATTCTGATTTTTATCATCGTCTTTATCATTAGTCTGATTTACATGAAAGCTTTAGGCAAAAATCTAGCTTAGTTTCAGGAAAGGAAGGTATAAGATGGATGTTAAAACGAAGAAAATGCTAAAAAATTCCTTGTTTTATATCATGGTCCTCTTGTTTTTAGTCTTTATTATGCTGCCATTTATCTGGCAATTTTTAACGTCAATAAAACCGCTGTCGGAAATAGCATCTATACCTGCAAAATGGTTTCCGAGCAAAATAAACGTCCAATTTTATTTTAACGTGTTTGAAAAACATCCGTTTGCACGGTATTTATTAAATAGTTTTATCGTTGCTTCGATTACAACATTTTTAAGCATCTTGATTGGCGCTTCTGCCTCCTATGCTTTGGCAAGGCTCCGCTTTAAAGGGAAAAAAGTAGTGCTTATGGCGATTTTAAGCATTTCGATGTTCCCTACAATTTCAACCGTAAGCCCATTGTTTTTAATTTTAAAGAATCTGGGGTTATTGAATACATATGCCGGGTTAATCATTCCTTATATCACATTCGCTTTGCCGTTATCGATTTGGTTGTTAACTAATTTCTTCAGTCAATTACCGAAAAGCTTCGAGGAAGCAGCTATTCTTGACGGGTGTACTAGGATGCAAATTTTCTTTAAGATCATGCTGCCATTAATCAAGCCTGCCACATTCTCGGTAGCTTTGTTGGTGTTTATCAATTCATGGAATGAATATATTTATGGATTAACGTTTATGACAGATGACAATATGAGAACGGTACCGGTGGGAATTTCTCTATTCCCAAGTAACTATGAACTTCCATGGGGTGATATGGCTGCCGCTTCGATTGTCGTAACCGTACCGCTAATTATTTTAGTCTTATTATTCCAGAAGAGGATTATTGCAGGGTTAACATCAGGTGGAGTAAAAGAATAAAGGAGGAGTCAACATGGGGAAAATTCGATTTGGACTAATTGGTTCTGGGTGGCGTGCTGAATTTTACATACGAATTGCGAGGGCGATTCCTGATCAATATGAATTAACAGAAGTATTGATCAGGGATAAAGAAAAAGGGGAGAAATTCGCTGAAACCTTTGGGGTGAAAGTGGTGAATTCTTTAGATGACTTGATGCAAAGTAATCCAGATTATGTGGTATTGTCGATTAAGAGAGGTACAGTTACCGATTATTTGATAGATTTATTCAAAAAAGGGATTCCAGTTTTATGCGAAACGCCTCCTGGCGAAACCATTGAATCGTTGGAAGAACTGTGGGAACAAGCGAAAAAATACGATGCAAAAATACAAATAGCCGAACAATATTTTCTTCAGCCTTTATATGCTTCCTGGCTGAAAGTCATTCAAGACGGAAAACTTGGAGAAGTAAGTAACGTTAATCTATCATCGCTGCATGGATATCATGGAACGAGTATGATTCGGAAGTTTCTTAATATTGATTTTGATAACTGTGTGATGTACGGGAAAAGGTTTTCCTTTGATGTAACAGAGACATATGGGCGTGAAGGCATGCTTTTCGACGGGGAGACTTTTTCTTGTAGAAGAGACCGTTTGACTTTGGAATTCGAAAACGGAAAAGTCGCGTTTTTTGATTTTTCCGACCCTGCTCAGTACCACTCATTTATACGAACACGTCAATTGACTATACAAGGGGTTAGAGGAGAAATTGACGATTTGACCGTTCGATATCTTACACCTGATAACGTACCTGTTACACAAGAATTAAACCGAATCGATTTGGGAAGATACAGCAATCAGGAATGGTCGCATTTCGCACTGATGCTAGGCGAAGAATTTGTTTATAAAACTCCTTTCAAGAATGCTAGATTGAATGATGATGAAATTGCCGTGGCTACCTGCATGCTTTTGATGGGTGAATATTTGTCTACCGGCAAGCCCTTTTATTCGTTAGATGAAGCATTACAAGATACATATCTTTCTCTAATGATGGAAGAGGCTCTTAACCATCCGAATATAGAAATTAGAACGTCAATCAGAGCTTGGGCGGAGGCGTAACACCTCTTTATTAAGAGATTCGTCGATCTCATCAAGTTGATCAGATTCTGAAATGAATACGATACTTTTAATTGGGAATTTTCTGTACTGGATTCGGCCAATGATGAAATCAGATTTTATGGAAAAAACATGATGTGCGTTGCACGTTGTTTATCGATTTGAAAACAAATCAATCAGTCATTAATTATGTAGATGAAAACGGGGAAATTGCTCAATATTTGATATAAAAGGGAGAGAGTATGTATGAAATTACCAATCAATGAAAGTGGATTAGCGGCTAGTCAACTTATTTACGGATGCATGGGGCTTGGAGGGGGATGGAATCGAGATCCGATCCAATCTGAGCATATTACGCAAGCACACGAAGTAGTGGAACTTGCGCTGGAAAACGGAATTAATATGTTTGATCATGCTGATATTTATGCATTTGGAAAAGCGGAAACAGTCTTTGGTCAAGTATTGAAAGAAAAACCAACTTTACGTGAAAACATGATTCTTCAATCGAAACTTGGGATTCGCTTTCCTGATGAGGAAAAAGGCTTGCCTGCACGCTATGATTTTTCAAAGTCTTATATACTTGATAGTGTCGATGGTATTCTTTCTAGGTTAAATATAGATTATTTGGATGTTCTCTTGTTACACCGTCCAGATGTCCTTATGGATTCAAGAGAAGTAGCAGAGGCTTTTCACCAATTAAAATCTTCAGGAAAGGTCCGTTACTTTGGTGTTTCGAACATGAGTGCCGGGCAAATCCGTTTATTGCAAAATAACTGCAATGAGAAGCTCATTGTCAACCAATTAGAAATGAGTCTAGATAAAATCGGCTGGCTTGAAACAGGGGTGCATGTGAATCAAGTGGCTGCACGTGACAATGTGCTCCCTGAAGGAACGCTTGAATATTGTCAATTAGAAAATATCCAACTGCAAGCGTGGGGTTCACTGGCAAAAGGAATATATACAGGGCGCGACCTTGAAAATGCCGGCGAGAATGTTAAGAATACGGCTTTGTTGGTGCAAAGGTTCGCAGAGGAAAAACAAGTTTCGCAGGAAGCCATTGTGCTGGCGTGGTTGATGAAGCATCCGGCAGCGATACAACCGGTTATTGGAACAACAAACCTTGCACGGATTCAGGGGTGTGTCGAGGCATTAAAGGTGACGCTTAGTCGTGACGAATGGTACACCTTATATGTTAGTTCAAGAGGAGTAAGCTTGCCATAGAACAGTAAGCAATAATTAACCAAGATAGTTAATAAGTAAAATAGATTACTAACAAAGAAAGGGTCCTTATACAGGGCTCTTTTATTTTGTCTTGAAGGTGGTACGGTATCGGTTACGTTAGTGACAATTGAGAATTGCGGTAAAGTTCCACACGTGAGAAAAAGAGAGATTACAATCGGAGAAGGGGAATATGTATTCAGAGGGTGAAGTAGGTAATGTAATAGATAAGTAAATTACAAGATATTGAAAAAAATGTAGAAAGGTATTGGATAGTAAAAGATACAAAATAACTATGTGAAAGTCGAAAGAATATATGGACCATGTGATAGAGACTCAATGAGAGAAATATATAAATAATGATGGACCAGGACAATCATTACTATTAATTCTTCTATATGTTCCCAACTTAGATTGGGAACATAATAAAAAATATAGTGTGCTATGTATATACTGTAATATATACATGTATAATAAGGGAGAGGCTGGAATCGTGTTCGATTGGGATAGACACAATATATGGAAAGTAGAAAGACACAATCTTTCAACGGAGGAAGTAGAACAAGTGTTTTACGATCCCAACAGATGTAAACACAATGCATACGACGGAAGAAGAAAGATAATTGGAATGACCGAAGATGGACGATTGCTAACTATTGTTTATGAGAAAAGAGAGAAAAAAATTAGACCAATCACAGGTTGGGATTCAGAAGAACCAGAAAAACGTGCCTATAACAGAAGAAGGAGGAGTTAATCATGACTTTATCAAACAGAAAAGAACCAGAGTTGAATAAAAATGGAAAAATCATTATCCACCATGAATCTGAAATTCCAAAAGGAATGACCGAAGATGAAGCAGTTGAGTTTTGGGAAACCCATAGAATGAGCGAAGAACTGCTAGAAGACAGTTACATTCCTGAAGATGACGAAGATGACCTACCACCCCCTAGAAAGACCTCAACAAGTACAAAACCAATTAATATAAGATTCGAAGAGGATTTGTTAGAAAGATTACAACATTTAGCTGCAATCAAAAGCATTCCTTACCAAACCCTATTAAAGCAATTTGTAACGGAAAGAGTTTACGAAGAAGAAAAAAGAGAAAAGGTACTATAAACCACCAAGAAACGGTGGTTTTTTTGTTGTGGATAAGAAAGCCCTAAGCTAGCTCTAAAGTTAATGAAGCAATCCCTACTATTCTCCTATTTAGGCTTTACCTGACCATAAGATTTAACTTTTTACTGCACTCGGCAATCTTTTTGAAATTAAGTTAATGATTTGAGCAGTTTATACATGTAAGCCTTCAAGACAGTTTTACTGTTTGTTTATGGATTAGATTTTCAATTTTTAGGTAACTTATAAAAGTACACAAGCAAAGATAGACATTTTATTAAGGAAGTGCAGTGGATGAATCCAAATATCCGACTAAGCCAAGGTGAGAAGGTATTAGGGACTGAATATACCATATTAGATTTTTGGCAATGGGGATTTTACAACATCTTAACAAATAATTTAAGAGGGATATTTGCAGAATTTTTAGTTGCTTCGGCACTTGGGACTGTAAATCAATCCAGAATAGAATGGGAAGCTTATGACTTGATCTATAAAGATAAGAAAATAGAGGTGAAATCAGCTGCTTACATTCAGGCTTGGTATAGTGGTAAACCATCGAAGATCAGCTTTAGCATCGGGCATAAAAAGGAATTTGACTACGAAACAAATAAATATAGTCCAGATGCCAAAAGGAATGCAGACATCTATGTCTTTTGTCTAATGAAAGAAAAGGATCCTACTATTATTAATCCACAGGATACTAGCCAATGGGAATTTTACATTGTACCAACAACAAAACTAAATGATACCTTTCCCCAACAAAAGACATTAACTTTAAGGTCATTACAAAAAGTAGCAGAGCCTGTATTATACTTGGATATTATAAAGGTAATTGGTGGTTTTTGCTAATAGAGTCTCCACCAAGGAGTAAAACATGAAAAATAAGGACGGTTCCTTTTGCTTCTAACAAGAGCGAAGGAACCGTCCCTTTTAAAAATCATAATACATCTATCAATTCAGTTTCCGAATAGATAGAAATAAATACTACGGCTTTACTATCTCCAATGTTTTTAACGTAGTGGGGGACACTCGCATTCCAACTAAAGGAATCACCTTCTTCTACAATAAATGAATCCTCTCCTTGTTCAGCCAGTATTTTTCCTTCCAAAACTAAGTGACACTCTTCTCCCTCGTGTGAATGAGGTTCTCCAATGGAAGTTCCTGGGGGGAATTCAACGATCATCGTTCTCAGTCCGCCTTTGGATGCTAAGTGCTCAATTTTTAAATGATTAAAAGAAGAATTGGTTCTTTCCTCTTTCCGAACCACACGCATATGCTGCTTCTTTTCTAACAGTAAATAGGGTAGAGGGACATCTAAAAACGTTGCAATGGTACTTAATGTATTAATAGAAGGTGAAGTATTGTTGTTCTCTACATTGCTAATAAATCCTTTAGAAAGACCTGTTCCTTCACACATCTGAGAAATGGTGATTTTTTTTCTGTTTCTTATGGCTCGAATTTTGGCTCCAATATCCAGACGAATCATCTCCAATGTTTTCAATTATGAAACATAATTATATATTAGCAAATAAACTATTGACATACTATATCTTTGGTTGTTATCTTATAAACAACAAGTATTCATATTAAGAAACAATTTTTTTGTTCAGGTGTTTTCTAATAGAGAATTGTTTTCTATATGAGTAAATATTTTAAGGAGGGATGAGGTATATTGAATTCACCAATGATTTATGAACTTCGTAAACCATCTCAAATTGAGCCAAATAAAACCTATCCTGCTATTTTTGTGATGCATGGTATGGGAAGTAATGAACAAAATATGCTGCCGCTTGTTCAGGGACTAGAAGATACGTTTTACATTTTTAGCGTTCGTGGTCCTTTAGCTCAACCACCAGGTTTTGCATACTTTACCATTCAAGGCTTTGGTAAACCACATAGAGAAGCATTTGACCATGCAATCAGTGAGTTGACTACCTTCATTGATTATGCAACTGACAATTATCCAATCAACCCAGATAGCATATATTTACTTGGATTTAGTCAAGGAGCGATTTTGTCCATGACGCTTGGCTTAACATTGGGGAACCGAATCAAGGGGATTGTTGCCCTAAGCGGTTATATTCCTGGATTCGTTAAAGAAGAATACAACATGAAACCTGTTAATCAGCTTTCGTTGTTTATTTCTCACGGTAAATTTGACAACGTACTACCGTATGAATGGGGAGTAGACAGTCATGTGTTTTTCCAAGGGCTAGGGTCACAAGTTACTTTTCAATCCTATTCAGAAGGACATACAATTTCAGTAGAAAACCAACAAGACTTGATGAAATGGATTCTAGCTGATTTAAATAATTAACCAATTCTAATCAGAGTTTGGAGATTCAAAAAAGTAATCTCAAAACAAAATTAAACCACGGAGGAAAAAGAAAAATGGAAAACAAGTTTGAATTATGTTCTGTCATTTTACGAGTAGTATTAGGAATCATCTTTTTTATTCACGGATTCGTTAAATTCCAAGGTGGGATTGAAAATACGGTAGGATGGTTTAGCAGCATAGGGCTTCCAGGGTTTCTTGCTTACGGTGTGGCTTTAATAGAAGTTGTGGGAGGACTTGCCTTAGTACTTGGGTTATTTACAAGATGGGTTTCCGTTCTTTTTGCGGTACTTATGCTCGGAGCCATCTTAAAAGTGAAATTAGCGGCAGGTTTTTTAGGAAATGGTCAAATGGCTGGATATGAATTGGATTTAGCATTTTTAGTAATGGCCGTATCTCTTGCTCTAACAGGTTCTAATGCTTTTGCACTGGATCAACTTATTTTTAAAGGACAAAAGACGAAAAGTGCAACATCCCTAAATTAAATGATGTAAAAAATATCAGAGCATTACCTCAAATCAGGGGTAATGCTTTATTTTTTTGGCTAACAAAGTAAGGATGGTACTAGAGATATCTTTCGGTTACATTTCATGTATCGGATTCATTCCAACAATATCCGGGGTCATGGTTAAATGGTGAAGCAAATCGTTTATTTGATCTCTATGTGTATGCAACTCTTTTAACATATCATCAATAACCTTTGAGGGTACATGAATAAGAAGTCTAAATTTTACATTTTCGTGAACTTCCTATTTATAGATTTACTTTCCATTTCAAGGGTGGTACACTTGATTCTATTGAAAACAATATATGGTGTTCGTTTTATACAGGTACTACTATATGTAGTTTAATAGGGAAATTCGGTGTAATTCCGATGCTGTCCCCGCAACTGTGAAGCTGACGATGATTCAATGCCACTATGCAACTGCATGGGAAGGGAATCGGAGAATGAAGCAAAGCCAGGAGACCTGCCTATATAAAACAGATGAATCATTTCTTCGGGGATTGAGGAATGGAGACGTATCCATTTTTTTATTTCTGAACGTTTCCATTTTAGGCTATCTCTTTCAATGAGATAGCTTTTTTATTTGACGACAAAAAGAGGGGTTTTATGAAACTTTATGCTAAAACAATCTGACCTACTGGAGAATCTTCCTATTAAAAAGGTAATCAACCGCCATTCTTTTCTTACACATACTTTTTACGAAAGAACGTGATGATTTTGCAAATGATGAATACCTTACAAGAAGTAATCAAACGAGATAAATGTATTGTTCCGTTTTGCCCTGAAAAAATCATACAGGCTGTTGAAAAGGCTGAAAAAGCTACAGAACCAGGAATGACAACAAACCTAGCTCAAAAGGTATTGGATGCTTTACATACACAAATTCAACAAAGGCAAATTTCAGTAGATGAAATTCAAGACATTGTTGAAATGGAACTAGTGAAGAATGAAAGATTGGACGTAGCAACTGCCTATATTTTATACCATGAAGAAAGAACGAAAGCTAGAAATGGAAAATCATTTGAAACGATTGCATCAATTATTAGAGCGGAATCAAACGATATTACGAAGGAAAATGCCAATATGAGTGCGGAGACACCTTCGGGTATGATGATGAAGTTTGCAAGTGAAACAACAAAAGCTTATACGACAGCCGAATTGCTGAAACCGGAACATCATTTCTTGCATCGAACGGGAGCGATCCATATCCATGATCTGGATTATTATCCAACTCGAAGCTTAACTTGCTTACAACATCCGCTTGATCAACTGCTCAAGAATGGAATGGAGGTGAATCATGCTGCACTACGTCGTCCCAAGGGGATTCATGGGGCGGCAATAATGGCGTGTATTTCTCTCGAGACTGCTCAAAATGAAATGCACGGAGGACAAGCCATCCCAGCATTTGATTTCTATATGGCTCCATTTGTTAAAGTAACTTATGAAAAAGAATTAAAGAAGGCTTGTGAATTTACGGGAAGTGATTTTGACAAATTAAAGGCTGTACCTATTTCTGCTTATAAGGAAAATGATTTGGACGGTTTGACCGGAGCGGAAAGAGTCATTCAATATGCGTTAAATCGTACGATAAATACGGTGTATCAGGCGATGGAAGGGTTTATACATAACATGAACAGCATTCATTCGCGCGGCGGGAATCAAGTCGTTTTCTCTTCTATTAATTATGGGACAGATACCTCTCCAGAGGGACGATGTGTGATGGAGCAGCTACTCCTTTCAACAGAACGTGGTGTTGGTTATGGGCAAACAGCTATTTTTCCCATTCAAATTTTTAAAGTGAAAGACGGTGTCAATTTGAAAGAGGGCGATTCTAATTATGATTTATTCCGATTAGCCTGTCGCGTAACGGCAAAACGTTTCTTTCCAAACTTTATCAATTTAGATGCGTCTTTTAATCAGCATGAAAAATGGAGTGCCGGAGATCCAACACGTTATCTGTATGAAACAGCTACCATGGGTTGTCGTACTCGTGTATTTGAAAATATTCATGGAGAAAAAACTTCCGTTGGTCGGGGTAATGCTTCCTTTACTTCTATTAATCTAGTGCGAATCGCATTAGAGACATGGGAAGAAGTTAAAAAAGAAGGAATTTCTGAAGGTGAGAAATGGAGCCGTTTTTATGAGAAACTTGAGTACTTAATAGAAGAAGTGGGTGAACAATTAAAAACCCGCTTTGATTTTCAAAAACAAGCTTTAGTGAAACAGTTCCCAACGGTCATAAAATATTTATGGCGGGGTGGAAGTGAATTAAAACCAGAAGACACTATTGAAAAAGTAATCAATCAATCTACTTTAGCGATTGGATTTATTGGATTAGCGGAATGTTTACTCGTTTTAGAGGGGAAACATCACGGAGAATCAGCTGAAGCACAAACAAAAGGGTTGGAAATCGTCACTTTTATGCGAGATAAATGTACGGAACTTAAAGAACGATTTCAACTTAACTATAGCTTACTTGCTACACCCGCCGAGTCGTTGTGCAAAAAATTCCCAAAACATGATCGAGAACGTTTTGGTGAAGTAGAAGGAATCAATACTCGAGAATACTATACCAATTCAAACCATGTCCCAGTATGGCATCACTTGTCGGCGGTTAAGAAAATGACCATTGAAGCACCTTACCATGCCTTAACGTTAGGTGGACATATTGCGTATATTGAATTAGATGGAAAAGCATTAGAAAACTGGCAGGCGATCGAAAAAATGGTGCTCATGGCCCATCAATTAGATATCGGCTATTTCAGCTTAAATCATACGATCTGTCGATGCATAGATTGTGGACACGAAACAAGCGATGCCGATGCAACCATATGTGAATACTGTCATGGCGATCGGTTGGATGTTATCCAACGTATTACTGGATACCTGGTTGGTACAACAGGCAAGTGGAATGATGGTAAAAAAGCGGAATTACTAGATCGAGTGATTCATTCATAAAAGGCAGGGGGGACGAAATTGAAAATCGGAGGTTTCTATTCTGATTCTATCTCGAATGGTGTAGGGTGGAGAGCGGTTCTCTTTGTATCAGGGTGCCCGCATCATTGCCTTGGATGTCATAATCAAGAATCCTGGGATAAAGACTATGGTGAACCTTATGTGGAAGATGATATTTACAACCAAATGATGGAGAATCCTTTTTTAGATGGATTAACCTTATCCGGTGGAGAACCTTTTCTTTATTGCCAAGAGCTATTTTCATTAGTGAAACGTGTAAAAGCAAGGGGATTAAATATTTGGTCGTATACAGGCTTTACATTTGAAGAACTTTTACGTTGGTCTGAAAGGAATGCGGATGTACAGCAATTTCTACGGGAAGTAGACGTATTAGTGGACGGAAAGTTTTTAATCGAGAAAATGGTACCGCAGAAACGTTTTCGCGGAAGCGGTAATCAGCGGATTATTGATGTACAGGCTTCCTTGAAGAAACAAGAGATTGTATTATATATGGCTTAAGGGAAAGAGCCTGTTTTTATTACTAGTATGTTTCCATTCAGGTGCTTTCTTATTAAAAGACACAAGAATTGACGTATGCGCTTAACTGTTGGGGAATCAGGTAAAGAACCCGAGCGGAAAAATAGACGGAGAAATTCCACTTAATTAGTAACTTTTACTTAAAAAGGCTGAAATAGACGGAGAGATTCCGCCTAATGGTTCGAAAAAATAGAAAATGGGGGATTTTTCTTTGCATAGGCGGAAAACTTCGCCTTAATTAACCCGAAACGAGCTCGATTCTGCATCTAACGGAAAAATCTCCGCTTATTTGGCTTTTGCTGGTTACTCGAGAACTCATAAATCCAAGAGAACCTCATTTTTGTCCGAGGCGGTGAACGGTATCACAAATAAGTGAGGTTTTATAAAAGGCTGATTTTGTAAAGTTTGTTGGTTGAAAAAATCCCAAATGCCGTCTCTTCTTTCTATATAGGAAAAGAGCCTATTCTGAACAATCATTCTTCAAAATAGGCTCTTTCTTTTTATACCATATCTAAATTATGATCCTTTTATCACGAGCAATCTTTCTCTCGTTTGTTTGGCTGCTTCTACCATTACCTTCAGTGAAGCAATGGTCTCATCCATCCCTCTTGTTTTTAACCCGCAGTCAGGATTGATCCAGAACAGCTTTGGGTTAAGGACTTGAAGGGCACGATCAATGTTTCTTGTCAGTTCTTCAAGCTTTGGTACACGTGGACTATGAATATCATAGACACCGAGACCGATGCCTTTGTCATACGTATGTTCTTCGAAGGCGTGAATCAATTCACCATGACTTCTAGATGTTTCGATTGAAATAACATCCGCATCAAGCGCTGTAATGGCATCGATGATATTTTTGAAATCTGAATAACACATATGTGTGTGAATTTGTGTTTCATTTTGTACGGATGTTGTGGCAAGTTTAAAAGCATAAACCGCAGCATCTAAGTAACTTTCCTTTTTCTCCTGTTTTAGTGGTAGCCCCTCACGAATGGCTGGTTCATCCACTTGAATCATACGGATTCCATTTTCCTCAAGAACTTCCACTTCTTTTCGAAGCGCCAGGGCAATTTGATTAGCAACCTCATAGCGTGAAATATCATCTCGTACAAACGACCAGTTTAAAATGGTAATAGGACCTGTCAACATTCCTTTTACAGGCTTGGTTGTTAACGACTGGGCATATACCGTTTCTTTGACAGTCATCGGTTCTTGAAAGGATACATCCCCATAAATAAGAGGTGGCTTGACACAACGGGAACCATATGACTGGACCCAGCCGAATTTGGTAAATTGAAAACCGGCCAATTTTTCACCAAAATATTCAACCATATCTGTCCGTTCAAATTCGCCATGCACGAACACATCTAGACCCAGTTCTTCCTGAATGTCAATCCATTTTTTCATTTCCGCTTTTATATATTCTTGATAATCCGCATCAGTTAACTCGCCTTTACGCCATTTTAAACGCTGTTTCCTCACTTCTTGTGTTTGTGGGAAGCTTCCAATTGTGGTCGTTGGAAGAAGGGGCAATTGAAAAGTCTCATCTTGAATCTGTAGACGAACCTCAGATGTTGTCTCCCGTTCAGCTCTAAACGTACGCAAGTTTTGAATGTCTTCTTGAACTTGTGTGTTGTTACGAGAGGCTGAATGATTTAGTGCTTGAATCGCTTTTTTACTTGCTGAAATTTCTTTCTGTATGGTTTCTTTCCCACCTTGTAAGCCTTTGGTCAGTAGAACAATCTCCTGTAATTTTTCATCAGCAAACGATAGTGCCTCTTTTAACACTTCCTCGAGTGTTTCTTCGCTCTTAACAGTTACAGGTACATGTAACAAGCTGGATGAGGGTTGTAGGATCAGCCGCTCTTTGGTCACAACATCCACAATCTCTGAAAGAAGGGAGATCTTATCCTCAAGATTTGCACGCCATATGTTACGACCATCAATGATTCCGGCAGCTAACACTTTATCTTGTGGGAAGCCAAACTTTTTCAAAGCAGAAAGGTTTTGATTGTTATCATGTACAAAGTCAAGTCCAATTCCTTGAACAGGGAGGGAAGTGACCTCTTCATAATGGTCAATGCTCTCAAAATAAGTTTGTAAAATGACATTTATATGTGGAACTGCTTCATTCAACTGTTTATAGACATCTTGAAATATAGAAATTTCTTCTTCTGAAATCGTTGTAGCTAGAATCGGCTCATCGATTTGTACCCATTCGACACCTTCTGTTTGTAATTCACTTAAAATAGTAGCGTAAAGCGGGACAAATTGATCAACTACTGTTTTTAGGTCATTGTCTTTATAGCCCTTTGATAGTTTTACAAAGGTAATGGGTCCTAAAATCACTGGTTTTCCGAGAATATCAAGTTTTTGTTTCGCCTCTTTATAAAATTGAAGGGGACGGTTCTCCACTAGAGTAGGGACTGCCTCGTCTAGTTCTGGAACAATATAGTGATAGTTTGTGTTAAACCATTTAGTCATTTCAGATGCAACCGCACCTTTCGTACCACGTGCTATATCAAAATACGTTTCAAGTGATACTTTACCTCCCGTGTATTCAAATCGTTTTGGTACAAGACCGAACATGATAGCTGTATCGAGTACATGATCATACAAGCTGAAGTCTCCAACAGGGATGAAGTCAATTCCTTGTTCCTTTTGTTTCTGAAGAGAGGAAAGGCGGATTTCCTCCATCTGTTGTAAGAATGTCTCTTTTTCTAGTTTGCCTGTCCAAAACTGTTCGAGCGTTTTTTTCCATTCTCGGTTTTCACCAATTCTTGGATAACCTAGATTTGAGCTTTTTACCATCGTCATTTGACACTCCTTGTTTGATTGTATTTTCGTCTTCAACAAAAAATCTCCCTTTTCAATGAGAAAAGAGAGATTCATACGCATAGTTAACTAGAGTTGAGACAGTCTGGTTTTCTCAACACGTATTCCTCACTCCTCTCTATACATCCGTAGAGTACAAGTGCATACAACAGACAGGTCTCCTGACTCTGGTTCACAGCTACTTATCCCTTCCCATTTCATAAATATGAAACAGTGGTTCATTGATAAGTCGCTCCCCATTACAGTGGCGGGACCGTGCCGGATTTTCACCGGGCTTCCCTTTTAAGCTAAGTACATGACATACAAAGCATCTGTTGCATTTTGTATTAAGTTTTAATAGAAAAATATAAATATGGCTTATCTTATAAACAAAAGACCTCTCTATTAAAAAATAGAGAGGTCCTTATCCTCTCTTATTTATCAAAGCTATATGCTTTGCAGGAATTAGCACCTTTTTAACAAATCTGTTAAATGGTTGCCGGGCTTCATAGGGCCTGTCCCTCCACCTCTCTGAATAAGAGTATATTGTATATTGATATTTACATGTTTGAATTTGTTAATCATATTAGCATGTTAAATTCAGGTTGTCAAAAAGAATTTTGAAAATTCTTTGAAACAGATCCGTTTATCCAAGTAAATAGAACATCTCTCAAACTACTAAAGATGTTATCCTTCATGTCCATTTCTGCACCATAAAAAACTCTCCTTATCTTAAGATAACGTGTTTATTTTTGAGGTGTAAAACTGTAAAAGGAAGTACATACACAAAGTTAAAAAGGATTGGAGATGCAAATATGTCTATTTCCTTTATTATTAAAGCACCCGAAAGTGATACAAGTTCATAAGCACTAACTGAGTTTGATAAATAAGCGGAAAAATTTCTCTTAATCTTGAAATTGTACTGAAAATAGCTAAAATAGCCGGAGAGAATCCGACTATTGACTCGAAAATCCAGAAAATGGGTAACTTTGCTTTGCTTAATCGGTTAAACTCCGCTTATATACCCCGAACCAAGCTCTATTCGGGAGCTTAACCGAAAAATTTCCGCTTATACGATTGATTTGGGAAGGAACGGGCGGTGCTCATCCTGAAGGACCTTACCTTTACAATATTAACAGAACCTACTATTTAACGATTGCTGAAGGAGGAACAGAATACTTTTGTTGGCAAAAGACAACAGCACTTTGATTGTAACATCTCCACACTTTTTGAGTTTTCACCAACCGAGGAAGGGGAAGAGGCTGGACTGACCGTCTTCATGAATGAGCGATTTCATTATGAGATCGCGGTGGGAATCCGTAATGGGGTGAAAAAGGTCTTTGTCAGACGTAGGATTGGTTCCCTTTGGAAAGTAGAGTCGGAGAATGAGTATGAACAAGATTCTATTATTCTGTCGGTTCAGGCAGATGCCAAAAACTTTACATTCACTTATCAATCACGGGGTAGGGAGTCGATTACCATAGGTACTGGAGAATGCTGTCTTATATCAACGGAAGTAACAGGTGGATTTACAGGGGTTTTCTTAGGACTTTATGCCACAGGAAATGGATGTGCTTCTAAAAACCCTGCGTATTTTGATTGGTTTGAGTATCGGTTGTAATAGTTCATGGAGCACCATTTCTTAGGGTGCTCTTTTTGGACTTTGGTTTTTTTATTTGTGTAATGGTAAATATGATGTTAAGTGACCTTACATGAATAATGAATTTTGTTAATTGTTAGATTAATATTTTGTACAACAAGTATTTCTGTATGGTCGACAGTCGACAAGAGAGAAATGTATCTCAGGGGAGGTGTAAGAATGAACAATGAGTTATTCAATAATAACGCATTATCAAACTTGATTAAAGAAACAATTATGAGAGATATTCTTTTAGGAAAATTGCTTCCAGGTGAAAAATTGGTAGAAGCCCAATATGCTGAAGCATTTGGTACCAGCAGGGCACCAGTTCGTGAAGCGTTCTATTTGTTAACGGTTGAAGGAATTGTAAAAAGAATTCCTAGGAAAGGAACCGTAGTACGGGGGTTTTCTTCTGAGGAAACAAAGGATTTGATCGAGATTAGATGTTTCCTAGAAAATATGGCTCTTGAAAAATTAAGGAATAAAAATAATGAAAACTATCTCCAAACTATGGAGGATATTATCAATAAAACAAAGGAAATTAATAAACAAAGTTATGAGTATGCGGAACTAAATTACCAATTTCATCAGCAATTGATATTAGCAAGTGAAAGTGAAGTAATTAAATCGAATTACGATCGTTTAGGGAATATCTTGTTATCTATTCAAAATGTAGCATTTATGAAAGAGGAAGATGTTAGAAAATCGATTAGTGAACATGAACAATTAGTTGAATATTTATATGAGAAAAATATTGATGAAGCGAAAAAGTTACTTGATTCTCATAACCGAAGTGTATTTGACAGAGTCGAAAGAAATGTTCAGGTTTACAAAGAACATATTGAGAGCTAATCAATTAATTACAACAAAAAATTAGGAGAGTAGAATGGAGAATATTGTATTGCTGTCAATTGGTATGATTGCAGCTATGTTTGGTTCACTGGTTGGGCTTGGTGGTGGTTTTATTATTGTCCCTAGTTTAGCGCTTTTATATAGTTATCCCGTTGCGGACATTATTGGAACATCCATGGCTGTTTTAGTGTTTAGCTCCCTCACGAGTACGTTTGTATTTGCTAAGCAAAAAAGAATCGATTATAAAAGTGGTGGCTTATTTGCATTTGCTATGGTACCGGGTTCTATACTTGGAGCTTGGATAGCCGATTTTATTACAAGTAAGGCATTCTTTATATCTTTTGGATTATTCATGTTATTGATGGCCATCAGCTTAATTGTGAAGCCTAGTAAGGGAATATCCCTCATGCCGACAACGAATAGAACAATAGTAGACTCAACAGGTAAGGAATATTCATATTCTTTTAATCTAAAGGTGGGTACCTTTATTGCCATCCTGGTTGGATTCTTATCGAGTTTATTTGGTATTGGTGGGGGATCGGTCATGGTTCCAACGATGGTATTATTACTGACCTTTCCTGTGCATATCGCGACTGCAACCTCCTCATTTTTTATTTTGATTACAGCAGTGATCGGATCCATTTCTCATATGATGTTTGACCATATTTTATGGGAGAAAGTTCTATTTCTAGCACTTGGTTCAGTAGTAGGGGGACACTTTGGAGCAAAAATAGCAGCCAAAGTTCCAGAAAAAACAATACTAGGTGTTTTATCTACTTGCTTGATTGTTGTCGCCGTACGATTGATGTTTAATTAATTAGGGTAGCCATGAAATATAACCTAACAAGATATGGATTAGAAAAGATGGAATTAAAGAAAAATATGTAATTTAATCTTACAACTATGTAGATGGTAAAAAATTTATCTGCTAGTCTAATAACAACTTAATGGAAAGCTGAATGTTATTCAAAGTAAATTCGCTTGATCTCTAGACAGTGAGAAAGACTCATATAATTAAGTTGATTAGTCAAATAAACTGTCGACAATCGACATACTCAAACCAAGTTTGAGTTTAATAAAAGAAAGGGGCTGTTCATGTGACAAAGGAGATTTGTTTTGAAAGTGCACGAAGTCTAGCCAGTAAGATTCGTGAGCGAAAGCTCTCTGCTCGAGAAGTGGTTGAAGCTCATTTGGAACAAATTAAACAGATAAACCCCACAGTCAATGCCATTGTTTCCCTGGATGAAGAGCGAGCGTTGCATTCAGCTATAATTGCAGATGAAAGGCTTGCTTCGGGAAAAGATGTTGGTCCCCTACACGGTCTACCTATTGCCATTAAAGATACCCACAATGCAACAGGGTTTTTCACTACATATGGATCTCCTATTTTCCGTGAGAACATGGCTTCCTCAGATGATCTTATTGTTGAACGATTACGTGCAGCCGGAGCTATAGTGATTGGAAAGACAAATGTCCCCGAATTTGCTGCTGGCTCACATACTTTCAATAAAGTCTTTGGTGTCACGCGAAATCCCTACAATCCTAAAAAAACAGCGGGAGGCAGCAGTGGTGGCGCAGCCGTAGCCGTAGCATGCGGAATGATTCCGTTAGCAGATGGAAGCGATATGGGAGGATCCTTGAGATATCCGGCTTGTTTTAATAATGTTGTAGGCCTTCGAACCTCGCCTGGGAGGATTCCATATCCTAAGGCAGCGTTATACTCGCCGTTAGGAGTACAAGGCCCTATGGCAAGAGACGTAGATGATGCTGCTTTTATGCTGTCAGTTATTGCTGGACCGGATCATCGTTCACCTCTATCCATTGAGGAACCGGGAAGCGTATTTTCAACCAACTTTAATCGTGATTTGAAAGGATTACGAATTGCTTGGTCAGCCGATTTAGGTGGTATTCTCCCTGTTGAATCTGAAGTGAGAAGAAACCTTGAACAACAAGTTCGTATTTTTGAAGAAATGGGTTGTTATGTTGAAGAAGCATGTCCAGATTTAGGGAATGCTGAAGAAGTTTTCCAAGTCTTACGTGCTTATGAATTTGAGCTTACCTATTCAGATCTTTTTGATCGCTTCAAAGAAATGATGAAACCAAGTTTCATTTGGAATGTGGAAAAAGGACGAAACTTGAACGCCATGAAGATGGGGCGCGCCGAAAACTTTCGCTTCCAACTTTACAATCACATGCGTGCTTTCTTTGAAAAATACGATGCGTTATTATTACCGGTCAGCCAAGTTCCAGCCTTTGATGCAGACATTGAGTACCCAGATAGTATTGATGGCGTCCAAATGGAAAACTATATTGATTGGATGCGGTCTTGTTATTATATTTCTGCTACCGGGAATCCTTCTTTGTCCGTTCCGAGTGGTTTTACAAAAGAGGGACTTCCTCTTGGGATTCAAATTGTCGGCCCACCTAGAGGGGATTATGAAGTATTGAGAATTGGGGCTGCTTATGAACAAGCAACGGGATACGGGAAAATGCGTCCTACACTGGCTTTAAGACAGGATGTAGAACTATCTTAGGTATTATTGAATAGAAAAATGGTCTCTTTTATTTTCTGATAACTAATAATATTCAGTTTAAAGAATGTTATTGGTTTAAATAAATTTTTGATAAAGGGAAGGTGCATTCATATGTTAGATAAGCTTTTTGACAGATTACAAGAATTATATCCAGAAATGGTGGGTTTTCGCCGAGATCTTCATATGTATCCTGAGCTTTCTCATCATGAAGTCAACACACCTAAAAAGGTTGCAGAGTTCCTGACCAAATTAGGAATTGAAGTAAGAACTGAAGTTGGAGGAATTGGAGTTGTTGGGTTATTAAGGGGAGGAAAGCCAGGAAAAACCGTTGCGCTTCGTGCGGATTTTGATGCTCTCCCCATCCAAGAGGAGACGGATATTGAGTATAAATCACGTGTTCCTGGAGTCATGCACGCCTGTGGCCATGATATACATACGGCAGCATTACTAGGGGTCGCTACCGTGTTAAGTGAAAACAAAGACCTAATCCCAGGGAATATCGTTTTCCTCCATCAGTTTGCAGAGGAAGTCATTCCAGGGGGAGCGAAGGCAATGATTGAGGATGGCTGCCTTGATGGTGTAGATGTGGTGTACGGTGCTCACGTTTCATCCATTCAACCTCTGGGACTTATCGGGGTCAAAGAAGGAGATGCGATGGCTGCTGGAGATACGATTGAAATTGAAATTTTCGGTCGAGGGGGACATGCGGCAACTCCTCATTTAACGGTGGACCCAATAACTGTTGGGAGCCAGTTGATCGTAAATTTACAGCAAGTAGTAAGTAGAAAAGTAGACCCTGTGAAACCAGCTGTTGTCTCTATTGCTGCTTTCAACGCGGGTTCAGGATTTAACGTAATTCCAGATAAGGCGAAGATTACAGGAACGGTTCGAACATTCGATGAAGATGTCCGTGATATGATTGAGCAATTGATTGGCGATATTGTCGAATCAACTTGTAAAGGGTTGGGCGCAACCGCTGCGTTTCGATATGTAAGAGGCTATCCAGCTGTTAAAAATGATCCAGCTGAGACAAAACGGTTGGAAGGGTTGGCCAAACATCTATTTGGTGAAGAAAATGTTCATGCCTTACCACCACAAATGGGAATGGAGGATTTCGCGTATTATTTACAAGAAAAACCAGGCACCTTTGTTTACGTTGGCGGTGCTTCAGAATTAATTGAGAAATACCCGCATCATCACCCGAAATTTAATGTTGATGAGCGCTCGATGATTGATATCGGTAAGCTGTTTATCTCTGCTGTATTTGATTATTTAACAGAAAGGGAAAGTAGCCAAACAGAGCTAGTTCAAACCTCAGCAAAGTAAAGCTTAACAAATATTGAGAAAAGGCAATTACTCTATTTTAAAACTTCAAGGTAAAAGGATAGCTCCTATTACCTTGAAGTTAAAAAAGAAACTAGATGGCAAAAAAGTAGTCTACTATTAAGGAGGTCATAAAATGGAAGAGGTATTAACTTTAGCAAACAGTACCCCGGTATGGATTATAGCTAGTGTATTTGCTTTCATTGTCATTTTCCAAGCACTGATCTTTATGCGTATAACTTCAAAAACAGCACCAAGTATTGGAATGACCTCGCTTGAAACGAAAAGAGCGATAAGGACCGGATTTATAAGCAGTCTTGGTCCTTCATTTGGAATTGTTGTCGTTATTATTTCGCTTATTGCAGTCCTCGGTGGTCCGATGACTTTGGCGCGTATCGGAATCATTGGGTCAGCGGCAACTGAATTAACGGCTGCAGGGATTGGAGCGAACGCCTATGGTGTGGAGTTAAACTCATCTGAATTTGGCCTAGTTGCATTTACTAATGCTGTTTGGACGATGTGCCTAGGGGGAACGGGTTGGCTAATTTTTACAGCTTTATTTACAAAGTCCCTAGGGAAAGCACAGAAAAAGATTGAGAAGAAGAATGCGACCATGATAACAATTGTTTCTACTGCAGCCATGCTTGGAGCCTTTGGTTATCTTGCCAGTCAACAAATGGCAAATGGTTTTAGTGAAACATTAACAGTTATTATCTCGGCGGTCATGATGATGATGATCTTAACGTTAGCGAAGAAAATGAATATTCGCTGGCTTTCTGAATGGGCATTGGGTATTTCACTTGTGGTCGGTTTGACGATTGGTTATCTATCGACGCTTATTTAATAATAGGAGGGATGTAACAAATGGCGGTTACAAGGTCAGTAGAAGTTGAAGTGACAAGTAGTGTTGATTTTAGTTCTGACACAATGGGGATGGAAACTTTTCATAAACAGTCCGATTTTTGGGGACGGCTAACTTTATGGACACTTATTGCCGTGTCGTTTGTTCCCCCATTATATTTTTCCTTTATACTAGGGTATCATCCGGGGTGGTCAGCTATTCTTGGAGGTTTAGTCGGTTACGCTGCCTTTGTAGGAGTTATGTGGTTTTTAGAACCGATCACCTACTACCCAATTTTAGGGAAATCCGGTACGTATATTGCATTTCTTACAGGAAATATTGCCAATATGTGTCTTCCATGTGCAGCAGCTGCTCAAGAGTCTGTAGGTGCTGAGCCTGGAACGAAGAAGGCAGAACTCGCTGGTACTTTAGGGATCGCGACCGCTTCATTAACCAATATTATCGTGGTCATTGTATCTGTTTTAGGAGGAACATTCCTTCTTTCTATTATCCCGCAATCCGTTCAAGACGCTCTTCAGTTTATCCTTCCAGCTATCTTTGGGGGCGTTCTTGGTCAGTTCGCAATGAAAAAACCATTATACGGCCTTATAGCACTCTTGATTGGGATGGCCGTTTTGTTTTCCCCAATCATGGCTTTATTTAAGCTCGTATTATGCGTTGTCTTAACGGTAGGCGTTGTGCTTTTTATGGAAAAATTAAAAGGAACTAAAAATGCATAATAAAGTATTTTAAGAGGTCTGTCATTTTGGCAGATCTCTTATTATAGGTACCATTACAGATGTCTTATTCTCGACAGTCCGAGTGCTCCATTTTTCCATAAAATGTTTTCAATCATATGCCATTGATGATTTTCACATCGTATCATTAATACAATTTCAGATGATAAAGATTTTGCTCCTCTTTTATTTCTTTTAATTAATAACATTTTTATTAAAAAGCCTATAAGCAAGCCACTAACTGCACCGATAATGCCCCAAATAATGGGACCCCATTCTAAGATATAGCCATATATTGCTCCTAATAGCATCATACATGTGCCCAATATGGCGGCACCATCAAACAAACTGAGTCCATCTGCTTTATGAATCGAATCAAACAGTTGTCGATGTTCCCTTTTCTTATCAAGTGGAACTGCTAAGATCTGATCATTTGGAACTTCATAAAGTTCCAGTTCAGTTATAATTAATTCAATAGAGATTGAATTTTCAAAGGTAGCAATGACAAACAAAATATTCACACTCCTTTTATATGGGAGGTTTAAAATTCTTATTTTGGTATTTATTTCGTAAGTATAAGGACATTTCTTTTTCAAATAGTTTGTTGTGCTCAACTGCCGACACATAAGAATCATAAATGACAAAAAGGTAGATCGATGGGAAGTATAATGTCCATTGCATATCAAGAATGTCTTTAGCCTGATTAAAATTCCCCAACATGGAAAGGTGTATGGCATGCAGAATATGTCCAAAATAACAAATTCCTACTGTATAAAGAAAAATAAAAAATCCAGATATGACATTATGAAGGTACAAATGTCCGAGACCGGGGAATAGAGCTGACCATACTAAGGCAACCCATGGTTTTCGTTTATCTAAATAGTTCATGTCCCATGCCCCCATTTTTAAAGGCAAAATGGGTGCATCTTCTCGGTCCGCTAAGATATATTGTTTATTTAAATCTATGGTAGTACGATAACTATCCCATATACCGAACATATAAATAGATACATATAGCATTAACCAGCGTTCATCTAATACTTCTTTAGCTTTGTCAAAGTTACCTAATAACGAATATAGGATACCAAGGTTTACATTAGACATTTGATTGATGAATGTTTCCCATAAAATTAAAATAAAGGCAGCAGCATACCGGTGATGCATTAAATGTCCAAATCCAGGATATGAAAATGAAAAAAAAGCTACAACCCATGGATTTTTCAAATGAATTTGACCCGTTGTAAATTGAGATAAAAAAGCCCTTTGTCTTCGGTAGGGAGAGAGTTGATTCATAATTTATTTCGTACCTCGCTGGTTGTATTTGCATATTTGATAATTGTGTTTCCTCTATATTTTACTTTTTACTAAATACTCTATTTTTAAATTCTCCTACTAATAAATTCTTGATTCAATTAAAATTGATAACAAATGGTCAATTAACGAAATAGCAAAAGTTAAGTTTTAAGAGAGGTTATGAAACAATTAAATAACAATCGGTCAAACTGCTGAGTAAAGAAGGGTTATTCCGATAAAAATTGAATTAAATAGAATATTGATAAAGATCTTGATTGGGAGGATTATAAGTGGGCGATATCGATAAAAGAAATCGATTTGACGAAGCTCCATTTAGCTACAAAGTGACTAAAAATAATACAGTTCTTATCGATTATTATGGAAAACAAGTAAAATTATTAAAAGAGAAAGATGCTGAAAAAATTTTAGAAAAAATTAAAATGGCTGAAGATGAAAAAGCAGTAAAACTTATATTGGCAAAGATAACAGGTAATTTTAAAAGAGGAAATGAACGAGTGATGAACCATAAGAATTTGTGAACATGAACGTTAAAGTTACAGGAGCACCATTCCTCCTCGCGGTGCTCTTTTCAAAATTAGCTTCTAGGGTTCCTCAAGCCGAGTGTCTTTCCTTATAATGGCTTACAATATACTGCGTCATCCCATAAGCAATCATTGAAATGGTAAAATCTATAAAGAATAGATGAACAATGTTAAGTCCCTTAGTGATGGAGACGAGACCTGCTACCATCTCAAGGGGGGCAAAACCTAAAGAAAATAATGCGCTAAGTCCAGTCGTCCATAAAATGAAAGGTTTTTCTTGATTTGTGCAATATTGATAAAGCAGCATAAAGGATACAGGAATAAGAGATGCTGTTATTCCAAAAGCTTGTGGCAAGAATGGCATTAAGAAATAATAATGGTCTATATAACCTTGTCTTATAAGCGCTAGATCCGTATATGTCCATAACATATGCACGGTATAACCAAAGAAAAGTATTTCAAAGATTCTATTTCGGTCAAGCTTAATCAGAAGCACAACCAGTGGAAGAAGTAAGCACAGAAGTAAGACCCAGAACTGCCAGTTTCCCCAGTCAGAATGCTCATGCCAATACGAATACATTAGAGAGGTAACTCTCTTACTCGACTCATTTATTTCTTTCCAATATTGCATAACTGGCATGCCAACACCTCTTTTTAAGCTGAAAAGCTACCAATACCCGAATCACGGGCAGCCTTTCCAATCTCCTGCTTAATCGCATGTTATTAAATTAGCCAAGCACTTTCTTTTTATGCAAAAAAACAGTAAAGTAATGGATCATTTAATTGCAAAAAATAAATTGTAGACATTAAATTTCTATAAATTCAAACAAATCAAAAATGTAAGCGTTGACAAACATTAGTAAATTTAGTAGTTTTATATAGAAATCTATATCATTCAAAGTAATGTTACCTCTTTTGGGCATAACCTGAACAGATTTGAATCTATTTCTTGATTCATTCTGTTTGGGTTTTTTGTTTTTAAAAAGAATGGAAATGAGGTGTTAAATAATACATAGGACTGGTCCAATTGGGTAGTAACACACCTTTGGAGTGATCAAGATTTTAATATGTTTCATTTCTTAAAAAATTTCTTGAAGGAGTGAGGTAATAGTGAAAAGAGTCGTTAAATACTTATTGGCTTTAATGCTCGCAGTGGGTTTAGTAGGTAGTAATGTTTCAGCCGCATCTTTAAATTCTACTAATGAAAAGACACAAGTTTCATCCTCTCAATCTTATAAAAAAGGAATCACTCAAGAAACAACATACGGAAATGTAAAAGGATATGTGAATGTCGAGGAAAATGCCTTGGTTTGGAAGGGAATTCCGTACGCAAAAGCCCCAGTTGAAGATTTGAGATGGAAAGCTCCAGAAGACCCTGCTCCATTTGAAGGTACCTTTGATGCCACAAAGCCTGGCAACATTGCCATTCAGTCTTCTGCTCAAGGCATTATAGGAAGCGAGGATAGTCTAAATATAGACATTTATCGACCAAATACCAATAAAAAGAATCTCCCTGTGTTATTTTTCATTCATGGAGGTAATAATCAAACCGGAACAGCCCAAGAAATTACAGGTGAGGCCTTTGTCAATGACTTAGATGCTATATTTGTTTCAGTCAATTACCGACTTGGACCATTAGGATTTAATCCTCTTCCAGCCCTAAATACAGGTAACGACTTAGAGGACTCAGGAAACTATGCGCTACTAGATATTGCTAAATCCCTTGATTGGGTTAAGGAGAATATCAAAAGCTTTGGTGGAAATCCCAACAACGTGACCATTTCTGGATTTTCTGCTGGAGGCAGAGATGTCATGGCAGCGTTAGCTTCTCCTATCTTTGAAGGGAAATTTCAAAAGGCCATTGCCTTCAGTGGCGGAATGACAATGGCCGATCAAAATGATAGTGTGAAAGTGTTCGCGAAAGCCATTGCTCCATTAGTTGTACAAGATGGGAAAAAATCGACAGAAGAAGAAGCCTATCAATGGCTACAGACGGATGATGAGGAAGTAAGAAAGTATCTCTATTCTTTATCCGCTGAGAGATTAAGTAGATTAATGAGTAATGCAGCCATTCGAATGAGTGTTTTCCCTCATTTGTATAATGATGGGGTCGTTCTTCCAAAAGAAAAATTTGATACAAAGAATTATAATTCGGTTCCTTTAATCATGTTGACTGGTGCATCGGAATTCTCTTTCTTTGCTTATGGAGACCCGTATTTTGCAGGTAGTGTACTAGACAAAACCAAGTATGCTGAATACGTTTTTGCTAAGAAATTTGGAAGTAAGCTATACGGTTTGTTTAACACTCAGGAATCAGCTGAAAAAATGTATGACAACTATAAAGCGCCAATATATACTGTTGAAATGCCTTTTGGAGAAGAACTGACGAAAACAACGGATATGTCTCTTTTTGGTTCATTCCATGGAGTCTTTGTTCCTCTTCTAGATAGTAATAATAAAACGTACCTATCTATGATGAAGGAATCGTATAGTCTAGAAGGAGCAAAAGAACTAAGCAGTCAGTTCAAAGAATATTTAGCTAACTTCCTTCATAAAGGCACCCCTAATGGCAAAAAATTAACCGAATGGAACCCATGGACTAAAAAGAAGCCTGCTAGTTTAATATTAACTGCAAATGAGACAAATGCTATTGCAAAAATGTCTAGAGTTTCAACGAATAAAATAGATGTGATCGATGAGATAGAAAAAGATACTTCTATATCTTCAGAGGCAAAGAAAAAGATCATTAGTGAAGTGTTGAATGGACGTTGGTTCAGTGCGGAGCTAGATGAATACTATGGAAATAAGAGCTTGTGGGTTGAATAGTTTCTAATTTAATCAAGTGAAATGTAGCACAGGTCATTATAACGACCTGTGCTATGTTAGTTCGTAGGCTAAGTAATAATAGAACACAATGAACGTTTGAGTATTGTGAATTGGGCGTCGCTTATATACACCTAACTCATTTAAGTACGAACATGTAATTAAACATATTCGCCTTTTGCAAATTGTTTTTTGTATTGCATAGGTGTAAGACCGGTTATTTTCTTAAATGTTTTTGAGAAATGTTTTACTTCAAAAAATCCTACATTTATTCCAATATTAGAAACTAGTTCGTTACTTGATTCAATCATCTCTTTTGCTTTTTGAATACGAAATGTAATTAAGTATTTTCTAGGGTTAATCCCCATTTCTTTCGTAAAAATTTGACTAAAATAGGAGAGATTCAATTTAAGATGTTCTGCAATCATGTTTATCGAAATGTCTTCAGTGTAATGATCGTGTATAAAATCTATTGCTTGAAGAACTAGCGGATTTTTAATCATATATCGATTAGAAATTTCTCCTCGTAACAGATGAATAGACTCTATGAGGTTCGTATATTTTTGTTCAATGGATGAATAGACCAGCTCTTGTGGCGAATTGTTTTCGATGAGGCGATTTTTATATAAATTTCCGAATCTTTCAAGTAAGGCTGCGGATATCGTTGTTTGACAATAATAGTAGATATTATAGCTACAACTAGGTTTGATCATGTTCAAAAAAAGATCTTCTAGCAATAATTCTAATCTTGGATCGGTGATATTATGGTCAATCAGTTCTTTTATTTGTTGTAAATAATCGTCTATTTTTATGTGGTCAACTTTTTTCCTAGAAGTTTCAATTAGTTCAGGTGTCAGAAACTCTGCTTCTCTGCAAAAGAAGTTGTATATTTTTAAACGGTGGTACGATTCATAGGCGAGTCTGATATCTTCAATCGTTTTAATGAAAGAACTTCTATAACGAAACGCTGTTTTACAGTTTAAGACAGCATTTAACTTCTTCATTAATTCTCCCTGTTTTTGAATACGGGTGGCTTCACTATTAGAAGGTATGTCATTAATAATCAAACAAAGATGTGTCGGAGTAATATAAAAGACTTCGCCACCATTATAATTATCCAGGACGAACTGACATTCTTCACAAAGTTTTTCTCCTACATAGTAATAGATGTTTTTGTTTAAATCATGATCAACATACTCAATCTCCGCTAAATTCCACAAACATAAGAAGAAGCCACTATCATTTAGTTGTAAAGAAGCTTGTTTTTTATAATATAAAAATTCCTGTTTCGTAACCCCACGCAAAATATCATTCATATACTCTGTCTTTTCTAATTTTTTTAAACGAGAGCTCATGATGGAATTCGTTCTTGAGTTTTCTCCGATATAACTAAAGTAACAATTATAATCTTTCTCAAGAGCGGTAGAAAAAAAGTATTTTAGTTTATCAAGTAAATCAAAATCATCATATGTAGTTGTAAAATAGGTGATTTCATCATCTGAGATCGTTTCAAATGCAAAAAGAAGGGGAGATATATTTGCCTCTGCTAAATCAGCAAAAAAGTTTTGAGCATGATATATGGGTGTTCTAAGTTGGAACATGACTATATCTGCTTTCAATTCTATCATTTTATCGATAAGTCTTTCATAGGAAACAGAATTGTAAACGATTTCAAAATCATCGCTGTGAAATGGTGCAGATGCATATAATAATCCTTGTATCTTTTCTTCTGTATATATAACCATTTTTTTTGCCATCGTAATACACCTCCCAAATCGTTCTGAAACTCTTATTAATACCATTATAATGTTGTCTTTTAAATTCAGCAAATTCAGAAAAGTAGAAAAAACAACACTTATTTCTAAAAAAAACACGATTTTTATGAAAACGCATTCATTATAATTCAAAATAAGAAAGATGATTCAAACCAAAAAAGGGGGGTCACAATGGAGAACGTAACAGTTTATAAACAGGAGGAAGCATTAATAGATTCAAAGGGGTATATTAAAACAAGTCCAAAACCAGGTTTTTACAAGCTAGATAGAAAAGAAATCATGGGGTATTCATTAGTCGATTTTGCAATGAATCTAGTATTTCAGGCAGTACTTATGTTTATTACTTTTTACTACACAGATGTTTATGGCCTGACAGCTGTCGAAGTATCTTTGATGTTCCTATTATCTAGATTTTGGGATATGATCAACGATCCAATGATGGGGGCTATAACGGAGCGGTTGAAACCTAAAAAGGGGAAATATAGGCCTTATATATTATGGGGTGCTATCCCGTTTGCTTTAATGGCGATTTTAACCTATACCGTTCCAGACATGGGGCATGCAGGTAAGCTAGTGTGGGCCTATGTAACGTATAACTTACTTAATATGTTATTCACATTCATTATCCAGCCATACATTTCATTAACAACGGTTATGACAGCAGATCCACAAGAAAGAACAAAATTGAACTCAATCCGTATGATGTTCGCGCAAGGTGGCGGAGTGGTGGTTGCATTGTTCATTCCGATTTTATCCGCTTATTTTGGGAAAGAGGACCAGGCTACAGGATATCAAATAACCGTTATTCTCTTATCGATTATAACTGCAGCGATATTAATCTACAGTTATACAACCATTAAAGAACGGATTGAATCAACTTCACATCTAGATCCTGTTAAGGTTAAAGACATTTTCATTCAGTTAACGACCAATCGTCCAAGCATCATTTTGTTTCTTTTATTCCTGGGAGTCTATGGATTTAATACCGTTGCTTCAGCCTCAGGTATTTATTATATGACCTATAACGCCGATCGCACAGATCTCATTGGGTTATTTTCATTATTAAATGTATTGCCTTCTGTAATTGCTGTTCCATTTGTGCCCTTACTTGTTCGAAAAATAAAAAAGAAAAATACTGTCGCTTTAGGGTTGACGATTGCAGCACTTGGTTCATTAGCACTTTACTTTATTCCTGTATCAGCCATTACTCTGATGATGGTTGCAAAGGGAGTCGCGTCATTTGGCTATGGAATATTAATGGGGATTTTATGGTCAATTATTCCTGATGCTGTTGAATATGCAGAATATAACACAGGAAAACGCTATCCAGCGATTGTATACACGACAATTGGGCTTGGTTTAAAAGCATCAATGACCATTGGTGGAGTCATTCCAACTTGGGTATTAGCAAACGTAGGGTATGTGCCGAACGTTGCACAATCTGCAGATGCGCTAGGTGGAATTCTATTCCTAGTTTCGGGATTACCAGCGATCATTTGTTTTGTTACACTTGTGATCTTTATGGTGTTTTATAACTTAACAGAAGAGCGTGTCGAACAAATCATGGATGAGTTGGCTATTCGAAATGGAGCAAAGAATTAATAGATTTGGAGGTTGAGTGATTTGGAAAATAATTTAAACGATTTTTCACTGGATGCCTTTTCACTGAAGGGAAAAGTTGCTATTGTCACAGGGGCCAATCAAGGGCTTGGAATGGCATATGCTGTCGCTTTTGCAAAAGCAGGGGCTGATTTATATATCCCACATTTTACAGATCATGTGTCAGAAGTAAAAGAATTAATCGAAGCAACAGGTCAAAAAGTTGCATTTATCCAAGGAGATTTAACAGATAAGTCTTATGTCCAAAAAGTGGTAGAAGGATGCATCAATGAGTATGGGAAAATTGATATTCTCGTAAATAATGCGGGTGTTGGAATATTTGCAGATTTTATGGATTATCCCGACCATTTGTGGGAAAAAGTCATGGATGTCAACTTAAACGCAGTGTATTACTTGAGTCATCTTGTTGTGAAAGAAATGGCTAAACAACGTTCAGGAAAAATAATCAATATTGCTTCTGCACTTGCTTTTACGGCTGATAAAAAATGTCCACCTTATACAACAAGTAAGCATGCCATTGTCGGGTTGACCAAAGTATTTGCGAATGAAGCAGGTCAGTATAATATCCAAACAAATGCCATTGCACCAGGGTTTCTAGAAACAGAAATGACAAAAGGATTTCAGGAAGATCAAGCATTCTACACGAAGATTGAAGATCGTATACCAGTGGGACGTTGGGGAGTATCATCAGATTTAATGGGTACAGCAGTATTTCTTGCCAGCAGTGCTTCTAATTATATCAATGGCTGGACGATTAATGTAGATGGCGGATTTGCCACAACACTCTAGGAGGGAACATATTGAAAACAATTGCCGCAGTAAAGATCGGCCGATTAAATGATCCGAATGAGGAAACACGAGGAGCGGTAGAAGTCATTGATTTTCCTGAGCAACAGCTTGGGGCAGAAGATGTCAAAATTCAAGTGGCATACTGCTCCATTTGTGGGTCTGACCCACATCTTGTGGAAGGCGTGTTTGGATGGGAGCCTCCATTTGGACTTGGTCATGAAGTATCTGGAGTTGTTGTAGAACTTGGACCAAAAGCGACGAAAAAGGGACTGAAAGTAGGAGACAGGGTAGCAGGGAACTTTTTAAAGTTTTGTGGAACCTGTTACTACTGTTTAGACGGTCGAGAGCAATTTTGTGAAAACGTACATGATTACAACAGACCAGGTATGTCTGAATACATCGTTTGGCACGAGTCACAGGTGTGGAAAGTACCTGATACTGTCTCTCTTGAAGAAGCATGCTTACTTGAACCCATTTCAATTGCTGTACGAATTGTTGATAAAGCAAATATGAGAGTAGGACAGCGTGTGGCCATTTCAGGTGGCGGTCCAATCGGCTTATTAACGCTACAGGTACTAAAAAGATTTGGTGCAACATCACTTACATTGATTGAACCAATTGAAGATCGACGAAATCTAGCAAAATCATTCGGAGCGGAGCATGTCATCAATCCGCTTGAAGAGGATGTTAGAGAAGTAGCAAATACCATTACAGATGGACGGGGTTTTGATATCGTCATAGAAGCATCAGGTTCTCCGCGTGCAGCAAATGTAGCGACAGAGATTGCATCAAGAGGGGGCACCGTTTTATATATTGCAATGTTCCCAAAGGATTACGAAATGCCTCTAAACCTTTATAAAAAATGCTATGAACAAGAATTAACCATTTCGGGTACTTTTGTCGCACCTTATGCGTTCCCACGTGCGATCCAATTGATGCCTCATCTTGATTTAGAGCCTTTTACACAAAAAATCTTCCCGCTTGAACGCGGAGTAGAAGCTTTCGAAGCTCATATGAGTGGGAAATATCCAAAAGTACTAATTAAGTGTAATTAATAGAAAGTAAAAAGGAGAGAAAATGATGAATAGTACTGTAAATGAATGGACGATTCAAGAACTGGAAAACAAAGCAATTGATATTCGTAAAGATTTATGTACCTTTATTTATCGAATCGGCATCGCAGGTCATTTAGGTGGAGAATTGTCAATGATTGATATGGCGGTGGCCCTTTATTATAAATATATGAATTATGATCCGAAAAATCCAGAAATGCCTGAACGTGACCGACTTATTTTAAGTAAAGGACATTGTGCAGAAGCACTATTTACCATTTATCAAGATATGGGTATGTACACAATGGATTATATGGTTGATCATTTTGAAACACTAGAGACAGCGAAATTCAGTATGCATCCAAATCGAAAATATGTGGATGCAATCGAAGCATCTACTGGTTCACTAGGTCATGGGATGCCAATAGCGACAGGATTGGCCCTTGGTGCAAGGATGTCAAATGAAAACTGGCGGACATTCTGTATTATCGGTGATGGTGAACTTCAAGAGGGAACGAACTGGGAAGCATTTATGACCGCAGGACATTATCAACTTGGTAATCTAGTAGCGATTATTGATAAAAATGACCTGCAAATGTCCGGTCCTACGAATCTAACAAATTCCATTGATCCACTGGATGAGAAAATGAGAGCGTTTGGCTGGGAAGTGATTGAGGTGAATGGAAATGATATGGGTGAAGTTTGTGTGGCGCTAGAATCACTTCCTCCATCTGATCCACATATTCGAAGAAAACCCATTTGTATTATCTCAAATACAACAAAGGGTAAAGGCGTATCGTTTATGGAAAATGTCGTAGGTTGGCATGCAGGGGTTTTGAACAAAGAAGATTTGGAAAAGGCAATAGAATCTATCGAAAACACAAGAAAGGTGAGATAAATTATGGCTGTAGAAGTGAGCTTAAACTTTGACCAAATATTATCATCTGCACGTGAGGTATATGGAACGGAATTGAGAAAAATGGCTGACGAAGGAATGGACTTTGCGTTTGTTTGTTCAGACAACGTGGCTCCATCTTCTGAAGTCGGAAAATTAATGAAAGCGTACCCAGACCGTTGTATCAATGTTGGAATTGCTGAAGCCAATCAGGTTGGGTTGTCTGCAGGTCTTGCGTTATCAGGAAAAGTAGTTTTTACACAAGTATTTGGACCATTTTTACCCCTTCGTGCAGCAGACCAAATTCATGCAGATATTGCTTATAACGATGTCCCCGTTCGTTTAATCGGAACCCATGCGGGCGTAACGTCAGGTGGAGGACCGACTCATAATGCGATAGCAGATCTTTCGTTTTACCGTGCAGTTCCCAATTTAACTGTTGTTTGCCCGGCGGATGCCAATCAATGTGCGAAAGTGGTTAGACAGTCAATGAATTATCCAGGACCAATGATTATCCGTATCGCCCGAGGTGCTGAGCCAGATGTATATGCGGATAATGATTACGAATTTGAATTTGGTAAATCCATTACCATTAAAGAAGGTTCAGACTTAACATTAATCGGTACAGGAAGCGCAGTGTACTGGTCATTGAAAGCAGCACAAAAATTAGAACAGAACGGAATTTACGCTAGAGTGATAGATATGCATACCATTAAACCGTTTGATGAAGAAGCCGTTCTTAAGGCAGCAAATGAAACGGGATGTGTCATTACGGTTGAAGACCAAAGTATCAATGGAGGTCTCGGAGGGGCAGTAGCGGAAATCATTGCGGAATCAAATATTCCTACTAAGTTTAAGCGCATTGGGTTACCAGATGAATTCGCGGTATTAGGTGAGCCAAATGATGTTTACAAATACTATGGCATGGATCCAGAGGGTATTGCGAAAACAGTACGTGAGTTTTTAAATCGGTAATTAATAGTGAAAGGGGAATGACCAAATGACACAACTTGTTTGTCAACAATGTGAACAGGTAATCGATTTTATATCCTCAGAGAAGTCCAGCATAATATATGGTCACTGTACTAGTTGTAGTCATGAAAATAGAGATATTGAAGAAGAATTATCAGAAACGTAGATTGTGAGGAGCCGACAAGACATCCTATTTTTATCTTGTCGGCTTATTTTTGCACTTGGTCGGAAGGATTACAATGAAATGTATACGGAGGGAGAAAAGCTATGCAACAGTATGAATTGTTAACTAAAAGTTATATTAACGGAGAATGGGTGAGTGGCGACAGTGGACGTGTATATAAAGATTTGAACCCGTATGACAACTCGGTTATTGCTGAAGTGAATATTGCATCTAAAGAACAGATGGAACAAGCATTTGAAACCGCTGCTGCAGCGCAAAAAGAATGGGCAAAATCAAATGTGGAAGAGAGAAAAGCAGTTGTAGAAAAAGCAATTGCTTACTTAAAAGAAAATCGAGAAGAGATTGTTCAGCTCATCAGTCGTGAAACAGGGGGAACCCTTTTAAAAGCGAATGTTGAACTTCATCTTACAATTGAAGTAATGGAAGAAGCCCTTCATTATACTGATGAAGCATGTGCTGTACGTGAAGTCTCCACTGGTGTAGAAGGAAAAGTAAATCGTATTTATCGATTACCTTTGGGTGTCATTTTATCTATTTCACCATTTAATTTCCCAATGAACTTATCAATGAGAACAATCGTACCAGCAATTGTCCTTGGTAATGCGGTAGTTCATAAACCGGATATTCAAGTCGGTCTAGTCGGTGGTGTTGTACTAGCAAAAGCATTTGAACAAGCGGGACTTCCTGCTGGAGTTTTTAATATGCTATTAACAGATGTTGAGGAGATGGGTGACGATATGTTGACTCATCCCATTCCACAATTAATTAGCTTTACGGGTTCAACAGCAGTGGGGCGTCATATTGGTGGAATTGCTGGCCGAAATTTAAAACGGGTGGCACTTGAACTAGGTGGTAACAGTCCATTTGTTGTGTTATCTGATGCCAACGTGGACCAGGCCGTTAATGCAGCGATATTTGGGAAATACATTCATCAAGGACAAATTTGTATGATTATTAACCGGATTATTGTGCATAAAGACCAGTATGAATCTTTTGTTTCAAAATTTGTAGAGCGAACAAAAGAATTGACTACAGGTAATCCGCTGGATCCAAGTACAATCATTGGACCACTTATTAATGAACGTCAGCTCGAAAAAGCGCTAGGTTACATAGAGGAAGCGAAAAAAGAAGGAGTAACCGTAGCCCTTGAAGGAAGACGTGAAGGTAATGTACTAACACCTTCTATTTTTATAGACGTAAAGAATGATGGGGAACTAGCTCAGAAAGAATTATTTGGACCGATTGCACTCATTATTAAAGCTGAAAGCGATGAAGAAGCGATTGAAATGGCAAATGATACTCAAGCCGGTTTAAGCTCGGCTATATTTACAAGTGATCTTGTAAAAGGGGAACAGTATGCCCTTCAGATAGATGCAGGAATGACACATATTAACGATCAAACCGTCAATGATGCACCCAATATTCCATTCGGTGGTAACAAATCAAGTGGAATGGGTCGCTTTGGAAACCCATGGGTAGTCGATGAATTTACAACAATGAAATGGGTATCTGTCCAAACAAAAGAAAGGAAATACGCTTTTTAATAGTAGATAATTCAAAGTAATGTTACATCTTTTGGGCATAAACTGAACAGATTTGAACCCACTTCTTGGTTCATTCTGTTCAGTTTTTTTGTTTTATAAAAAGAATTGAAGTGAGGTGTAAGGACTCGGTGCCATTAGTCTTCACAACTCCCATGATTGCTTCATACGAATTCTACAAAATAGATTTATCTGTTAAAATTCAGCTAAAATAAGAATGATGAACTAACACAAACATTTCAATCCTTCTATGGGAGAAAGAATGATTTAATCCATGAATTAGAACCGTTTTTAGTTGGTCTATAAAGTGAAGATACCGTAAGTCAGAATGGGATAAATATCAGTGGTTAACAGGCTTTAATGAAATGGTAAAATAGAAGATGCTCCTCCAGCTATCATATCTTTAAGGAATATACGGGGTGCATTATATATATTGTTGTTAAAAACATGAAAAAGAAGATACCCTTAGAACATATCGGTAGTTGCTCAAGCCAAGCGGGAAAAATAAATGAATAAACGAATTGCCTTGCAGGTTGAGGCAAATAAGCTTAAAAGTGTAAAACGGGCATTAATGGAAAGGGAGTAATAGCTTCATGGACAATAAACTGAGTGGGGAATCCACAGATCTTACTAAGAGAAATCTTGAACGGTTAAAAGAATTATTTCCAGAGGTGTTAACAGATGGAGATAAAATCGACTTTGATCAGTTAAAGACCGTACTAGGAGAAGCCGTAGAGGACAAGAGTGAACGCTATCAGTTCACTTGGCATGGGAAGAAACAAACGATTTTGGGAGCACAAAAACCATCGAAAGGGACTTTAAGACCAGACCCTGAGAAAAGTAAAGGCTTTGATTCAACAGAGAATTTATACATAGAGGGAGATAACTTGGAGGTATTGAAGCTTTTACAAAAATCGTATAATGGGAAGATTAAGATGATTTATATTGATCCTCCGTATAATACGGGAAAAGACTTTGTTTATAAAGATAACTTCAGAGATGGTGTTCAAAATTATTTAGAGCAAACACGTCAAATAGATGCAGAGGGCAATCGCCTGACTACCAATACGGAAAGTAATGGTCGGTTTCATACAGACTGGTTAAATATGATGTATGCACGATTGAAACTTGCTCGTAACGTACTCACGGATGATGGAGTTATTTTTATTAGCATTGATGATAGTGAACAAGAAAAATTAAAAATGATTTGTAATGAAATTTTTGGTGAAGGGAATTTTATTGCTCAAATCATTTGGGAAAGATCGTTTGCACCGATCAATTTAAAGAAGCATTTCTCTGAATCTCATGATTTCATTTTATGTTATGCAAAAGACAGGAATCAATTAATCTGTAACGGGTTGCCTCAAACCGAAGAATTGCTTGCGAGGTATAAGAATCCAGATCATGATCCGAGAGGTCCATGGCAGAGCGATAACTTCTCGGTTGGTCCAGCGATTGAAGAAAAAAGATATGAAATTACCACACCAGGGGGAAGAAAAATCTATCCACCGGATGGTCGCTGTTGGCTTCTTACAAAAGAAAGATATCAGGAATTTCTCGCTGACAATCGAATTTGGTTTGGAGAAGATGGAAATAATGTTCCCCGTGTTAAAAGATTTTTGTCTGAAGTGAAATCGACTGTCACGCCAATGACGATTTGGAAACATGAAGAGGTGGGACACTCTCAAAGTGCAAGTCAAGCACTTAAGAAATTATTTAATGAAAAATCTTATTTTACATATCCGAAGCCAGTCGATTTGATTAAACGGTTACTAATGCTCTATACCAATTCAGATTCCATTGTATTAGATTTCTTTTCAGGTTCGGCAACAACCGCCCACGCGGTGATGCAGCTAAATGCGGAGGATGGTGGCAATCGTAAGTTTATTATGGTCCAGTTACCAGAACTTCTAGATGAGAAATCAGAAGCGTATAAAGATGGATATCGAACGATTTGTGATATAGGGGAAGAACGAATTCGTCGTGCTGGTGAGAAAATCAAACAAGAATCTGCTGGTATAGATCCAGAGAGTCTCGATATTGGATTTAAAGTACTAAGATTAAGTTCATCCAATATTAGAGAGTGGAATACAGATTTTGAAAATATTGAAGATGAGTTAGATTTATTTGAATCTCCGTTTATGGATGAGAGATCGGAGTTAGATATTGTATACGAAATTATGCTGAAACATGGCTTAGAGCTCACTTATCCAATCGAAGTATTTGAAGTGAACGGAAAGAATGTGTATGACATTGCCTTTGGCAACTTATTTATTTGTCTTTCCGACCACATTGATACAAGGGTTGCCCAATCCATTATTGATAAACGGAATGAATATGGAATTGAAACCAGTAGTGTCGTATTGAGCGATGCTGGCTTTGGTGGGAATGATTCAGAAAAATTAAATTGTATGGAATTGTTAAAGGATGCAGGTTATCCAGAAGATAATCTGTTGACGATATAGAGGTGAGTGGTATGAAGATCCAATTTGATGAGCTTAGTTACCAGAGTGATGCGATTAACTCCATTATCAATGCATTCGATGGTCAACAAGTACGGAAATCTGAATACACCATTATGGATCAAGATGCACAAGGAAAGTTATTTGGTGATAAGGGGATCGGAAATAAGATTGATTTATCCGTAAGCAAATTATTACAAAATGTACAGCAGATTCAAATTGAGCAAGGAATTCCCATTTCAGAGTCCATTCCGATGCCCACTCCACAGTTTAATATCGAAATGGAAACAGGAACAGGAAAAACCTTTGTCTATTTAAAATCCATTCTTGAACTCAACAGAAAGTATGGATTTACAAAGTTTATTATTGTCGTCCCTTCGGTTGCAATCAAAGAAGGGGTAATGAAATCAATTGGTATCACCAAAGATTATTTTAAATCACAAATGCAGGGTATTGTGTATCGGGCATTTATGTATGATAGTAAAAACCTCAATCATGTACAGGCCTTTGCAACAAATGAGGATATCGAAATCATGATTATTAATATTCAGTCATTTAACAGCAATGATAATATTTTTAATCGCAACGACATGGATGCTTTATACGGAATTTCACCGAAAGAATTAGTTAGTGAAACGAATCCTATCGTGATTATTGATGAACCTCAAAGTGTCGATAACACGGAAAATGCGCAACAAGCGATTGCAGCACTAAACCCTTCAATCGTCTTTCGTTTTTCAGCAACGCATAAAAATAAGAGCTATCCTTTGCTCTATAAACTTGGTCCGGTAGAAGCCTATCAGCAAAAGCTGGTAAAACAAATAGAAGTGGCTGGAATCAAAAAATCCATTGATGGAAACGAAGCATACATGATGTTGAAGGGAATCAAATCGACAAAAGCTTCGATTACAGCCACCATTGAGATGTTTGTCAAAAACAAAACGTCGATTGAGAAAAAAGAAATCAAGCTTAAAAAAGACGATGATCTCTACTTGAAGTCCAAACGGATTGCCGCTTACGAACAAGTCGGCTTTGTAAAAGATATCTCTGCTGAACCCGGAAATGAATATATCGAGTTCTCAGGAAATCCGTCCATCATCCGATTGAGTGAAGTGCTAGAGAATGATCTGTATTTGAAACGTGGACAAATTCGAAAAACCATTGAAGAGCACCTAAATAAGGAACTGAAGCTGAATCCACTCGGGATTAAGGTATTGAGTCTCTTCTTTTTAGATAATGTATCAAGTTATCGTCAGTATGATGAAAATAATAAAGTGGTCAATGGAGAATATGCAACCATCTTTGAAGAAGAGTATGAAGATGTGATTTCCTCGGAGAAATATAAAGTGTTGCGCGACCGTCATATTCCAGTTTCAGAAATTCATGATGGGTATTTTTCGGTTGATAAAGGCCGCTATAAAAATACAAATGGTTCAAGTCAAGCGGATGAGAGTACGTACCAAATCATTATGAAAGATAAAGAGGATTTGCTTACTTTTTATGACGAGTCAAAGGGAAATGTTAAAAAAGCTCATAAGCTACGCTTTATTTTCTCTCACTCCGCATTAAAAGAAGGTTGGGATAATCCTAACGTGTTTCAAATCTGTACACTGATTGAGACAAGAGATACCATTACGAAACGACAAAAGATCGGACGTGGTTTACGGATTGCGGTGAATCAAAACGGGGAACGTATGCCAGGGTTTGATGTTAACACGCTAACCATTATGGCTAATGAAAGTTACGACGAATTTGCCAAAGGGCTTCAGCAAGAATACGAGGAAGAAGGCGTTGATTTCGGGCTGTTTACAGCGGATATATTTAGCTCCTTAGTCGTTGAAGTGGACGAAGAAACAGGATTTAAAACGCCACTTGGCCATGAAAAATCAAAAGAACTGGTGGGGTATTTGAAAGACCAAAACTTCGTAGATGCCAAAAATAAAGGGACGGAAAGCTTGGCGAAAGCGATAAAAGACGGTTCTTTTGATATTCCGGAGAGCTTTAAAGAAATGGCAGTGGATATGAAAGAGAAGATTATTGCGGCCATTGGGCAAAAGTTCAATGTGGATAAGATTGAAATTAAAGACAATGCCAAAAAAGTTTCGGTTAAATTAAATAAGGAAGCTCTTGCTGGTCCATTTTTAGAGCTGTGGGAGCGAATCAAGTATAAAACCAGTTACTCGATTCAATTGAATTCGAAGGCTTTTATAGAACAAGCGGCAAGTAAATTAAGTGATGAACTAGAAATTCGAATGGTGAAGCTTGAATACGAGCGTCATCGATTAGAAACAACTGGGGCAGGGATTGAAACAATTGTTGAAGAGCAAACACCATTCGCGATGTCTGAAAACCAGTACAAAAAAGCTCCTGACATTTTGACTTTTCTACAGAATGAAACAAAGTTAACACGTAAGACATTGATTGCCATCCTAAAACAAAGTGATACGTTGCGTGATTTTAAACGAAACCCACAAACGTATATGATGGAAACCGCTCGTATCATTAATTCGGCCAAACGATTAGCGATGGTTGATGGAATTAAATATGAGAAATTGCCACATGGGGAAGTGTATGAACAATCCTTATTTGTACAAGAAGATATTGAGAGCTATACAGATTCGATCGTTCGTGTGCATGACAATCGCTCTCCTTATGACCATGTTGTGGTGGATTCAAATGTAGAAAGAGACTTTGCACAGGCTTATGAAACCGATAAAAACGTAAAATTTTACATCAAACTTCCACAAGAGTTTAAAATCAAAACTCCGTTAGGAAGATATAACCCTGACTGGGCACTATCTTTGGAGCAAGAAGGAACGGACAAGCTCTATTTTATTGTTGAAACGAAAGGCAGCACGTCAGCGGAAGGTGTACGTACGACAGAAATGGCGAAAATTCGGTGCGGTGAAAAACATTTTGCGGCAATAGATACAGGGATTACCTTTAAACGAGCGAACGAACAGCGCTCCATTTATTCTTGATTTAAAGAGGTGGGAGGTAAGACGATGGCAGAAATTAAGTATGAAATTCAAGAAACAATCGGTTCGATTTCGCAATCTCCTAAAGGATGGTCAAAGGAGTTAAACCTGATTAGTTGGAATGGAAAAGCACCTAAGTATGACCTCCGCGAATGGGCTCCTGAACATGAGAAAATGGGTAAAGGTGTCACGTTAACGGTAGAGGAATTGAAAGAATTAAGAAATCTATTAAATGGGTTGGAATTATAAAGGTAATAAGGCCGGCTATGTAAGCCGGCCTTATTACCTTTCAACCTCATGCTTGAACGAACGTTCCTTGCCTGTTATTTCGCAAGAATGGAGTTGGTTCACCTACACTGTATAGCTGCAAATGATGCATAGCTCTCGTGCACGAGGTATAGAAAATTCTGCGAAGGCTTTCATCTCCATAAACTTTCTCTGATGCGTCATATATAATGACCGCTTCGAATTCGATGCCTTTGGATAAATACGACGGAATAACAACCACGCCTTGTTCATATTCCATCGAGCCACTTCTTAAGAGCTTCAGATTGTCGATGTCGGACAATGCTTCGTAGGCGCTCTTGCTTTCCTCCGCGGATTTGCATATGATTGCAATACTATTAAAATGTTGACTTCTTAATGTGGCGACTTTGGAAACGATGGAGCGGTGCAGCTCTGTGTGATCAAGCACTTGTGTTAGTACGGGTAGTTCTCCGTCGCGTTCGAAAGGGATAATCTTATGACCATTAGGCACTAGATGTCGGGTAAATTCGATGATCGGTTTGGTGGATCGGTAGCTTTTTGCCATGTTGATGACTTCCGTTTCGCTCTGTCCGTATAAGTTGATAAGAGGGTGAAAATCATTCATATCGCTAGCATGGGCAAATATCGCCTGATTAAAGTCACCTAGCACGGTCATTTTTGCTGAAGGAAATAAACGCTTGAGAAACTCGAATTGAAACGGTGAATAATCCTGAGCCTCGTCAATCAGTATATGCTTGATCGAACCGTTCGAATGAAAGCCAAGAATCAGCTCTTGAATGAGTAAGAACGGAGTAGCATCCTCGTACGTTAATTTTCCTTCATCAAGCCTTTCGATCGTCGTCTGGCAAATCTCCGCCCACTCGGCGGGTTTTTCCCCGTCAATCCACTGATGGATTTCTTCAGGATCCGCAAAAAGCTGTTGGTATATCTTTTTAATATCTACAAAATGCAACGCCTGAACTCGTTTTCGCAACGGTTTCCATTTTTGGTGAATAATCAGTCGGGCCAATGCGTCAGGCTCGATTTCATAATCGGCCATTTCTTCCCTAGTGAATCCACGTTTTTTCGCTAAGAAGGTATGTGCCTTATGGTATTCCTCATTACTTAACAGCTCGATTTCCTCCTGAACCCATGACTTTGTTCGTTCATCTTTTTCGGCTTTATTGATTTGTTTCACCAGCCAATCCTTCAATCTTTCAATCCTGTTAGGGAAGCGGGTAGTGTCAAAAGATTTATGAAAACTACCTAAAGGGTTAGTTTCTCTCCTATTTACTGGATGGAGATGCGCCGCAATCGCTCTTGACAAACACGCCAATGGTTTGAGGATTGTTTAACAAGGGCGAAGGGACAAAAGAAGGCATACCAAATAAGCCCTTGGTTGTTTCCATTTTAAACCATTGGCAAGTTCGGTTTGTCAAGAGTTCGCTCCGCCGATTGCTGAATTAGCTTAAGGGCTCAGCTAAACAAAAAGTTAGGCTTGTCTTTGTTCTACTATCCATTGTTGTGCTAATCCAATGAGCTTTGTCCAACGTGCTGGCATTGTTGGAAGCCCATTGAGTTCTGGATTCACTACGGGCACTTTTCCTTCTAAGGCGGCATGCGGACGCAAAAAGTTAAAGTAGGCCGTAAATAAGGTGACGTATGAAATGGAACCATGTTCAGAGCCGAATCCATGAGTGG
>NZ_JBHLUU010000024.1:0-52858 GCF_042433785.1 Robertmurraya beringensis | reverse complement strand
TCAGTCTTGAATCTAGATTTACAACTGTTGTCCCCAAAGGGGATTAGTGGGAAGAGCCGTATGCGAAGATCCGCACGTACGAGCTCTGTGAGAGGGGTGGTCAGAAATGGCTACCCCTACTCGATTTTAAAAATAGCTTTCACCTAGCTTTTTAAAGACTGGTTTCTCATATTCTTTTTTCTTATAAGTAACTCTCGTTTCTTCTTTCAATCCAGTGTATTTAGATAGAAGCTTCTTTGCCTGATTGAGCGATAGAACAGCTCTTGGATTTCGTATATTATTATCTAATTTACCTAGGTGTGGAAGACTCTCAAAGTCCTGTTTTGAGGGAGGGAGATGAAAGGAGTAGTTTCCACATATAACGAGTACATCGGATTGTTGTTGACTGTATTTAGGATTGTTTGAGAAGTGTAAACCTTCCTTTCTCGCTTTTCCTTCTTTAATAAGCTTTTGTAAGGCATTTCGCTTCAATTCGTATAAAAATTTTGGATTTGGAGCGGTTTTTGCATGACGATTCACAATGAAGATTGCCTGTGAGAGGTTTTCTATCGTTGGTTTTAAGGGAGGATGATGTGATTTTTCCTGACTCAAGGTTTTGAGCTCCTTTCAATCGTTCAAACTACTGTAAGGTTATTATACCTTTTTTTAGTTGGAAAGAAAATGGTTCTGAAATGATTGATGATAAAAAAACAAGGTACTTGAGCTGGTTGGGTGGTTAGAGGAATGTCAAACGTGGAATAGAATAAATATAATAGTGAATAGTAAAGGAGTTTTGAATAAATGAAAAAATGGGCTGTTATCGATATTGGATCGAACACGATACGATTAGTGATTTATATAGAAACCATCAATCATTTCTACAAGGAAGTTGAAAATATTAAGGCTGTTGCAAGGCTAAGAAAGTA
Organism: Robertmurraya beringensis; assembly: GCF_042433785.1. NCBI lineage: Bacteria > Bacillati > Bacillota > Bacilli > Caryophanales > Bacillaceae > Robertmurraya > Robertmurraya beringensis. The sequence goes on along the minus strand of NZ_JBHLUU010000024.1, from coordinate 51,953 downwards.
CTTAAATGAAGAGAATGTTCTCTCCAATGAAGGAGTTCAGAAATGTTTAACGATCTTAAAAGGCTTTAAAGAAATTATTGACTTTAATGGAATAAATGAAGTGAAATGCGTGGCCACGGCAACGATCCGACAGGCAGTGAATAAGTCTGATGTTCTAGAAAGGGTAAAGGGAGTACTAGGTTTTGATATCCAAATTTTAAGTGAAGAGGAAGAAGCTTATCTTGGTTTTTTAGCCGTAGTGAACACAACAGCCGTAAAAGATGGTGTGACCATTGACATTGGTGGGGGAAGCACAGAAATTACGTATTATGAGAATAAGAAGCTTGTTCAATTCCATAGTTTTCCATTTGGTGTCGTGTCTTTAAAGGAAAAATTTATGGGTGGGAGCCGGATGACTAATGATGAAAGGATGGCTCTGCAAAAAATGGTTTTGGAAGCTTTTGAATCATTACCTTGGCTAAAAAACAAACAGATTCCAATTGTCGCCATTGGGGGTAGCGCGAGAAACATCGCTCAAGTCCATCAACATTTAAAAAATTATCCATTAGCAGGAATTCATCAGTATGGTATGAGCCCTGATGATTTACATAATATATTGCAAATGATGGAGAGTATGGAGGTTACTGAGATCGAAAAATTGGAGGGACTTTCAAAAGACAGAGCAGACATTATCCTCCCAGCCATTGAAGTATTCGATATGCTTTGTAAGTATGTTCAAGCAACACGTTTTATTTTTAGTAAAAGAGGTCTAAGAGAAGGAATCCTCTACAAAGAAAAAGCCGGTGGAAAGAATCCATCTGATTTTATTTTAGAAAACAGTATTGATCACCTGGTTAGAGATTATGGGATTGAGGAGGGCCATTCTGATCATGTGGCCTGGTTAGCAAAACAAATTTACTTCGAACTTTCTAATGTTTTCGGGAATAAAACAAATGAATATAGTGATCGTCTAATTGAACAAAGTGCACGTATCTATTATATCGGACAATACGTCGATTCAGATGTTAGTAGCCAGCATACTTTTAACCTCCTAGCTCATCAATCAATTGACGGAATTACACATAAGGAAAGACTGATTCTTGCCTTGATTGCTTCGTATAAAAACTGGGCACTATTAAAGCAATATTCCACACCTTTTATCGAATGGTTTTCAAAAGGAGAATTAAAGGATATTCGCATAGCTGGTTCAATGGTGAAGCTTGCTTCTGCATTGGACTCATCCAAACGTATGCTGGTGAAGAAAATAAAAGTACAAAAAAGGCAGGATGAGCTCGTTTTTCAACTATCTTGTGTGGGTAATACATTTGTTGAACAGTATCAAGCGGAAAAGCAGATTCGTCATTTAGAGAAGTCTTTAAAATATAAAATTATTCTTGAATTCATATCAGATAGATAAGGATGGGAGACCAAATGAATGGTGAAAGGCAATACAATCTACCTTCCTATTATAATAATCGTGAATTAAGTTGGTTAGCTTTTAATGAAAGGGTACTAGAAGAGGCACTTGATACGAGTAATCCACTTCTTGAGAGGCTTAAATTTCTATCGATATTTAGTTCTAATCTTGATGAGTTTTTTATGGTAAGAGTGGCTGGTTTACAGGATCAAGTGGATGCAGGATATAATAGGCCAGAAAATAAGGCAGGATTAACTCCGAAACAACAGCTGGACGAAATTTCTAAGCTTACTCATAAGCTGGTGAACACTCAATGTGAAACCTTTACCAATGTTCTGCTCCCGGAACTTAAAAAGGAATCTATTTACCTTCTTGCCATTACTAGTTTGGAAAAAAATCAACTTTCTTTTTTAGAAGACTATTTTGAAGAACAAATCTTTCCTGTATTAACTCCGATGGCTATTGACGCTTATCGTCCATTCCCGATGCTATCAAACAAAAGTTTAAACCTTGCCGTTTTACTAGAAGAAAACATAGAGAGCCAAGTGAGTAACCGTCTAGCTTTTGTTCAGGTTCCAGCAGTTCTTAATCGTTTTATAAGTATACCTAGTGACGAAGGAAGCTCATTTGTTCTATTAGAAAATGTGATTTGCTACTTTATACATAAGTTGTTTAAAGGATATAAAGTAGTATCAGTTACTCCTTTTCGGATAACGAGAAATGCTGATTTAACAATTCATGAAGAGGGGTCTAGAGACCTGTTATTAGAAATTGAAAAAGTCCTAAAAAAACGGAAGTGGGGAGCGGCTGTTCGTTTAGAAGTGAGTGATGACCATTTTGATAACTCTGTAGTTGAGCATTTAACAAAAGAACTGGAGTTAGATGATGAGGATGTATACAAAATTATTGGTCCTCTCGACCATACATTTTTGGCGAATTTTTCAAAACATTTATCAAGAAAAAGAGAGCATTTGAGCTTTGAAGCTTTTATTCCTCAAAAGCCAGTAGATCTTAATTTTGACGAAGATCTATTTTCAAAGTTACTTGAACAAGATGTTTTATTGCATCACCCATACGAATCGTTTCAACCTGTTGTCGACTTTGTTACCGAAGCCGCCAGTGACCCGGATGTTTTAGCGATTAAACAAACATTGTATCGTGTAAGTGGTGATTCCCCTATTATTAAGGCTCTTAAGAATGCTGCCGAAAATGGAAAGCAGGTGACTGTTCTAGTCGAGTTAAAAGCTAGATTTGATGAGGAAAACAATGTTCATTGGGCAAAAGAACTAGAGAAAGCTGGCTGTCATGTTATATATGGTATGACCCACTTAAAGACGCATAGTAAGATTACATTAGTAGTTAGAAGAAGAAATCAAACGATAGAAAGATTTGTTCATTTAGGGACGGGTAACTACAATGACCAAACAGCCAATTATTATACAGACTTAGGCTATTTAACTTCCAAACGAAAATTTGGTATCGATGCAACCAATTTTTTTAATTTTTTGAGCGGATATACAGAGAAGCCAAAGTATAATCATATCGTGGTTGCACCGTATGATATAAGAGGAAAGTTTATTGAATTAATTGACCAGGAAATCACCTATCATAAGCAATACAAAAATGGACGAATTATAGCCAAGATGAACTCCCTAACTGATAAGGAATTAATCATGAAACTTTATGAAGCGTCGTCTTCTGGAGTGAAAATCGATTTAATTATTCGAGGCATATGCTGCTTAAAACCAAAAATTCCAAGGGTTAGTGAAAATATTCGGGTTATAAGTATTGTTGGTCGCTTTTTGGAGCATAGTCGTATTTATTATTTCTACCATAACGGGGAGGAGCAGGTATATTTGTCCTCTGCCGATATGATGACTAGAAATATGGAGAAACGAGTAGAAATTTTATTTCCAATCTTTGAAAATCATCACAAAGACAGAATCAACCATATATTGAAACTCCAGCTTTCGGACAATGTAAAAGCAAGAGAACAGCATCAAGATGGGAAATACTCTTATATTTCGTCAAACCATGGAAATTTACTAAATCATCAAGTCGAACTAATGAAAGAAACCTATCAATTAAGAGAAGATGAAGAATAAAGAGATACGCTAGGTGTCTCTTTTTTGCTTTTTATATTGTTGTACACTTTTCAAAACAACTTGACGATTCTATCGATATTTAAGGATAATATAAGTTAAGAAGTTTTTAACACAACCAATGCTCAGGTACAAACGAGGATGATGGGATGGAGCAGTTTAAAAAGGTAATCTCTCGAGAAGTGATAAATGATAAAAATAGACGTGAAATTGAAGGGATGATCTTTGACATTATTCTTAACCATATCAATGATATGGTATTTATTATGAAGGTGGATGGAGATCAGTTTCGATACGTTTTTGCCAATAAATCTGGTGCGAAACATGCAAGGCTGACAGTGGAAACGATGGGAAAAACCTTATTTGAGGTAATGCCTGTTGAGACAGCTAAAAGACTGCAAGCTGCATATATGGAAGTAGTAGAATCTAAAGAACTTCAAGTGCTTTTTGATCAATCAACATTAGAGGATGGAAAGCTAGTTCATGGGCAGTCAATTTTAACTCCAGTCCTTAATGAAAATAAAGAAGTCCGATTTGTTGTTTCTGTAACTCGTGATATTACAGAGTTAGAGGCGGAAAAAAGCCGACTGGAAGTGACGGAACAGCGTTATCGCTCTATTGTGGACCATAATCTTGATGGAGTTATTCTCGCGACTCAAGCAGGAGATATTATAGACGCCAATCCAGCTAGTGAAATTTTATCAGGATATACAGTTGATGAGTTAAAGAAGAAATCAATTTTTGATTTTGTTGATGAATTCGATGTCGATAAATTTCGAGAATTTATCGAGCATTCACTCTCAGGTATATCTTTAGAAACTCTAGACTTCCGAATTGTTAACAGCAGTAAAAGAAAAATTACGGTCCAATTAAAAACAGTTCCTTTTACCATTCATAATAAAATTACAGGTATATATTTGATTTTTCGAGATCTTACAGAGCAGTCGCAAAATGCTGAGACGATAAAGTTCATGGCATTTCATGATCAGTTAACAGGGTTGTATAATAGAAGGGCTTTATTACGCGATTTAGATCTTCTTTTAAATCATTCAGAAAGTAATAAAGAAGAACCTTTTTGTCTTCTTTCCATTGATATTGACCGATTTAAACAATTAAATGACTCTTTAGGTCATTTTGCTGGTGATCAAATTTTAATAAAGATCGCTGAACGATTAAGTGTCGATAGAACAGATGAATATAAGGTATACCGCCAGGGTGGAGATGAGTTTATCGTTCTTTTAAAAGGAAATCGTCAAAGTGCTAACCAACTGGCGCAACAAATTTTGAACCGATTTGCTAAGTCCTTTTATTTGGATTCACATGAATATTATATCTCACCAAGCATAGGGTTAAGCATGTATCCTCAGGATGGAAAAGATGCGGAAACTTTAATCAAAAATGCTGATGAAGCATTGTTTCGTGTAAAAGAGAAAGGAAAAGCTCATTATCAGTTTTATCGAAGTGATAAAACGCAATCGTTTGCCAATATCGTTTCATTAGAAACTCAACTTAGAAAAGCTCTAGAGCGTGATGAATTTATCCTGTTGTATCAACCACAGGTAGAGCTAAGAAGCGGGAAAATCAAAAGCTTTGAAGCGTTAATTAGATGGAATTCCATAGAGTTTGGGTTGGTCCCACCGTCAGAATTTATTCCTCTTTCGGAAGATACGGGCTTGATTATTCCTATCGGTAATTGGGTGATTGAACAAGCTTGTATGCAAATAAAGGAATGGAATGATCTTCGCGGAGAAGAAATTACAATTGCGATAAATATATCTGCCAAACAATTTCAACAACGGACTCTTGTCAGTACGATTAAAAAAGCGATTCAGAAGTTTCAAATTAATCCCTCCTTGCTCGAAATTGAGATAACAGAGGGAGTAATGCAGGATACGGCTGAAACAGCTCCAATACTTAAAAGTTTAAAGGATTTAGGAATTAGCATTGCGATAGACGATTTTGGTACTGGATACTCCTCGTTAAACTATTTAAAAAGTTTTCCTATTGATGTTCTCAAAGTAGATCAATCATTTATCCGAGGAATTCATAATAACGATAAGGATGCTGCCATTACAACAACGATTATCCACCTAGCAAATAGCCTCGGAATGACGGTAGTAGCTGAAGGGATTGAAGAAAAAGCACAGGCAAAGTTTCTTTTAAATACGAACTGTGATAAAGGGCAGGGTTACTTTTATTCAAAACCGTTGAGTAAAATTGATATTGAACAAACCATTTTTAACAGACCGACCAAATCATAATGGACGGTCTGTTTTATTTTTGTAGGGTTTGAAGAGTAAATACGGTAATTTCGGGCGGAGAGAGAAACCGAAAGGGAAGCCTTGTTGTACCTAAGCCTCTATTTACATAAAGAGTCAAAGGATCACCTGCCTGATCAATTTGATAAAATCCTTCAAAATATTTTTTGGCAAACGGGGGCTTTATAATAGCTCCTAAAAAAGGAATTTGAATTTGTCCTCCATGACTGTGTCCGCTTAATTGGAGTTGAACATTTCCTATGCTAGCAGCCTTATCGGCTAAGTCAGGTGCATGAGATAAAAGGATGGTATATGCCTCATTAGGTATGCTTTCCAATGTCGCTTGAATATCTGGTCTACCTAACATGGCATCATCAATCCCAGCGATATACAAACTCTCGTTTGTAAGGAGAGAGACTTGATGAGCTTCATTCAAAAGAAGGGTAAAACCAGCTTCTGTCATAACATTTTGATATAAATCCGAACCATAGCCTCCGTGATCATGGTTCCCATATATAGCAAACGAACCAAACGGAGCTTCGAGATTTTTCAAAATCGGTGCAATAGAGTGAATATCTGCGTACTGATTAGGCGTATCCATTAAATCACCGGTAAAAAGAATCATGTCGGGCTTTTGTTCATTTATTTTATTGACCAATTCTTGAAGTTGGGATAAATCATATTGAAATCCAATATGCGTATCGCTGAATTGAAGTATTTTAAAGCCGTCGAAACCATTGGGAATCATCGGGTGAGAAATAGTGTGCTTCTTAACTGTTAATAGCTTTGGCTCAATTTCTCGAGCATAAAAGCCCCCTCCACAGACAGCAACAATTCCCGTTATAAAAGTGCCCAATCCTCTTTTCAAAAATCGTCTTCTCGACATTTTTGTTTTCATTACTAATCAACCTATTCTCATTTCTAAATTTAGGACAATCCACTCTATACTAACAAAATCAGGGACATATGAGAACTAAAAAGGCGTGATTTAAATCTTGTCCATGAAATATATGTATACAGATGTAGAATAAAAAATGATACAATATAAATGAATGAATATTCATTCTTTTTTGATGAGGGGGATGGAAGATGGAGAGGAAAGTGGTTATCATAACAGGTGGTTCATCTGGGATGGGGAAAGCAATGGCAAAAAAGTTTGCTGAAAGTGGCTTTTATGTGGTGATTACAGGAAGAGATGAGGAAAAACTACGAGCGGCCAAAAATGAAATTGAGAAAGAAAATAATCAGGTTCTACCTGTAAAAATGGATGTTAGAGAAGTGGAGGATGTAAAGAGAATGGTCGAGCTGACGGATGAAACATTCGGTCGGATTGATATTCTTATTAATAATGCAGCCGGAAACTTTATATGTCCAGCTGAAAAGCTATCAGTGAATGGATGGAATTCCGTGATAAATATTGTGCTAAACGGTACGTTTTATTGTAGTAGCGAGGTAGGAAAGTATTGGATTAGTAAAGGGATAAAGGGGAATATCATCAATATGGTTGCTACATATGCCTGGAATGCAGGTGCGGGAGTGATTCATTCAGCAGCTGCAAAAGCGGGAGTACTATCCATGACAAGAACGCTCGCTGTTGAATGGGGGCAGAGATACGGAATAAGAGTGAATGCAATTGCACCTGGACCGATTGAACGAACAGGTGGTGCACAACGGTTATGGGAGTCCCAAGAGGCCGCCAATCGAACGCTTTCAAGCGTGCCGCTAGGAAGGTTAGGTACCCCTGAAGAAATTGCTGAATTGGCCTTCTTTTTATGCTCAGAAGGTGCACTTTATATTAACGGAGAATGTATTACGATGGATGGCGGGCAATGGCTTAATCAGCATCCATTTTAAGAATAAAGACAGGCTAGTCAATAAGCTAGCCTGCTGATTCTTATTGATAGCTAACGGCTCTATTTTTTAAAGCGTTCCAAGACTGTAGAAATTGTTGCTTATTCACTTTTACCTGTTTTCTACCTGATAAAGGATCATTCAAATAAACAAACGATGGATCATAGCCAACTAAAACGACCGCATGAAGATCAAGAGGTGTAACTATTTTTTTATTGCCATGCATCCAAGATTCTGGACGGTCTGGTAAACGGTAATCACCTGTTGTCCACACTACAACAGGAAAGCCCTTTGCAACATGAGCTTCGATTTCATGAAACGGTCTATTAGTAAGATTGACGGCTTTCCCTGGCAGGTAAGTATTAATTAAGTCGATCATTGGTCCATCAAAGACTGCATATCCAGCTTTTCTCCCAGTCATATCACCAACAAATCCTACATCTGGATCTCCCCAACGAATAATATCACCATTTTGTTTTACCAAGGGATCATTGTCTTTTTTTATTTTATTATATAGATCCATTTTATTTGTATTCACTCCAGCAAATTGCAGCATCATGGCGAGGCTTGTAACCTCACAACCATACCTTAATTCTGGATTTTGATGGATCAAAGGAACATCTAGCAATGCGTTGCTTTGTGCGAATGTTGAAAAAGGTATGCTCATCACAAAAAGAATGGATAGAAACAATGTTTTTATTTTCATTTGGTACCTTCCTTTCGGTGGTTAAGTTTAGAATGCAAAAAAGGAAAGGTAAATATAAGATAAGGTTTTTGGAAGAGGTTCATGGAAAAGGAATATTAAGCCTTTTTATGGTATAATCAATGAAATGATGGATGTAAGGAGCGATCGTAATTGGATGCATTGGATATCTTAACAGATCTTGAAAATGTACTGCCTTTTTTTCAACCGATATTCAGTGCGGATGAACACCAGGTTATTGGTTATGAAGTATTAGGAAGGTACTATAATGGCTCGGAATACATAAGTCTTGGTCCGTTTTTCCATGACTCAAATATTCCCGAAGAATACCGAACGGAAGTTGACCAAGTGGTATTAAAAAAAGCGCTAGATCGTTTTCTAGAGGTTGATGAACACCTCTTAATCTTTATTAACAGAGATGCGGATTTGTTGATGAAGGGAGCAGATGATCCTTTTCTAGAAGTTCTGCACGAATACGAAGAGCTTGGGTTGTCGCTAAATAGATATGTGCTCGAAATTTCAGAAGCTAATTATAAAGGTGAGCTAGATCAACTAGATCATTTTCTTAATTATTTAAAGACGTTAGGAATAAAAATTGCAATAGATAAACTTGGACATGAAAGCAGTCACTTGGATCGAATTGGTCAGCTATCTCCTAATATTTTGAAAGTGGACTTGCGTGCCCTTCGTTCTAACCGTGCTTCGCAAGGGTTTCAAGATATCTTGTACTCACTTTCTCTATTAGCACGAAAAATTGGTGCAACTTTACTCTTTGAAAACATTGAAATGGTCTACCAACTACAATTTGCTTGGAAAAATGGAGGAAGATACTATCAAGGATTTTACTTGCATAAACCAGCAAAAGATTTTGTGGATCGCAACATTTTAAAAGATAAACTAAAGGAAGAATTTCACCGTTTTATTGCTTTCGAGAAAAAACGTATTGAAACCTTACATCAAATCACAGAATCTTTTCAAATCCGAATGCAGGATTTGGTTTCCAAATATAAAAAGCAAGAAAAGTATGAGGAATTTTTAGGATCCTTAACGAAGGAATTAGATTCAATCGCTTTTCGCTTATACATATGTGATGAAGATGGGTTCCAAGTTTCACCGAACTTATTTAAAGGGGATAACGAATGGGTTAGCCAAGTTGAATATATGAATAAAAACTGGAGCTGGAGACCATATTTCTTAGAAAATATTCATAAAATGCGCTTAGAGAAAAAAGGCATTTTATCGGATGTATACAGCGATATCGAAATCGGTGATAACATTCGAACCTTCTCTTACCCGTTGAGTGCAAAGCATTACCTATTTATTGACCTTTCGTATGCTTTTCTATATGACAATGACGGTTTGTTATAATTTGCCCTAATCATAAAAAGAATAAACGAGGACTATTGTGGAATCGTATAGATATGACAAAATATAAAGGAGGAGTTCTCCTTGAGTACCTATATGTCAATCCTATTATTTATTTCCATGGGTGTCCTCGTTTTTTCATTGGGGTATACATTAGCCGTAACAAGAAGACCAAAGCAATTAAAACCAGAAGCAGACACACCTCTTCCGACAAAGGTCCAATCGCATATCTATTTGCGAAACCCTATTTTTCTAACATATGGGATATTCTTCTTGCTGGTGATTCTCATTATTTTATTTTATAACTTATCGTAAAAACCTCTTACTAGAGGTTTCAGACCGTAGACAAACTTGAGGGATTTCGAGTTTGCCTACGGTCTATTTTATTTTAAAATATAGATAGAATACCAATGTGGTTTGATTTCCACTCCGGGTGGACGCTTTCCGCGGGCGGGGCCGAGCCGCTTCCCTCGCTACGCTCAGTCCAGGGTCTCGACTGTCCCGCTTTTCCCGCAGGAGTCGCCACCCTCCGTTCCAATCAATTTATTACACTTAATCAAACATTCTTATCTAAAGGTGACCAATAATTAGTTTAATGAACGAGAACAATTAGAAAAGCTAGCGATTGATTAATTAGTTCAAAAGATCATTTAGTTTGCAAGTGAAGAAACTGGCTACTTGGACTTGGCAAGGTGCTTGATGATGACTCTAAAATGGTTTTGAGTCAAAGTTTTAAGAATATACCTGCTGATTGGAGCGGAGGGTGCTTGACTCCTGGGGGATTAGCGGGACAGGTGAGACCCCACAGGAGCGTCAGCGACGAGGAGGCTCACCGCCCGCCCCCCGGAAAGCAAGCGCCTGGAGCGGAAATCAGCCTTTTTCCCACCATTCCTAAACAAAAAAATGACAAAAGGTAACGAGAAGGGCTTCTCATTACCTTTTGTCGACAATCTGAAACCTCTTACTAGAGGTTTTTTTTGTAAAATCATTTTTTGTAAATGTGTAGGTATTTTTCCTTATTTTTTCGCCTTTTTCTTCATAAATTGTTATATCGGTTGTCATAAAGGGTAACTTCATCAATATAAATGTCAGATTAGCACGTTATTTTACGAACGAATGAGTGCATCAAGGAATTGAATTGTTGTTAAAATGAAAATTATTACGAGGAAAGGAAAGTGAGCTTATGGGTCGAAACAAACGTATGCTATTATTGGTATTTTCCATTCTATTCTTTTTTCCTTTAATTGGACAAGCTGCCCCTGTTACAACGATGGAAACCAGAGAGGATGTTCTTGGTTTTTTACATGAAGCGTTTCAGGCGCAGGTGTCGTTAAGTGAAGTAGGAAGAACAGAAGAAGAAATAAATTCGATTTTAAAGCCTTACTTTACGAATTCCTATAATCAGCTTTTTAAAAAGGAAAATATGGTGGAAGAGAATGGATTACAGTTTACCTATGGAACGGATTTTGCACCTTACTACATTCCTTTTTTTCAATTTTCTGACCAAACAGAAATAGTCATAAATAAAAACAATATTTATGTGTATGAATTTTTTAAAGGGGTAAATGAGGGACCTGTCATATACAAAGACCATTATGAAGCGATCATTTTGAAAAAAGAGCATACAAGGGATTGGAAAATAAGTGAATATGTATACGACTTTAATCCATCCACAGATATTGCTCCTGAAAGAGAAGAGGAAAAAAAGAATAGTCTAGAAAAAAACAATCCTCTTCTAACATTAATGATTAGCACTCTTCATCATATAAAACTGACCGCGAGTTTTTTTAACCATTATATAGCATTTGGAAACGAGTAGAGTGAAACAAAACTCTACTCGTTTTTGTTTGATAGACCAAGTGCTTCTATAATTCGCTCTTGTTCAAATCCAATAATCACATCTCCATTAATAACAATGGTTGGCGTAGAGTATGAACCAAGCTTAATTAATTCATCTCGAGCGGAAGAATCTTTTTTAATATCCTTAAGTTCATAAGAGATATTTTGTTCATTAAAAAAGTTTTTCGTAAACTCACAAGGGGGACAGCCTGGCTGGGTGTATAAGGTAACTTTGTTCATTGTATTCCTCTATTCTAGGTATATTTTTGTTTGTCGATAAAATCAATTAATCCCATAGCGCATATGCTCAAGTCTAAAGAAATGACCTCATTTACTTTATGGTTTCTTGAAATAGAATAAGATTCTAAATGATCTTGTATCATTTCAGATAAGTATTTAATGGCTAATTGAACTCTGTCTTCAAAAGAAGTACGGGCTCCATATGCTTTATTTCCCTGCTCTACAAAACGATCGAGCCAGCTATAGACTTGTATAAACACTTCATTTGGTTGCTCAGTCATTCCATAATGTCCAAAACAGAGGAAATGAGGTTTTAGCTCCTTGAACATTTTAAGAGACTGACGCATTTTGTCAGGATGAAATTGATTTGGCGAAGTTGATGGCAAATAAAGCTTAACCCCTGTACCCTCTAAGTCCGGATAGCAGATACCGGCAGTATCTCCCGTAAAGAGAGCCTTAGTGGATTCATCAAAAATACTAACATGATGATTCGCATGTCCCGGTGAGTGATAGAAGGTAAGTACATGATATGGACCTATTTGAAGCTTTTCTTCATGCTCCATCGACCTTATGCGATCTTCAGGGATAGGAACAATTGGATCAAATAGATTATCGAATCGATCTCCATACACCGCTTTTGCTCCCGCAATTAACCTTGTAGGATCAATTAAATGCCTTTTACCGGCAGGGTGGACGTATACAGTTGCATTCGGACAGGATTGTAGTAAAAGTCCAGCACCACCAGCATGATCAAGATGGATATGTGTTACAATAATGTTCTTGACCTGAATAGGAGTGAATCCTAATTCCTGTAATCCAGCAAGGATGAATGGGACAGAAGGGCTAGCGCTTGTTTCGATAATAGTAAGTTGGTCGGCAACGAGCAGGTAGCTACCCGTTCTATTATCAAGTCCTAAGTCATGACCGTCAATAATGTACAAATTTTCGAGGAGTTTCACTACATTTTTCAAAAAAAAACCTCCTTTTTTATACTTTTCCTTGTACAAACACCCATCATTATTTTATGCTGTTAATATTGGCATGTAAAGAAGGATGGCAAGAATTTTCTGATTTCTTTTTTCGTATAGAAACATGTCAAAAGAGAAACCTAGGAGTATCAATAGGTTTGTTTCGAAAGGAGAGAGAGTATGTCGCAGCTTCAAGGAATCATTACACGTTTAAAAAATCTTCAAGAGCAAGCGAGTTCAGGTGAGCCAGCTCAACGCTTTTTTGAAGTTAATGGAGAAAGAAAGTGTCAGGTTACTTTTCACCCAAAAACAGAAACATTTGAACTAGAAGTATACAATGACAAAGAAAAATCGAAGAGATACCAATTCGACAACATCGATATGATTACTATTGAAATCTTTGATCTCATACAGTAACCACCTATACATAGAGGGACCATTTATTGGTCCCTTTTGTATGTAAAGAAGTTAAAAAGAGCAAACCCTTTCAAACTGTGATAAAATAAATATAGCTGAAAACAAGAGATGAGGAGTTTTCGACATGATAAGTCTTCACAGTGGGGAATTTTTAGAAATTAATATTAGAGATTTGATGATACCATCCGAACGCGTGGCACATGTGCAAGTTCAAAACAATTTAGAGCATGCTTTATTGGTGTTAACGAAAAGTGGATATACGGCTATACCTGTTCTGGATCCACATTATAAGCTTCATGGATTAATAAGTACGCCAATTATTATGGAGTCCATATTAGGTTTAGAGCGGATTGAGTTTGAGAAACTTGAGGAAAAGAAGGTTGAAGAGGTCATGAATAAAGAGGTTCCTCGGATATCAATTGATGCTAGTATCAAAAGCTCTCTTGAAACTCTTATCGATCACCCGTTTATTTGTATTGAAAGTGCAGATGGGATTTTTGAAGGAATTTTAACTCGTAGAACGGTGTTGTTTCACTTAAATAAGCATGTAAAAAAATTAAATAAATAAAGATATGCTCCCTTTTGGGGGCTTTTTTCAATTATAATATAAGTAAAACTTATTAACTGAGGGATGTTGTGTCTACACTATCAGAGTTTCAATTATTGTCCGTACTAGCAACTGAAATGAATATGAGAAAAGCCGCAGAGCGATTATTTGTTTCTCAGCCTGCTCTTTCCCAAAGATTACAAACGATAGAGAAAGAGTGGGGAACTAAGCTATTTATTCGTTCACAAAAGGGATTAACACTTACTCCAGCAGGAGAACTTGTTATTGAGTTTGCCAACGAAGTATTAGGGAAAGAAGAAAAAGTAAAAGAAGCGATTCACGGTCTTGATTTAGAGGTATATGGCACATTAAAGATCGCTGTAGCTTCCATAGTAGGTCAAAACTGGCTTCCCAAAGTACTAAAGAAGTACATGAACAGATATCCTCATGCAAAAATCGCTCTAATAACTGGCTGGAGCAGTGAGATTTCTAAGGCGCTTTATGAAGATCAAGCACATATTGGAATTATTCGCGGAACTCCTGAATGGAAGGGTGTAAAGATGCACTTGTTCGAAGATAGCCTTTATTTAGTCGACAAGGTGATCACTAGCCCGGAGCAGGTATTGAAAACAGATCGCCCTTTTATACAGTTTAAAAGCGATTCCAATTATTTTCAGGAAATCCAAGATTGGTGGTATCGGAATTTTCAAACCTCACCAAAGAGAACTTTAGTCGTGGATCAAATTGAAACATGTAAACAAATGGCCTTGAATGGGATTGGTTTTGCGATATTACCTGCTATTACTTTGAATCAAATGGATAAGGATATCTTTAAAATTCCGTTACTTGACGAAGCTGGAATGCCTTTAAAACGGGACACTTGGCTTATGGGATATGAATCATCCTTTAAGTTAAAACAGGTTCAAGCATTTGTGGAAATTATTAAAGAATTTATTAACGAAAGCTAAAGGGTTCCCACTTGTCTTGAATGCGGTTGTTTGTTAAAGTAATTTTTAGATTGTATAAATTGGAGGGAAACATATGAAAATGATGGATGCAAACGAAATCATTTCGTTTATTCAAAATAGCAAAAAAGCGACACCAGTTAAGGTATACATAAAAGGTGATCTTGAAGGAATTGACTTTGGTGCAAGTGCAAAGGCCTTTATCACTGGAAATACAGGAGTTGTATTTGGTGAGTGGAGCGAAGTTAGTGAAGCGTTAGAAGCAAACAAAGGAAAAATTGAGGACTATGTTGTTGAAAATGACAGAAGAAACTCAGCCATTCCACTTTTAGATATGAAAAATATTAAAGCGCGTATTGAGCCAGGTGCTGTCATTCGTGATCAGGTTGAGATTGGTGACAATGCCGTTATCATGATGGGCGCATCTATTAACATTGGTGCAGTAGTTGGTGAAGGAACAATGATTGACATGAACGTTGTTTTAGGTGGACGAGCTACTGTAGGTAAAAACTGTCACATCGGTGCTGGATCTGTGTTAGCAGGCGTTATTGAACCACCTTCTGCTAGCCCTGTAGTAATTGAAGATGATGTTGTTATTGGCGCAAACGTTGTTGTACTTGAAGGAATTCGTGTGGGTAAAGGTGCTCGTGTAGCTGCTGGTGCAGTTGTTATCGAGGACGTTCCCGCTGGTGCAGTAGTTGCCGGTGTTCCTGCTCGTGTCATTAAACAAGCAGACGAGAAGACATTATCAAAAACGGAAGTAATCCAAGCATTACGTCAACTATAATACATTTTTTGAAAGCGTGGATTTCTATCCACGCTTTCTCCTTAATAAAGGGGGAGAAGTAATGAGTAATCCGTTTGTTCAAATTCGGAGAGACTTGCATCAAATCCCAGAGCTTGGCTTTCAGGAGTTTAAAACGCAGAAATATTTATTATCATATATTGAATCGTTACCAAAAGAACGATTAGAAGTAAGAAAATGGGAAACGGGTTTGTTCGTAAAGGTACATGGGTTAAATCCAAGAAAAATAATAGGTTATCGTGCTGACATTGACGGGTTACCAATAAAAGAAGAAACTGAGCTTCCTTTTCACTCTACTCACGCGGAACAAATGCATGCCTGTGGCCATGACTTTCATATGAGTATTGGATTAGGAGTATTAACTCACATCGTCCACCACCCCATACAGGATGACATGCTGTTTATATTTCAACCTGCTGAAGAAGGCCCCGGCGGAGCAGAACCTATGCTGAAGTCTAGGGAAATGGAAGAGTGGAAGCCTGATATGATTATTGCCCTTCATATTGCGCCTGAGTATCCTGTTGGTACAATTGCGACAAGAGAAGGTCTATTATTTGCTAATACATCTGAACTCTTTATTGACTTAGTCGGTAAAGGTGGACATGCCGCCTATCCTCACCAAACGAATGATATGGTCATAGCTGCTTGCAGCCTTGTAAGTCAACTACAAACGGTTATCAGTAGAAATATTGACCCATTGGATAGCGCCGTTATAACAATTGGGAAAATTACTGGAGGCACCGTTCAAAATGTTATTGCTGAGAAGGCTAGACTAGAAGGCACGATACGGACCCTCTCGGTTGATTCGATGAAAAAAGTAAAGAATAGAATCGAGTCTATCGTACAAGGGATAGCTACTGGATACGAATGCGAGGTAAAGATCGATTACGGTAGTATGTATCATCAAGTATACAATGACCACTCGTTAACAAGAGAATTTATGAATTATGTTGAGGAACAATCCTTAGTTCGCGTGATTGAATGTAAGGAAGCGATGACAGGAGAAGATTTCGGATACATGTTAGAAAAGATACCTGGCTTCATGTTTTGGCTAGGAGTTGAGTCTGAGTTTGGACTTCATCATTCAAAATTAAATCCTAATGAAGATGCAATTGAGAAAGCGATTATGCTTCTAACCGCTTACTTAAATTATAAAGGAAATTAAAATAACAGAGTTTATTTTACGAAAAAAAAGGGCAAACCATATAGTGGGTTAGGTGTTATTTTAATAATAACTCTTTTTTAACATCTATTCCTTCATAACAATTGACTCTAGCATTAAGTTACTACTATAATTGTATTTGTATTTTTTTTCACAATATCTACATATTTTTACACGGAGGGATTTATAATGGCAGAACGTATGGTAGGAAAACAAGCTCCACGCTTTGCGATGGATGCTGTACTTCCAAATAAGGAATTCGGAAAAGTAAGTCTTGAAGAAAACATGAAAAACGATAAGTGGACTGTCCTTTTCTTTTATCCAATGGATTTCACTTTCGTATGTCCTACAGAAATCACTGCATTGTCTGATCGTTATGATGAGTTCGAAGATCTTGATGCAGAAGTAATTGGTGTATCTACTGACACCATTCACACTCACTTAGCATGGATCAATACAGACCGTAAAGAAAACGGACTTGGTGACCTTAAGTATCCTTTAGCTGCTGATACAAACCATGTTGTTTCACGCGAATATGGAGTTTTAATTGAAGAAGAAGGTATTGCATTACGTGGTCTATTCATCATCAGCCCAGAAGGTGAAATGATGTACTCAGTTGTTAACCATAACAATATCGGTCGTGACGTAGATGAAACATTACGTGTACTTCAAGCACTACAAACTGGTGGTCTTTGCCCAGCAAACTGGAAACCAGGTCAAAAAACTCTTTAATCAATAAAGTGGAAAAGGCCTTAACGTAAAGTTAGGTCTTTTCTTTAAGTTATGAAATTTATGAGCAGGGAGAGTTGTAAAATGAAACTTAGAGCGCCAATGCCAGAATTAACTGGTGCAACCGAATGGTTAAATGGTGAAATCACGAAAGCTGATTTAGTTGGGGAAAAACCTACACTAATTCACTTTTGGTCAGTAAGCTGCTACTTATGTAAAGAGGCAATGCCACAAGTAAATCAATTCCGTGATGATTATAAAGATAAATTAAATGTTATCGCTGTTCATATGCCAAGAAGCGAAGAAGATCTAGATCTTGAAGCAATCAAGAAAACGGCTGACGAACACGGTATTACACAACCAATTTTTGTTGACAGTGAACATAAATTAACCGAAGCATTTGAAAATCAGTATGTACCTGCATACTATGTGTTTGATAAAGATGGAAATCTTCGTCATTTCCAAGCTGGTGGAAGCGGAATGAAAATGTTAGAAAAACGCGTCAATCGTGTTTTAGATGAAATGGAAAAAGCAGAGTAGATTTTTTAGTAGACTAGGGATTTTCCCTAGTCTTTTTTAATATGAAAAAATGTTGTAAAAGGGTGGAAATTTATTTCGAAAACCGATATATTTATTACTATGCTCATGAATATTTTAGAAATTCTGACAAATGAAGGGGGATTTTCATGGAGGTTTTTAAAAAGCTGAAAGAATTTTACTGGCCTTATAAAAGCTATTTCTTATGGTCAATGTCATTTCTATTACTTATTACAGGGATCACTGTAATATACCCAATTATTCTTCAAATAACGATTGACGACATTGTGCTGGGGGGAAGGTACGAATGGATTCCAATCGTTAGTTTAGGATTTGTTGGTGTGATGGTGATCAAGGGGGTTGGAACGTATATTCACCAATATACAGGAGACTTGTTTGGAATAACCTCCGTTTATAAATTGAGAAATCGTCTTTACGAGAAGCTGCAGTATTTACCGTTCCGCTATTACGATAATGCTAAAACGGGAGATCTTATGTCGAGGTTAACTGCAGATGTAGAAGGGTTTCGTTTTTTTCTTTCATTTGGGTTTTCAGAATTAATTCGCTTTATTGTTTTAATTGGTATCACTTTTGGTGTAATGTTTTACTACTCTGTTCCACTAACCATTGTTACTTTGATCACACTTCCGTTTTTAGCGATTGTTGTTTATAAATTCGATCAAGCAGTTCATCCTGCATTTAGAGGAATTCGAAAATCCTTTGGGAAATTAAACACAAAAGTTCAAGAAAATATTAGTGGTATTAATACGGTGAAGTCATTGTCAAGAGAGGACTTTGAAATCGGAAAGTTTAACCATTCAAATGGTGACTATAAGGATAAATATATTTTCACTTCCAATATTTGGGCAAAGTATTTTCCTCTAATGGAGTTGCTTGGAAATATTAGCGTTGTCCTATTGCTATCTTACGGGGGATATCTCGTCATTCAGGAGGAGCTTAAACCTGGAGAGTTGGTGGCTTTTTACAGTTTGGTTTGGTACATTATGTGGCCAATTATGAACCTTGGGTTTGTGATTAATTTATTTTCTCAATCGAAAGCTTCTGGAGAAAGGCTATTGGAGATCCTTGAAGAAGAGGGAGAGATTGAGGAGAATGATGGGCAATTAATGGTTGATAGATTGCTAGGAAAGGTAGAATTTAAGAACGTTACCTTTAAATATACTGTGGATGATTCTGAGGCATTATACGATGTTTCTTTTGTGGCTGAGCCTGGAAAGAAAATAGGGCTTCTAGGAGCTACTGGGTCAGGTAAAACCACCATTACACAGCTTATCACAAGATTTTATGACGTTACAGAAGGAGAAGTAATAATTGACGGTGAGAAGGTAAACAATTACGCACTTAAATCTTTAAGAAGCAATATAGGGTTTGTGTTACAGGAATCCTTTCTGTTTTCGTCTTCCATTAAAGCAAATATCTCCTATGGAAGACCTGAGGCAACAATGGAAGAGATCATTGAAGCAGCGAAAAGGGCTCAAGCACATGAATTTATTATGGAGCTTCCCGATGGCTACGACACCATGCTTGGAGAACGTGGAATGGGATTATCAGGAGGTCAAAAACAGCGAATTGCTATTGCAAGGGCGATTTGTGTGAATCCAAGTATTCTTATCTTAGACGATGCGACAAGTGCTGTTGATATGGAAACCGAATATAAAATACAGCAAGCGCTTCATGAGGTTATGAAAGGGAGAACAACATTTATCATTGCCCATAGAATTTCATCGCTTAAGCATGCTGATGAAGTACTAGTTCTAGATAGAGGGAAAATTGTAGAACGCGGAGTCCATGAACAACTAGTAAATCAAAACGGACTTTATCAACGCGTATATGATATTCAATACCAAGATCAGAAGCAAATTATGCAATCGCATATCGGATAGGGGGGATCATATGAGTAAGAAACAACCACGTGTTAGTGAAAATGCAATAAAAAGATTTGAGTATTCACAAGACCAGATAATTGATAAACCGTTTAACTGGGGTCAGATGCTGCGATTGTTCAGTTATATGAAACCATATCGGAAAAATTTACTTCCCTTTTCCATGATTATGGTACTGATTAACACAGCTGTACGACTCATTATCCCATTGTTGATAGGGGTGTACACGTTAGATCGAGCAATCGTTAATAAGGATGCGAAACTCCTAACTACACTTGTAGTTATTATTTCTGGTTTATATGTGGCTTCTTACATAGCGAATTTCTTCCGGATAAAATGGATGAATCAGCTTGGACAAAATGTCATATATGACCTAAGAAAACACCTCTTTACCCATGTGCAAAATCTTTCACATCGCTTCTTTGACCAGAGATCAGCAGGTTCCATTCTTGTGAGAATTATGAATGATATCAATTCTCTTCAGGAGCTATTTACGAATGGAGTTATTAATCTATTAATGGATGTTATTCTTTTGATAGGTGTAATGATTATATTATTTACATTAAGTCCAGAATTAACATTAGCTATTATGGTTATTTTACCAATCATGTTCTTTATTTCTACAAGTCTTAGAAGGAATATTAGAAAATCATGGCAGGTAGTACGACTCAAGCAGTCAAAACTAAATTCTCATCTGAATGAAAGTATACAAGGAATAAGAGTCACTCAGTCCTTTACACAGGAACAGGAAAACATGGCGTTTTTTGATGGTGTGAACACAGAGAATTTTCAAAGTTGGAGAGAAGCTTCTCGAAAAAATGCGATGTTCCGTCCGATGGTCGAATTAACGAATGCAGTAGGGACTGCGGTTCTCATTTGGTTTGGAGCAAGTTTGATTCAAAACGAATCAATAACGATCGGTGAGTTTGTGTCCTTTGCCTTTTATCTAGGAATGTTTTGGGAGCCCATTTCAAGGCTTGGTCAAGTTTATAATCAATTGTTAATGGGAATGGCATCTTCTGAGCGTATTTTTGAATTCTTGGACGAAAAGCCGATTGTGTCTCAGAAGGAGACAGCCATTGAACTCGAAAATATTCAAGGACAAATTGAGTTTGATCAAGTTGAGTTTGCCTATGATTCAAATCGTAAAGCCCTTAAAGGCATATCCTTGGAAATGAGAGCCGGTCAGACTGTTGCCCTTGTAGGCCATACTGGCTCAGGAAAAACAACGATTGCAAACTTAATTAGCCGGTTTTACGACCCGACAAGTGGCACTATATCTATTGATGGGACTGATTTAAAGGACGTTTCGCTAAAGAGCTTAAGAAAACAAATAGGTGTAGTGCTACAAGACACATTCATATTTTCCGGTACGATTATGGAAAATATATTGTTTGGAAACCCCGAGGCATCGGAGGAAGAGGCAAAAGAAGCTGCAAGGGCTGTTGGTGCTAATGGGTTTATTGAAAGACTTCCAAATGGGTATGAAACTGAGGTAGAAGAGAGAGGAAATGTCCTTTCAGTAGGGGAGAGACAGTTAATTTCCTTTGCCAGAGCCTTGCTTGCAGACCCTAAAATTCTTATACTAGACGAAGCTACGGCAAGTATAGATACAGAATCTGAACAGAAGATTCAAAATGCCCTAAAGACTTTATTAAAAAACCGTACAGCTGTTATTATCGCTCACCGTTTATCTACGATACGTGAAGCTGATCAAATCTTTGTACTTGACCATGGTGAAATCATTGAACAAGGTAATCATGAACAATTAATGAATTTACAAGGGGAATACTATTCTCTTGTAAGAGCACAATTTACCATGAACACAGCGAGTTAATGGAGTTAGTTATCGCTCACCCTGAGATTAAAGGGTTCTGTTTTCGGGTACTTTCTTATTAAAACACAAGAATTGACGTATGAATTGCATACGTCTTTCTTTATTTATTAGCGTTTCTACAAAATCCCATTAACTTTTACCTAGCAATTGACAACACTATTAAGATGGACAATAAGTATTGTACAATTAAAAATAAGGTTCAAAACTTATGTCATTTGCAGTGCCGTTTTAAGTACCGATTTTATTATCTAAATAAGCGTTTCGATAAAAAGCTACTGTTTTCCACATCTAGGTTCAAGAGGGTTAAGCACTTATCTGTTGGGGATCAGGTTAAGTACCCGAGCTGCAAAATAGACGGAGATATTCCGCTTAATTAGTAATTTTTAATAAAAAAGGCTTAAATAGACGGAGAGATTCCGCCTATCGGCTAAAAAACTTCGAAAATAGGAGATTTTGCTTTGCATAAGCGGAAAAACTCCCCTTACTTACCCCCAAACAAGGCTCCATTTCACTAATAACCGGAAATTCTCCGCTTATTTTCCAATACGACCGTCATTTCGGTACGTATTTTAAGAAAAGTACTTCAAAACGGAACTCTTTACCCTGAGATGGGGGCTTTTTCCTTTTAGTCCTTTGTGCTAAAATGGTAAAATACTTCAATAGTATTCGGAGGAACCTTTTTATGAAAAAAGAATTTGCTGTCATTGGACTCGGTCGTTTTGGAGGAAGTATTTGCCGTGCTCTTGCTGAAGAGGGTATGGAGGTTATGGCAATTGATAATAGTGAGGACCGTGTGAATGAGTTTTCAATGATTGCTTCTCATGCCGTAGTAGGGGATTCAACTGATGAATCAGTATTAAAAAGTCTTGGTATACGTAATTTTGACCACGTGATTGTTGCCATTGGGGATAATATTCAAGCAAGTATTTTAACTACGCTTATACTAAAAGAGCTTGGCGTAAATAATATTACGGTAAAAGCACAAAATGATTATCACGAGAAGGTACTTAGAAAAATTGGTGCAGACCATGTGGTTCATCCTGAGAGAGACATGGGGAAAAGAATTGCTCATAATATCATATCGAACAGTGTATTAGATTATCTGGAGCTTTCAGATGAACATAGTATTGTCGAAATTGTTGCAAGTGATCGTCTTGTCGGGAATACTATTATCGATTTGGATATTCGTGCGAAATACGGTATTAACATTGTTGCTATTAAGCGAGGAAATAATATCATTGTATCACCACAAGCAAATGAACCCATTGCAGAAAATGACGTCCTAATCGTTATTGGGGCGGATGTTGATATCAATCGTTTTGAGAAGAAAGTCATCCAATGATACAAATAAAAGCCACTCTATTTTTAGAGTGGCTTTATGTTTTATACCTCCATTATGATCGGTAAAATCATAGGGCGGCGTTTTGTTTTTTCATATAGGAAAGGAGATAAGGTGTCGGTAATTTCATTTTTAATTTCCGACCATTGTGTTGTTTTTCTTTCCATTACTTTATTTAAGTGCTTAGAAATGAGTGATTGAGCATCGTTAATCAGATCACCGGACTCTCTCATATACACAAACCCGCGTGAGATGATATCAGGACCAGCAGCAATTTTAAAGTCCTTCATATTAATGCTTACAACAACAACGACTAGTCCTTCTTCAGATAGGATTCGACGGTCTCTTAAAACGATATTACCGATATCACCGATTCCACTTCCATCAATATAAACATTACCTGATGGAATCTTTCCAGCAACTTGTGCAGTATCTTCACTTAAAGCTAGAACCTCACCATTATCCATAATAAAGCAGTTTTCTTCTTCTACTCCACAATCTACTGCAAGTTTTGCATGCATTTTTTGCATGCGATATTCCCCGTGGATTGGCATAAAGAACTTAGGTTTAATCAGTCGTAACATTAGCTTTTGTTCCTGTTGTCCACCATGACCAGAAGTATGAATATCATTTAATGATCCATGAATCACATCTGCTCCTGCTCGGAAAAGCATGTTGATCGTACGACTTACACTAACCGTGTTTCCTGGAATTGGCGAAGATGAGAACACAACAGTGTCTCCAGGAATGATTTGAATTTGACGGTGAGTTCCATTGGCAATACGTGAAAGAGCTGCCATAGGCTCCCCTTGACTTCCTGTACAAAGTATCGTTACTTGGTTAGCTGGAATTCGATTAATTTGTTGTGGCTCAATAAATGTATCTTTCGGTGCACGAATATAACCTAATTCTTGTCCAATACGAATCGCTGCTTCCATACTTCTACCAAATACAGCGATTTTTCTGCCTTGTGCAACAGCAGCTTCTGTTACTTGTTGAAGGCGGTGGATATTAGATGCGAAGGTGGCAAAAATAACACGCCCTTCTACCTTTCTAAAAATATCCTGAATGCTTTCACCCACACGTCGCTCTGACATGGTAAAATCAGGGACTTCACTGTTGGTACTATCAGACAACAAACAGAGTACGCCATCTTTACCGATCTCAGCCATTTTTGTTAAATTAGCTGGTTCCCCAACTGGAGTGAAATCGAATTTAAAATCTCCTGTGTGGACAATTTGTCCTGGCGGGGTTTTCACGACTATTCCATATGAATCCGGAATACTATGAGTAGTTCTAAAGAAAGTAACCGATGTCTTTCTGAACTTGATGATGTCATCTTCTTTAATCTCGATTAATTTTGCCGTGCGAAGTAATCCATGTTCTTCAAGTTTATTTTTAATTAGGCCAAGTGCAAGTTTTCCACCATAAATAGGAATATTTACTTCTCTTAGTAAGTAAGGAATACCACCAATATGGTCCTCGTGTCCATGTGTAACGAAAAGGCCTTTAATTTTGTCTACATTTTTCACCAGGTAGGTGTAATCAGGAATAACGTAGTCAATTCCAAGTAGCTCGTCCTCTGGAAACTTAATACCGGCGTCAATCAAGATAATTTCATCTTGAAATTGAACTGCATACGTATTCTTTCCGATTTCCCCAAGGCCGCCAAGGGCGAACACGGCCGTTTGATCGTTTTTAACGAATTTCATAAATTAATCAATCTCCAATACATTAAAATCTTCATTTTGTTGTTCATACTCTAAGAAAGCACCCGTTACTGGTGTAACAAACTCGATATTGTATGGTCGGTCTGCCAATTTTGTACGGACTTCTCGTTCTGAATCCGCTTTAACATAAACCGTTTTAGTTTTTTCTCTTACAGGTACCTGTAATTTGTCTTCTTGAAAATAAACTTTAAATATCATTTTAAATCTCTCCTTGTTCCGATAGTAACTTTTTCTATTATATCTAAAAATAACATGTATTTCATGTTTTTTCTCATTAAATAGTAGGATTATGTGTAATTAACCATTCTTTTACATTATTGCAAAAGAATATGTAGTGACAATGATTAACTTTACAATAAAGAAGTAGCCCTTCGCAAGTTTAGAAGGGCTTTCTCCTGAGAAAAAATATTCAGTATAAGAGCTGGCTTGGGGAAGCCCCAAGCCAGGAAGGTTAAAAACTAAGCAATTGTTTTTTTACGTAATAATTCGTTCCACTGCCTAACAAGCTTTTTTCTAAGCTTCTTTAACATGGTGGATCATCTCCTTACAAATAATATTTAAACGATCCTTGTCCAAAGTAAAGAAAATTTGTCCCGGAAGCATTTCTTCTATTTATATTATATGATGTTTTTACAATATTTCTCGTGGATAAAGTTGGAATTTTAGTGAATTCATAAAAAAAGTGCTGGTAGTTTTACCAGCAGCTACTTTATCTCTCTACCGCAATTGAATGGTCAGGTACATAATAGGGGTCTTTTTTGTTAATATGATCATAAAACATCACTCCGTTAAGGTGGTCGATTTCATGTTGGAAAACAATTGCCATAATCCCTTTTAATCGAAGCTTAACTTCTTTTCCTTGAAGATCCATTGCCTTAACAGTAATTTTTGAATATCTTGGCACAAACCCAGGGAATGCTTCATCTACAGAAAGACATCCCTCGCCAGAAGTAAGGTAGGCCTTTTCTACTGAATGACTAATAATTTTCGGGTTAAATAATGTATAGCTATGCTGTTGGTCCTTTTCATCTTTTGCATGAATGGCAATCATTCTTTTAGAAACGTTTATTTGTGGTGCTGCAATGCCTATTCCAGCTCGTAGCTGATATTTCATTGCCGTTTCTGGATTTTGGCTGTTTACTAAGTATTCATGCATACTTGTTAACAGTTCAATATCTTCTTGAGAGGGAGGCATGGAAACTTCCTCAGCTACTTTACGTAAGGTTGGATGTCCATCCCGTATGATATCATCCATTGTAATCATAAATACACGCTCCTAAGTTACAAGACTTTCACTCGTCCTTTGTTATCGATAATAGTCTATCAAAGATTGAAACAAAAGTTAATCATTCGATTCAGGATTTTGCTTATTTAATACATATTTATGAATGTTTAGAAATATGATGTAATATAACGGACAAGCGTAGCCATTTTTAACACAAAACATTGTATTAGTATTGTCATTCATCCCACTACTAGATATAGTTAATTTGATATAGGAGGGCTAAATTGTGCGTATAAATCAACGATTATTAGGTCTTTTTTGTTTTGCTTTTATCTTATTTTTGTCAGGCTGTAGTCCTTTTCAATCAACTCCCGAAAAAATTCACGAAGTATTAGAAGATGTGGTAGAAAAAGAAGCTTTGTTTGAAGAACAGCAGGAACCATTAGTCCAGTTAGAAAAGGATGAACAACGAATATATGGAGAGATTATGGAACTTGGAACTAAGAATATTGAGGATATTGTAAATAAGGCTAATGAAGCTATAGAAACAGTAGACAAAAGAAAAGTTCACATGGAAAATGAACAAAAAAGCCTTGAGGAATCAGAAGAAGAATTTAAACGTCTGAAACCTTTAATTGAGAAAATTGATGAGAAACAAGTAAAAAGTAAAGCAGATAAATTATACTCGGTAATGACTGAAAGATATCGGACCCATGATGAGCTTTATCATGCATATACTCAAGGCCTCGAGCAGGACAAAAATCTATATAATATGCTAAAAGCAGAGGAACGGTCTTTAGGAGAACTAGAGCAACAAATTGTTAAAATAAATCAAATATATGAACAGGTTATCGCAGCAAATGAAAAATTTAATGAGCTTACTAAGGAGTATAATGTTACGAAGCATTCCTTTTACGAGCTTTCAGGACTTGATATAGAAGAGTCGACCAAATAAGGTCGGCTTTTTTGCTTTATAACAGGATGGTTAAAAGGAAGATGTTATATAGTACAGATAGGATTATTGAATGATACAGAAAGTGAATGTGATTTAAATAATAATTACTATGGATATATTTAAAAACTTACAGATTTTATATTTGACGCGGGTATTTTTAATGATGTAAACTAAGAAACGAGTCAATTTATTGTATCAATTTAGTTGCATAAGTTAGTGATACAGAATATCATAAGCATTGAATCTACAATTTTTGTTTTTTAAAACGAGATTTGTGGGAAACTACTTAATAAATAATAGCTTCTCTCTGTTTAGAACAGGTCAAATCTTAGAATGATGATTATTTCTAAGATGATTTGATTTTGGGTATCCTAATTTTTGTGCGTATTTTTAGCTTTTATTATTATTTTTCTACCAAAGAAAGGATTGGTGACTCCGATGGCTTCTAAAACGAAGAATCAAGGGTTCGATGCAACGAAGCAACTCGAGCAAATCTCTGAGCAGTTTCAAACTATTCAAGTGTTAAACGAAGAAGGGGAAGTAGTTAATGAAGCTGCGATGCCAGATCTATCTGACGAGCAGCTACAAGAATTAATGAGCCGTATGGTGTATACAAGAATTCTTGATCAGCGTTCCATTTCTTTAAATAGACAAGGACGTCTAGGATTTTATGCTCCAACAGCTGGGCAAGAAGCATCACAACTTGCTTCACAATTTGCATTAGAAAAGGAAGATTTCATCCTTCCAGGTTATCGTGATGTTCCTCAAATGATTTGGCACGGACTTCCATTGTATCAAGCATTCTTATTCTCTCGTGGGCACTTCCACGGAAATCAAATTCCAGAAGGTGTAAATGTAATTTCTCCACAAATCATTATCGGTGCGCAAATTATCCAAGCTGCTGGTGTAGCTTTAGGTATGAAAAAGCGTGGAGCTAAATCTGTTGCGATTACTTACACAGGTGACGGTGGAGCTTCTCAAGGTGATTTCTATGAAGGAATTAACTTTGCAGGTGCATTCAAGGCACCAGCTATCTTCGTTGTTCAAAATAACCGTTTTGCAATTTCTACACCAGTTGAAAAGCAATCAGCAGCTAAGACAATTGCTCAAAAGGCAGTAGCAGCTGGTATTCCTGGGGTGCAAGTAGACGGTATGGATCCACTTGCTGTTTATTCTGCAGTAAAAGAGGCTCGTGAAAGAGCAATTAACGGTGAAGGTCCTACACTTATCGAAACATTAACATATCGTTACGGTCCACACACAATGGCAGGAGACGATCCAACAAGATACCGTACTTCTGATCTAGATAATGAGTGGGAGAAAAAGGATCCACTCGTACGCTTCCGTAAATTCCTTGAGAAAAAAGGAATCTGGAACGAAGAGAAAGAAAACGAAGTAATCGAAAGAGCAAAAGAAGATATTAAAGAAGCAATCAAAAAGGCAGACGAGGCACCTAAACAGAAGGTTACAGACCTAATGGAAAATATGTACGAGCAAATGCCTAAGAACCTTGAAGAACAATATGCTATTTATAAAGAAAAGGAGTCGAAGTAAGCCATGGCGCAAATGACATTGATTCAAGCAATCACGGATGCGTTACGTATTGAATTGCGCAATGATCCGAACGTGTTACTATTCGGTGAAGACGTAGGAAATAACGGAGGAGTATTCCGTGCAACTGAGGGTCTTCAAAAGGAATTCGGAGAAGAGCGCGTATTCGATACACCACTTGCTGAATCTGGTATCGGTGGTTTAGCAATCGGTCTTGGTTTACAAGGTTTCCGTCCTATTATGGAAATCCAATTCTTCGGTTTCGTCTATGAAGTAATTGACTCTATTTCTGGTCAAATGGCTCGTATGCGTTATCGTTCAGGTGGACGTTACAATTCTCCAGTTACGATCCGTTCTCCATTTGGTGGTGGCGTTCATACCCCTGAACTGCATGCTGATAGTTTAGAGGGTTTAATGACACAACAACCAGGATTAAAAGTTGTTATCCCAGCTACTCCTTATGATGCAAAAGGTTTATTATTATCAGCTATTCGTGATAATGACCCAGTTATTTTCCTTGAGCATATGAAGCTATACCGTTCATTCCGTCAAGAGGTTCCTGAAGAGGAGTACACAATTCCATTAGGAAAAGCTGACGTGAAGCGTGAAGGGAAAGACTTATCTATTATTACTTACGGAGCAATGGTACACGAATCATTAAAAGCTGCAGAAGAGCTTGAAAAAGAAGGTTTCTCAGTTGAAGTAGTTGACTTACGTACACTTGCACCATTAGATATTGACGCTATCGTCGCATCTGTAGAGAAAACTGGACGTGCTATTGTTGTTCAGGAAGCACAAAAGCAAGCAGGAATTGCTGCTCAAGTGGTTGCTGAAATTAACGACCGTGCAATTCTTAGCTTAGAAGCTCCTGTATTACGTGTTGCAGGTCCTGACACTGTGTACCCATTCTCTCAAGCGGAAACAGTATGGTTACCAAATTACAAAGATGTAATTGAAACAGCTAAGAAAGTTTTAAGCTTCTAAAATTATTAATAAAAGAGGGGAATGGGTCACCATTTTCCCTTTCCTTATTTGAAAAGATCTGAATAAGCTCGTATCTATAGGAGGGTGAATACATGTCATTCCAATTTAAATTACCTGACATCGGTGAAGGTATCCATGAAGGTGAAATCGTTAAGTGGTTTGTAAAAGCTGGCGATAAAGTTCAAGAAGATGATGTACTTTGTGAAGTGCAAAACGATAAAGCAGTAGTAGAAATTCCATCACCAGTTGCTGGTACAGTTGAAGAAGTACTAGTAGGTGAAGGAACAGTTGCAACAGTAGGTCAAGTGCTTATTACATTTGATGCTCCTGGATATGAAAACCTTAAATTTAAAGGTGACGATCACGAAGAGGAAGCACCAAAGCAAGAAGAGCAAGCTCCTGTTGCAGAAGCTAGCACAACGAACAATGGTGTAGCAGAAACGCAGGCCTCAGTTGACCCTAATCGTCGTGTGGTTGCCATGCCATCAGTTAGAAAATATGCTCGTGAAAAAGGTGTAAATATTGCTTTAGTTGCTGGTTCTGGTAAAAACGGCCGCGTAGTAAAAGACGATATCGAAGCATTCTTAAATGGTGGAGCAGCACCAGCTGCAGTAGAAACTGCACCGGCGGCAGCTACTGAAGTTGCAACTGAAGCAGCTAAAGAAACAGCTAAACAAGCAGCAACACCAATTCCACAAGGTCAATATCCAGAAACTCGTGAGAAGATGAGTGGAATTCGTAAAGCAATTGCAAAAGCTATGGTTAACTCTAAACACACAGCTCCACACGTGACATTAATGGATGAAATTGATGTAGCGAAACTTGTTGCACACCGTAAGAAGTATAAAGATGTGGCAGCAAATAAAGGAATTAAATTAACATTCTTACCTTATGTAGTTAAAGCATTAACAAGTGCATTACGCGAATTCCCTGCTTTAAACACATCAATTGATGATGCAACAAGCGAAATCATTCACAAGCACTACTACAATATTGGAATCGCAGCAGATACAGAAAAAGGATTACTTGTTCCTGTTGTGAAGGATGCAGATCGTAAATCACTTTTCACGATTTCAAATGATATTAATGAACTTGCTGGAAAAGCACGTGATGGAAAACTTGCTCCTGATGAAATGAAAGGTGCATCTTGCACAATCACAAATATCGGTTCAGCTGGTGGACAATGGTTTACTCCTGTAATTAACCACCCTGAGGTAGCAATTCTAGGAATTGGTCGTATCGCAGAAAAAGCAATCGTTGTAAATGGTGAGATTGTTGCTGCACCAGTATTAGCATTATCTTTAAGCTTTGACCATCGTATGATTGATGGAGCAACAGCTCAGCACGCACTTAACCATATTAAGCGCTTGTTGAACGATCCAGAACTATTGTTAATGGAGGCGTAAAAAAATGGTAGTTGGAGATTTCGCGATTGAAACAGATACTCTTGTCGTAGGGGCTGGCCCTGGTGGTTATGTAGCAGCTATTCGTGCGGCGCAATTAGGACAAAAAGTAACAATTGTAGAAAAAGGAACTCTTGGTGGAGTTTGTTTGAATGTTGGATGTATCCCATCAAAAGCATTAATTGCAGCTGGTCACCGTTATGAAACAGCAAAGCACTCTGATGCAATGGGGATTACAGCAGATAATGTAAAAGTTGACTTTTCTAAAGTTCAAGCATGGAAAGCTGGAGTTGTTAAAAAGCTTACTGGCGGTGTTGAAGGGCTTTTAAAAGGAAACAAAGTTGAAATCGTTCGTGGTGAAGCATACTTTGTAGACAACGAAACGGTTCGTGTAATGGATGAAAATTCAGCACAAACATATAAGTTTAAAAATG
Source organism: Robertmurraya beringensis (assembly GCF_042433785.1). Taxonomy (NCBI): domain Bacteria; kingdom Bacillati; phylum Bacillota; class Bacilli; order Caryophanales; family Bacillaceae; genus Robertmurraya; species Robertmurraya beringensis. The sequence goes on along the minus strand of NZ_JBHLUU010000024.1, from coordinate 20,707 downwards.
CAATTATTGCAACTGGTTCACGCCCAATTGAGTTACCACAATTTAAATACACAAAGCGTGTACTTGACTCAACGGGAGCTCTTGCTCTAGAAGAAATCCCTAACCATATCGTTGTTATCGGTGGAGGATACATCGGTACAGAACTTGGTGGGGCATACGCTAACTTTGGTACAAAAGTAACGATCTTAGAAGGTACAGACGAAATCCTGAATGGTTTCGAAAAGCAAATGTCGGCTATCGTAAAGCGCAACCTAAAGAAAAAGGGTGCGGAAATTATTACAAAGGCACTTGCAAAAGGTGTACAGGAAACAGAAAACAGCGTAACAGTTACTTACGAAGTAAAAGGAGAAGAGCAATCAGTTGAAGCGGACTATGTGTTCGTAATGGTTGGTCGTCGTCCTAACACTGATGAGCTTGGGTTAGAACAAGCTGGTGTTGAAATTGGTGAAAGAGGAATCATTAATATTGACAAGCAATGTCGTACAAATGTAAGCAATATTTATGCAATTGGTGATGTTGTTCCAGGACCACCTTTAGCGCATAAAGCATCATACGAAGCGAAGATTGCTGCAGAAGCAATTGCTGGTCATCCATCTGAGATTGACTACCTTGGAATTCCGGCTGTAGTATTCTCTGATCCTGAATTAGCTTCTGTTGGTTATACAGAAAAGCAAGCTAAGGATGAGGGAATCGATATTATTGCTGCGAAATTCCCATTCGCTGCAAACGGTCGTGCACTTGCACTTGAAGCTGCAGAAGGCTTCTTAAAGCTTGTAACTCGTAAGGAAGATGGTTTAGTTATCGGAGCGCAAATCGCTGGACCTAGCGCTTCTGATATGATTGCTGAATTAGGTCTTGCTATTGAAGCTGGAATGACCGCAGAAGATTTAGCAATGACGATCCACGCTCATCCAACATTAGGTGAGATTACGATGGAAGCTGCTGAAGTGGCACTTGGAAATCCAATTCATATTGTAAAATAAAAAATAAGACCTGCTTCCATTGGGATGCAGGTCTTATTGATCCTCCAGAACTTTTGCTATGGGCTGGACAATTTCTTCAACAGTTTCTTCCCCATTCACAGTGGCTACTATTTCATTATTATAAACTACGATTATGGCTGGATTTTCTTTTATGGTTAGAAAGTCGAGATACTCTCCAGAGCGATTTGGATTAATCGTCTTCATGTTTTTTACGGCCTCAGGGTAGGTCTTTTTCAATTCTATTAACGCATCATAATAGGCGGCCTCATATTGATACTCTGATTCATCAGAAAGAAAAATGAGTTGTTTGACATTTTTATCAAAGGGTAAAACATCACTAGATTTTAAAGAATCACAGGAGACGATAATCAGTAAGAGCATAATTACTATTAGCGTTGAGAACCCTTTCATTTTATCGCCTCCATTTTCTTTAGTAATTTTCGTACATATTTTACCATGGATTTGGGAAATTTTATTCAATGTTATCTATTTGTTACAGAAATGAAAAATAGAATAAGAAGTTTAAACATAAGATAAGGTAGGACAAGTAAGCTTAGAAGAATAGATTCGGTGGTGAATAGTATGAAGATTTACGTTGTAATCATCATACAATTGATGATTTGGAGTGGATATACTCTTACTGAATGGCTTTCAAAGCATGATCAACTGATTTACAATATCTTAATGTTTTTTGTCTTTTTCTACATAGCAATTTCAACTGGAAACCATATTATTCGTTCACCTAAAAAGACAATGATTGTAACGATGATTAGCTTGATGCTATATAGTTCTTTCCATTTGACTATGTCTTTTTTCGTCTATTAATGATTAAAAAGCAAGTGGCTAATTGGATAGCTACTTGCTCTTACATTTTCTCTTATTTTCTTGGGTAATAATACATGATTCGACCATTAAACAAATGAAGTTCTGCCTGAAGCTTTTTAGCTAAGAATTTACAAAACTCATTTGCTTTTCCTTTATCACCAAAAGTTGATGATTCTGGGAGAGTTATTTGAATATAAGTTTGTATGTTCTCATTTCCATCAGAATCTACTAAGGTTTCGTGGTCAACTCCTAATAATATGGCATGATACCTGTCCTGATTGGAATACAAATAAAACCAAGTTCCTTTACCTGATGGCTCTTCCTTTATTTCATAAGGGAAGGCTGATGCCTCGTACTGCCAATCAAGTTGCTTCCCTGTCTTTGCAGTAATGTCCTTATAATAGTGAAAGAGCTCCTTTATTTCATCAGTGGTAACGTTTTCTTTTAATGATGCTGGCACGAGCTTTATGTATGCGTTAGTAGCCACCATAATCCCCCCATTATTTGTACGAAAATATACATATTTCTTTGCTCATCTTCATTCTAGCATTGTATAAAATTAAAGTACAACAAGATATTAAGTTGTGGTTGCTTTTCTCTGGGTGGCTAAGATATAATAAAATTCTAAATATTAAGAAAATATTGGAGGTGGCAATAATGGACTTTTTTGATAAGCTCTATGATGAGCACGAAAAGGTCAGAGTTCGATTTGTCGGTTTTGCTACAGAACAAACGCGCTATGACTTTGGAATTGTTTACACAGATATGTTTTTTGGTAAGCCTCTCGTGATTTGTATGCAAACTGGCCGCTCAACACTCCTCGACCCTAAAGACCTCGATGATATCGAATACATTCAGTCAGCATTTAGAATAAAAGATCTCCAACAAGCAAAAGATTTGGTTGAATTCTTTTCTGAGGCTTTGCCAGAAACCCCTTTTCAAACACAATATGAATAAATGGACTTGTACAGACCAGTTAGGTCTGTAATTTTTTTGTTTATATATTCAACATAAATTTTTAATGTGTTATACAATTTGGGGTTGATAAATTAATAATGTTATATTATTATGAATATAAAGATACTAAAGCGTTTTCAATACTTGTGATTAATTACGAATAAAGGGGAATGGGAAAATGGGAATTATCGTATGTCAGGCTTGTAATTCAACGATTGATCATTTTGAGGATGAAAAAGTAACCGTTCTTTATGCGAAGTCACATTGTAGAGATTGCTGTCATACTCAAGGGGAAGAAGAGAAGTAAAGTATATGTCAAAACACACAAGAATATGTGATATTAAATAAAGAGCGATGGGATAATCCCTCGCTCTCTTTTCATATTATTTAATTGCCTTCTGTTCCTTAATTACTCGTAAATATCGAAGGTCAAAATCTTCGGGCCCTTGTACTGGAAGACCTACTTCCATATTTTTTCGGATATATGTTAGGTTATCCTCGGTAATGATTTCACCCGGAATAAAGATTGGAATACCAGGTGGATAGACCATGATAAATTCGGCGATAATTCTACCTTCTGAATCGTCAAAAGGTACTAGCTCTGTTTTTGCGTAAAAAGCATCACGTGGTGTCAATGCTAATAAGGGTATATCTGGTAATAATACTTCTGCTTTTACCAAGTCATTATTCTTAATTGGTTGAGATGCCAGATCTCTTAATGCGTTTATCAATAGATCGGCTTCTCTTTTCGTGTCACCAGGTGTGACAATACAGAGAATATTGTATAAGTCAGACATTTCCACTTCTATATTATGGTTTTCGCGAAGCCATTTTTCTACATCAAAACCAGATAGCCCGAGCTCCTTAACAGAGATAATTAGCTTTGTAGGGTCGTAATCATACACAGCATCCAATTGAAGAATTTCTTCTCCAACGCATAAAAGATGTTCGATCGTATTGACTTCTCGACGAATATATTGAGCCAACTCAATTGTTTGGCTGATCAACTCATTGCCTTCGGTAGCAAGTCTTTTACGCGCTACGTCTAGGGATGCTAACAATAAATAAGAAGTTGAAGTAGTCGTCAACATACTTAAAATAGATTGCACTCGTTTTGGATTAATAAGATTACCTTTTATATTCAGAATAGAGCTTTGTGTCATGGAACCTCCGAGCTTATGAACACTCGTTGCAGCCATATCCGCGCCTGCCTGCATGGCTGATAAAGGAAGCTCATCATGGAAGTGGATATGTACCCCATGGGCTTCATCCACAAGCACTGGTACATGGTATGAATGTGCTATTTCAACAATTTTCCTAAGATCCGCAGCCATTCCAAAGTAGGTTGGGTTAATAACCAAAACACCTTTTGCATCGGGGTGCTCTTCTAGCGCACGTGCAACCGAATCTGTTGTAATACCATGTGAGATCCCTAGCTTCTCATCGATCGCTGGATGGATAAAAATTGGTGTTGCACCAGAGAAAACAATCGCTGACATAACAGATTTATGAACGTTTCTAGGTACAATAATTTTATCTCCAGGGCCACAAACCGTCATGACCATTGTCATAATAGCTCCGCTGGTACCTTGAACGGAAAAGAATGTTTGATCCGCATCAAATGCTTCAGCGGCGAGGTCTTGTGCTTGCTTAATCATTCCTTTTGGTTGATGTAGGTCATCGAGTGGACCGATATTTATTAGGTCAATCGACAACGCATTATCACCTATAAAATTTCTAAATTCCGGATCAATCCCTGTTCCTTTTTTATGTCCAGGAATATGGAATTGAACTGGATCCTTTTTTGCATGCTCTATAAGTCCGCTAAATAACGGTGTTTCGTATTGAGACAACGTATTTCCACACCTCTTTAATTAATAGTTAGGTTTTTTCACCTGTAAAACAAGTGAAATTATAGCATTATTCACTTTCGTTGCATAGAAAAACCTATCCTTCTTTCATTATTATGTCAGATTGCTAAGTAACTTATTTTTAGGTTACACTTTAAGAGAAATTAAATGTAACGGAGTGAATGTATTTTGGAATATCAATACCCGATTGACCATACATGGTCAACTGATGAAATTATCGATGTGATTAAATTTTTTGAGTTCGTTGAGGCTGCATATGAAAAAGGAGTAGATCGAGACGAATTTATGAAATCGTATCGTAGGTTTAAGGAGATTGTTCCGAGTAAATCAGAAGAAAAGAAGATTTGTGATGAATTTGCCGAGTCAAGTGGATATTCTACATATTTAACGGTAAAAAAAGCAAAAGAGGGCAACTCAGAAAAAATAAGAATGAAATAAGCAAAGGGAGCCATTGAGGAGAAATCAACTCATTCATGGCTCCCTTTTTAATGAAACTTGCTCATTTTTCCTGAAAGCTGTTTACGCTAATTTATACAGGGGTAATAATGTGTTAAAGACGCCCTCAACTTCTGTTAGGAACTCGTTAGCTGACATGTTAATCGCATCATTTTTCTCTATATGGATACCACATAGTATTTCTGCCTTTTTGACCGTCTGTAATCGCTCGAACAATAGTCGGAGGTCTTCTTTTTTTAGTTGCTTATGTGTAATAGCACCGGGCTTCATATGGTCCTCAGACCAAACAAAATGTTTAGGAGTATTTTTGTAAATGGAAGACAGTTTTTTCTCTAATGTCTTTCCGAAATCAGCTTTATTTGGCGCTTCATAAATCATGGCAAACCAAACAAAAACATGAGATTCCCAGAGACCAATTTGAAAATGTGGAAGCATTTTATACCCTCTTGAACTACTTGAAATGGCTACCCACGTATCTTTAGGAGGATTAATCGTTCTCCTTGCATGCTTTGCTACATGTGGGAACATTTCATTTCCGGTTAAAGCAGATAATGTAGGAGAAAAATGTTCTCCTAGCGCTTCAAGTTTTGGTCTAATTGTGGTCTTTAAAGCATCCATTCTTGCATCTAAACCATCTATGGTAAAAACTTCAAAGTCCTCTTCAGTAAATCCAGTAAATTCCATTGTTTTTCCTCCCATAAATAAATCTCTCTGTAGATAATTGTAGCATATGGTAGAAAAAACGAGAAATATGTTGACTTTTGTGTGAAAAATAAAAAAAGAAAGGCAAAAGCGCAAATTAGTTGCATCAAAAGCATTTTGTTCATATTATAATAGTAAAAATTATCTGAAAATTATCATTAACAAAAGGGGTGTATTACTATGAAACAGCTGATTGGCTCAGCGAAAAAGAATAACGCAGAAAGAGAAAGAACGGCTGTTCTACGTTTGGAAATGGATTATGAACTTGCTACATTATTTGAAGCAATGACGGAGAAAAATGAAAAAAAGAAAACCCAAGTGAAAGAAAAACTAGAAAGAATTAGAATGGAACTGGTAAAGTTAAAGGCATTGTAATTTTGTAAGGACGGTATAGATGGATGGATTTAAAAAAAATACTATGGGAATCATAAAGGCGAACATTAAGTGCATACTTGTGATCGCCTATTTTATTTCTCACATTCTTATCAGTTGTTTGTTGAAAGTAATTGTTTTACTCTATAAGAATAAGATATTTACATAGGAAAGAGATGATTAAAATGGATATTAATGCAGTAGATATATTTGCAAAAGAGTTGGTTAAAGAAGCCGGTGAAATCATAAAAAAATCGTTCTCTAAAGTATTAAACATTGAAACCAAATCGCATGCAAACGATCTAGTTACAAATATGGATAAGGAGATCGAAGAATATTTCATACATAAGCTTAATAGTCATTTTCCAGACCATCGTGTATTAGGAGAAGAGGGAGTAGGCAGTAATCCAAAAGAACTCTCTGGTGTCGTTTGGATCATTGATCCGATTGATGGTACGATGAATTTTATTCATCAACAAAGAAACTTTGCTATATCTGTTGGTATTTATGAAGATGGTGTGGGTATGATTGGGCTCATATATGATGTTGTCCATGACGAATTGTATCATGTTAAGAAGGGGCAAGGTGCCTACATTAATGATAAACCACTTTCTCCCCTTCCACATGTGAAGGTAGAGGAGGCAGTCATTGGGATAAATAGTACGTGGGTCACTCAGAACCGAAGAATTGATAGCAGTATTCTGTCTCCACTTGTCAGAGCGGTGAGAGGAACGAGATCATACGGTTCAGCAGCGTTAGAGATGGCTTATGTGGCTGCTGGGAGACTGGATTCATATATGACTCTTCGGTTATGTCCCTGGGATTTCGCAGCAGGTATTATATTGGTAGAAGAGGTTGGAGGAGTGTGTACGACTTTAAAGGGAGAAAAGCTTAACTTGCTCGGAGAAAATTCTGTTTTTATAGCGAATGCAAGCTTCCACGATGCGGTGCTAAAGGATTTTTTGCATAATGGCAACTGGTAATCTTCAATACCGAAAAATGATTGAATCGGATGTTTCATTAATAAAGGCTTTTACAACGTTTGATTCCTTATGGAAATCAATTGAAATGGATGCATTGACAGCAAAAGAATATATAAACAAATATGTTCTCGGGGAATGGAGAGTTTGGCAGCAAAATAATAAGGATGTAGCAATCACTTATCATTTGGATCATGCACCATCAAACAATAAACCATGGTTAGGTACGGTTATTATTAATCCAAACGACCGAAGGCAAGGTTTTGGTACACAAGTAGTAAAACAATTAAAAAAAGAATTGCGAGAAAAAGGCCATAAGGCAATTTTTGCTGGAGTACCAGTTGAGGCTGATATTTGGATTCAATTTATGTCCGATTGTTATTTTGAGCAATTCAAGATTGAAAAAGACGACCAAAATCAAATGTTCTTAATTATGGTTTCTCCGTTGCAATAAAAAAGGAGGGGTGGCAAAATATGCCAGCCCTTTTAAAGTTTTCCTTGTTCTCGCATTTTTTTCTTTGTCGTAAATCCAAATCCCATTACGATTACAAGTGCAGCTAACGAAGCAAGGATACCCCCTATACTACGGTAACTGATCGCTATTCCTGTCCCCATCATGCAGGCTGCTGAAGCTAAAGCAAAAAATAATAAGGGCCACTTAATTGATTTCAAGATAAAACCTCCTCGGGCGAGGTATTAGAATGTATTTGTTTTGTAAAAAATAAAAGATATACGCTCCATTCATTATTTTACACAAAATATTACTAGGTTTCCACTTCGAATATGATATAATGTTTCAGTTATGACTTAAAAAGCTAAATAAAGTTTATATAAAAATGTAGGAGTGAACATGTTGAATTTAAGAACAGACATTAGAAATATTGCGATTATTGCCCACGTTGACCACGGGAAAACAACACTGGTTGACCAATTATTAAAACAATCAGGAACGTTCCGTACAAATGAGCACGTGGAAGAGCGTGCGATGGATTCAAATGACTTAGAAAGAGAACGTGGTATTACGATCCTTGCTAAAAATACAGCAATCCAATATAAAGATACTCGAATCAATATCCTTGATACACCAGGACATGCTGACTTTGGTGGAGAAGTAGAACGTATCATGAAAATGGTTGATGGTGTACTACTTGTTGTTGACGCATATGAAGGTTGTATGCCGCAAACACGTTTTGTATTGAAAAAAGCATTAGAGCAAAATCTTACACCAATTGTAGTTGTTAATAAGATTGACCGTGATTTCGCTCGTCCAGCTGAAGTTATTGACGAAGTAATTGATTTATTTATTGAATTAGAAGCTACAGAAGAACAATTAGAATTCCCTGTTATTTACGCTTCAGCCATTAATGGAACAGCAAGTGTAAATCCTGACAAGCAGGATGAGAACATGGAATCTTTATATGAGGCAATTGTTGAGAATATTCCTGCTCCAGTTGACAACCGTGAGGAACCTCTTCAATTCCAGGTAGCACTATTAGATTACAATGACTATGTTGGAAGAATTGGTATCGGCCGTGTGTTCCGTGGGACGATGAAGGTTGGACAACAGGTAGCACTTATGAAGCTTGATGGTTCAGTAAAGCAATTCCGCGTTACAAAAATCTTTGGTTTCTTCGGGCTAAAGCGTCAGGAAATCCAAGAAGCTTTCGCAGGAGATCTGATCGCTGTTTCAGGTATGGAAGATATTAACGTCGGAGAAACGGTATGTCCAGTAGAGCATCAAGAGCCACTTCCTGTGTTACGAATAGACGAGCCAACACTTCAAATGACTTTCCTTGTAAATAATAGTCCATTTGCTGGAAAAGAAGGGAAATTCGTTACTGCTCGTAAAATTGAAGAAAGACTTCGTGCACAACTTCAAACAGATGTGAGCTTACGAGTAGACAACACCGATTCACCTGATGCATGGGTTGTTTCTGGTCGTGGGGAGCTTCACCTTTCTATTCTGATTGAAAACATGCGTCGTGAAGGCTATGAGCTACAAGTATCAAAGCCTGAGGTAATCGTAAGAGACATAGATGGTGTCCGTTGTGAACCGGTAGAACGTGTTCAAATTGACGTACCTGAGGAACATACTGGTGCGATTATGGAATCAATGGGTGCTCGTAAAGGTGAAATGGTAGACATGATTAACAATGGTAGCGGACAAGTACGTTTAATATTTATGGTTCCTGCTAGAGGATTAATCGGTTATACAACTGAATTCTTAACATTAACTCGCGGTTACGGAATCATCAACCATAGCTTTGACAGCTATCAACCAATGGCACAAGGTCAAGTAGGTGGAAGACGTCAAGGAGTACTTGTTTCTATGGAATCAGGTAAAGCATCTTCTTACGGTATTATGGGTGTTGAAGACCGTGGTACAATTTTCGTTGAACCAGGTACGGAAATTTATGAAGGAATGATTGTAGGTGAGCATACTCGTGAAAATGACATTACGGTTAATATCACGAAAGTAAAGCAAGCAACAAATATTCGTTCTGCCAATAAAGATCAAACAACAACAATGAAGAAGCCAAGAATAATGACACTTGAAGAATCACTTGAATACCTAAATGAAGACGAGTATTGTGAAGTAACTCCTGAATCAATTCGTCTCCGCAAAAAGATTCTTGATAAGAACGAGAGAGAAAGAATCGCTAAAAAGAAAAAAATGGCGGAAATGAGCTAAGCTATTAAAGGAGAGGGGTAGCGTGGAAGAACTACAAGGGTTTTCACCTAGTCTTAGATTTTTTATCGAACTAACTGATGTAAAAACGGGTACATGGCTTCAGTTTGTGACATTAATTATTTTGACAATTATTGTTTACAAATTAGGTTTTGCAAAGAAATTGTCAATTTTAAAAAATGTTGTCATTTACACTTGTTTAGTTTTAGGCTGCTTTGTTTTGTTGATATTCTCCTACGGGCTTCCAATTGTGGAGGGATTAGCTGTAGCAGCGCTCATTCTCATCATATATAAAATCCGCCTTCATCAAGAGAAAAAGCATACTCAAGTGGATGTAGAGGAGTAATCAGATGAAATCATTACAAGATACACTCTATAACTGGCTAACGATTAAAGTTGTGGTTGATGAACGTCCGGACGACTCTGCTGCAGTTGATACAGAGAAAATGTTTTATGATATGCTTGTTGAAGACCAAGGTATACAAAATATTGAGGTTACGACTGATGCAGTTATGTATTACGTTCATTACGATTTAGATGGGGAAAGAAAGTCAAACCGCTTCCCAAGAGAGCTCATTGAAGTCATGCTTAACCAAATCAATGAGTCTCCAGAAAGATACGCCAATTACCCAGAATAAAAAATCCGCTCCGTTACTAATAACGGGGCGGATTTTTTCGTGATATTAACTTTTTTTACCAATCATCCTCTTCATCCTTCGGTTTATATAACCTAAAGTTTCCGGTAGCTATTCTTTCTTTAGTTCGAGTAGCAATTCTTTCTTCACATTCTTTACACATAAAGGTATGTATCGGACGATTTCGAAGTCTTTTTGCTTGAAAGGAGTCGCCTGGTAATGATTCAATTTTATCGCAAATTACACATTTTACTCTCATAATCGTACACCTCAAAGTTTATCTTCTCTCTATATTGTATAGTAAAATTATCTATATGGATAGGACCAGCAGTACAAAATAGGCTTCAAGGTTGAAACTACCATTAAGTAGTTATAAGATAGAAATATAAGGAGGGAATGGTATGCCTAACCAAGTTGAACAAAAATTAATTCAGCCACTTTTTGATGCTTTGCAAAAAGAGCGTTTTGTGACTCTTTCAACAGTAGACTTTGAAACAGGGGGACCGAATGTAAGTGCTATCTCTTGGATTTTAGCAAAGACGGATGAAAAAATCTATTTTGCTGTGGATAATCGCTCGAGAATTGTGCAAAACATTCAAAAAAACAATCAGGTCGTTGTAAACCTAATTGTGAATGAATCGACTTATTCAATAAGTGGAGAAGCAAGTGTTAAGATGGAAAAGCTAAACGATGTACCCCTAAAGCTTGCTTTAATTGAAATCTCCATTAAAGAAGTGCGTGATGTTATGTTCTACGGTTCAAAAATAACTGTAGAGCCAGAATACGATAAAACCTATGATAAAGCGGCAGCAACACGTCTAGATAATCAAGTAATGGATGCAATGAGAAAAGCTTAGCCTAATGGGCTAAGCTTTTGTTGTTTTTTTAGTCCTTATGGCCATGTGATTGTTTTTCCTGTGTTTTATCTAATTCTTTCGTTTCTCCTTCATCCAGCTTACGTTTTGATTTTTCGGTCGCTTTATTTGCATTTGGATCGATAATATCTGCTGGAACCTCTGGCATTAAGCGTCCGGATATATCAGCTAATTCATTTACAATGCCTTGAATAGGCGCACCACTCTGTATGTCTTCTTGTATTTCTCTTAATCGCGCGGTCATGTCCGGATCGGCGATAACCACTGCTCTTGCACCATGAGGATCATTCTTTAAACTTTCAGCAACAGTATATTTAATCGATCCTACTTCTGATCTGTCAATGTCTTCATTTACATCGATACCAACAATCGAATATCTTCCCAAAACAACTGCAGTTGCATCATTCACACTTGGAATGGAAGTAGCTAAATCAACTAAGTGTTTTGAAACTTCTTGGCCTGTTTCACGATCAATATTAGGTATGGTACTATTTTTGACATTTATGGTACGTGGTTCTTCGTTCTGGTTTGCTTTAGATGTCGTATTATCTTGAGTACCGCACGCGGAAAGTAATAAGCTGAATGTCAGTATAACAAGGGTTTTCTTCATAAAGTACACCTCCGAATAATGTTTGGTTACCGTTTATTGTGCAAAAATTCTTCTATCTTTATACAAGAAAACATATAGTTTACCAAAGCTCTTTTCTTAAGCAGAAATTTTGGCAAGGACATGTGGTTAATTCAAATTACTATAGAATTAAGAGGAGCAGGAGGCATCAGTTTGAGTAAAATTTACGTATTAGATACCAATGTCTTGTTACAAGACCCATATTCCATTTTTTCCTTTGAGGACAATGAGGTAGTAATACCAGCCGTAGTTCTAGAGGAAGTGGATTCGAAAAAAAGGTATATGGATGAAATTGGAAGAAACGCAAGACAAGTATCAAGGCTCATTGATAATTTAAGACAAACTGGAAAATTACATGAAAAAATTCCACTAGAAAATGGTGGAGTGATGAGAATTGAATTGAATCACCGATCCTTTCATCAACTCCAGGATATTTTTGTTGAGAAAACAAATGATAACAGAATACTCGCAGTAGCCAAAAATTTATCGTTAGAAGAGGAAACAAAAGAAAACGGCCGCTTAGTGATCTTGGTCAGTAAAGATGCATTAGTACGAGTGAAAGCTGATGCAATCGGTTTGAATTCAGAGGATTTTTTAAGTGATCGTGTAATTGAAAATGATGCCATTTATACTGGGTATGCAGAGTTATTTGTAGCCGTAGAAGTATTAAATCAGTTTTACGAAAAGGGAGAAATTCCTATATCATTATTTTCTACTTATTCTTTTTATCCAAATCAGTTCTTAGTCCTTAAGGATGCAATGGGATCTTCTCAATCCGCACTTGGTATGGTCGATTCAAAGAGACAGAAGATAAAAAAGCTTGTATTCGATCATGATCATATATGGGGAATTCGGTCAAGAAATGTTCAACAGACTATGGCGATTGAGTTGCTTTTGAGAAAAGACCTTCCGCTAGTGACTTTAATTGGTAAGGCGGGAACAGGGAAGACTCTTCTTGCTCTTGCAGCAGGGTTGATGCAAACCGAGGATTATGGGGAGTATAAGAAGTTATTGGTGGCTAGACCGATTGTTCCTGTAGGGAAGGATCTTGGATTCTTACCTGGTGAAAAGGAAGAAAAACTTCGGCCATGGATGCAGCCAATTTATGACAATTTAGAATATCTGTTTAATGTGAAAAAGCCTGGGGAGCTTGATGCGATTCTAGCAGGCATGGGTTCAATTGAAGTAGAGGCTCTAACTTATATTAGGGGAAGAAGTATACCGGAACAATTTATTATTATTGATGAAGCTCAAAATTTAACAAAACATGAAGTGAAGACCATTCTTACGAGAGTTGGCGAAAAAAGCAAAATTGTATTGATGGGGGACCCTGAGCAAATTGATCATCCTTATCTTGACGCATATAACAATGGCCTTACATATGTAGTCGAGAGATTTAAGGACCAATCGATATCCGGCCATGTGAAGTTATTTAAGGGAGAGAGGTCTGGTCTTGCACAACTAGCAGCTGACCTTTTATAAGAATAGTGATTTTTTTTACCCTTAAGTAGCACAAGCATTAACAAGCTATCGAATAAAAGAAGGCGCGCCCTTCTTTTATTCGATAGCCACCGCACGAATATTTTTTATTGGTTGATGTTTATTAGATCCATCTCCGTAAAAGGCATACACGGGGCCATCTTCTTTTAATGGCTTACCATCCTTTGAAAAACCCAAGATTAACTCTTGTCCTAACTCTAGAGGCATAGATACTTCGCCATCTGTTGTCACTAGTGTTAAGCTTTTAGCACCAGTTTTAATATCTGCATTTTTTAAAAATGGCTTTAGTGGCATCCCAAATGTTCCTGTAAGAACTTTTTCTTTTTCAAATTTCTTCTCGGTCTTTAAAGTCGGTGGAAAAACAGCTCCCTCCATTATTTCACGATCCCAATGCTTAGACATGCTCTTTTTATATTCTTCTAAATCATCTACTTCTTCTTGACTTCTCTCAAAATAGGTAGTCAAATCCACTCTACGATCGTCAAAGATCCAAACTCCAGGGTCTAAGGTGATTGTAAAATTTACTTTCCCTTTGATTGGTATAATATTTTCCATAACTGTTCCCCCTTTGTATCCTTAGTATAGACGTAAAACCAATAAAAGTCATTTTTGGAGGATATTCAAAATTTGCTGAATCTTTCTACGGGTTCTCTTGATTATCCTTGCAATTTTCCTCTTAAACGTATAAAATTTATAGATAGGATAAACGCTCGGAAACGGGGGGACTAAGTTGGCGTCTGACATGGTATTAGATCATAAAGAAAGAGCAAATGCCTTATTAAAGGCTGACGCTGATAAAATTCTAAAGTTAATTAAAGTACAAATGGATAACTTAACGATGCCTCAGTGTCCATTATATGAAGAGGTTCTGGATACACAAATGTTTGGTCTATCTCGTGAAATAGATTTTGCTGTTCGCCTTGGCTTGATTGAAGAAAAAGAAGGTAAGGCGATTTTAGGAGAACTAGAAAGAGAACTATCAGCCCTTCATGAAGCATCGCAAAGAAAATAACGTACTTTCGAAAGCTCAAACTTTCTCAAGAGAGACTGTTTGAGTTTTTTTATAAAGTATTTATTCTGAAAATTTGATATTATTAAGATAATAATTTTCAGTTGAACTTTTCTTCACATCAAATGCAGGAAATTCAATGTTATAATATAATACATATTACGACTAAGAAGATGGGGAAGAGGGTTACATGTTTAAAAAAATACTAAAATCATATGATTATTCATTAATCCTAGTTGTGGTATTGTTATCGATATTTGGACTTGTTATGATATATAGCTCAAGTATGGTTACAGCTATTCAAAGGTATGGATATGAAAGTGATCATTTTTATGATCGCCAAAAAATATTTTTAATTGTTGGGGCTGTTTTATTTCTTTTCTTTTCTGCATTTCCATACAAAATTATGCTAAGCAATCGTTTTTTAATTCCAATTGTGATATTTTCTTTTACGTTGCTCATATTTATTTTTCCCTTCGGTCATTCCGCGGGAAATGCTCAAAGTTGGTATAAGATAGGCCCACTAAGCCTGCAACCATCTGAATTTGTAAAGGTAAGTGCTATCGTTTACTTATCGGCTGTGTATGCAAAAAAACAATCGTATATTAATCAGTTTAATCATGGTGTACTTCCACCTCTCGCTTTTATTATCATTGTTTGTTTTTTAATTGCACTTCAGCCAGACTTTGGAACAGCTGCACTCATTGTTGCTATTTCAGGTGTGATCATCCTTTCGTCTGGAATGAATTTAAAAAATATAGGCAAATTAGTTATGTTAGGTGCAATTCCTTCTATTCCACTGCTTATATTATTTAAGGATAAAATATTTTCCTCCGTACGTGTCGGAAGGTTTGAAGCATTTTTCAATCCTTTTGCTGAAGAGATAGCCCAAAAGGAAGGCTATCATATGGTTAATTCGTTCCTTGCATTAGGTGCTGGTGGCATTAAAGGTCTTGGATTGGGACAAAGTGTCCAAAAATTAGGGTATTTACCTGAGCCACATACCGATTTTATAATGGCTGTAATATCCGAGGAACTTGGAATATTTGGTGTTGCATTTGTATTATTCAGCTTGGGTTTTATCGTCTTAAAAGGAATCTATATTGGTTTAAAAGGAAAGGATGCTTTTGGTAGTTTACTAGCTATAGGTATCTCAGGGATGGTAGGAATTCAATCATTTGTAAATTTAGCAGGTGTTTCGGGAGTCATTCCGTTAACAGGGGTTCCATTGCCATTTATTAGTTATGGAGGCTCATCTATTCTGCAACTTTCCATTGCAATGGGTATCTTGGTAAATGTTTCTATGTTCGTTAATTATGAGAAAAAGTTTAAAGAAACGAACGATAAAAAAGTAGAAACGATTCCTACTAATAACCGTTTTGAAGGCTTTCAAATAAAAAAATAAGCGCTCTTGGTTACTTGACCAAGCGCTTTTTATAAATACAAACTAGTATAAATATACAGAATGGGGTGTTTTACTTGCAAAGAAAGATTAATAAGGTGTTAGTTGCAAATCGAGGAGAAATAGCTATACGTGTGTTTAGAGCTTGTACAGAGCTTAATATACGAACAGTTGCTATATATTCAAAGGAAGATTCCGGTGCATATCATCGTTATAAAGCTGATGAAGCATACCTCGTTGGAGAAGGTAAAAAACCAATTGATGCTTATTTAGACATTGAAGGAATTATTAACATAGCAAAACACAGTGATGTAGATGCTATTCACCCAGGTTATGGATTTCTTTCAGAAAACATCCATTTTGCAAGAAGATGTGAAGAGGAAGGGATTATCTTTATTGGTCCAAAATCAAGGCATCTTGACATGTTTGGTGACAAAGTAAAAGCAAGGACGCAAGCCCAAGCTGCAAAGATTCCAGTCATTCCTGGTAGCGATGGTCCTGTAAATAGCTTAGAGGAAGTTATTGCTTTCGGGAAAGAATATCACTATCCGATTATCATTAAAGCATCACTCGGTGGTGGTGGAAGAGGTATGCGTATCGTTAGGCATTTAGAAGAAGTAAAAGAAGCCTACGAGCGAGCAAAATCTGAAGCGAAAGCAGCGTTTGGAAATGACGAAGTATATGTTGAAAAATATATTGAAAAGCCAAAGCATATTGAGGTTCAAATTATTGGGGATCAGTTTGGTAATATTGTCCATCTTTATGAAAGAGATTGTTCAGTCCAACGTCGTCATCAAAAAGTAGTAGAGGTTGCACCGTGTATCTCTATTTCAGAAGATCTTAGAGATAGAATTTGTGCTGCTGCTGTTGATTTAATGAAAAATGTAGATTATTTAAATGCTGGAACAGTAGAATTCCTTGTTTCAGGAGAAGATTTCTACTTTATTGAAGT
The DNA here is from genome assembly GCF_042433785.1 of Robertmurraya beringensis. Lineage (NCBI taxonomy): Bacteria > Bacillati > Bacillota > Bacilli > Caryophanales > Bacillaceae > Robertmurraya > Robertmurraya beringensis. The sequence goes on along the minus strand of NZ_JBHLUU010000024.1, from coordinate 3,871 downwards.
AAACCCGCGTGTACAGGTTGAACATACCATTACAGAGATGATCACTGGTGTTGATATTGTTCAAACACAAATATTGGTTGCAGAAGGTCATGAGCTACATGATGAAACGGTAGGTATTCCAAAGCAAGAAGATATTCGAATTATGGGATATGCCATTCAATCTCGTGTGACAACGGAGGATCCGTTGAACAATTTTATGCCGGATACAGGAAGGTTAATGACGTACCGTTCAGGTGGTGGTTTTGGAGTTAGATTGGATGCAGGTAACGGTTTCCAAGGAGCTATTATTACTCCATATTATGATTCCTTGCTTGTTAAGTTATCAACACATGCCTTAACGTATGAACAAGCTTGTGCAAAAATGGTAAGAAATTTACAAGAGTTCCGTATTCGAGGAATTAAAACGAATATTCCTTTCTTGGAGAATGTTGTAAAGCACAAAGATTTCCGCAGTGGGAATTATGATACGTCATTTATTGATTCTTCACCAGAGTTATTTATGTTCCCTGTTCGTAAAGACAGAGGTACAAAAATGCTTTCTTATATCGGGAATGTAACCATTAACGGTTTCCCGGGAATTGAGAGAAAGAAAAAGCCTGTTTTTGATAAGCCAAGAATCCCAGTAACAGATTCATTTAGTGTTCAAAGTGGAACAAAGCAAATTCTTGATGAAAGAGGAGCCGAGGGCTTAGTAAAGTGGATTAAAGAGCAACCTGAAGTTCTTTTAACAGATACTACTTTTAGAGATGCACATCAGTCATTACTAGCTACTCGTGTTCGTACGACAGATTTAAAGCATATCGCAGAGCCGACATCGTTATTACTACCTGATATGTTTTCTTTGGAGATGTGGGGTGGAGCTACATTTGATGTGGCGTACAATTTCTTAAAGGAAGATCCATGGGATAGACTTTTAACTTTAAGAAAGCAGATTCCAAATGTATTATTCCAAATGCTACTCCGAGCTTCAAATGCTGTTGGATATAAAAATTATCCAGACAATGTGATTCGTGAGTTTGTGGAGAAATCTGCATATGCAGGTATCGACGTATTCCGTATTTTTGATAGTCTGAACTGGGTTAAAGGGATGGAAGTAGCTATTCAAGCCGTAAGAGATACGGGGAAAATAGCTGAAGCGGCCATTTGTTATACAGGAGACATCCTTGATACATCGAGACCGAAGTATAACTTAAACTACTATAAGGATTTGGCTAAAGAACTCCAAAATCAAGGGGCACATATTTTAGCTATTAAGGATATGGCAGGTTTATTAAAACCAGAAGCTGCATATCAATTAATTTCTGAATTAAAAGAAACCATTGATATTCCGATTCACCTACACACTCATGATACAAGTGGAAATGGAATATTTACGTATGCAAAAGCCATCGAGGCTGGTGTTGATATTGTAGATACAGCATTAAGCACAATGGCAGGATTAACATCACAGCCAAGTGCAAATACATTGTACTATGCACTTGAAGGCAATGATCGTAAGCCGAAGGTAGATATTAAAGCGTTAGAACAGCTTTCTTACTACTGGGAAGATGTGAGAAAGTACTACCACGATTTCGAAAGTGGAATGATGTCTCCACATACAGAAGTGTATCAGCACGAAATGCCAGGTGGTCAATATAGTAATCTTCAACAACAAGCTAAAGCAGTTGGCCTTGCTGACCAGTGGGAAGATGTGAAAGAAATGTACGCGCGAGTAAATCATATGTTTGGTGATATCGTTAAAGTTACTCCGTCTTCAAAAGTCGTAGGTGATATGGCATTGTATATGGTTCAAAACGATCTAACGGAAGAAGATGTCCTTTCTAAAGGAGATAGTCTTGATTTCCCTAATTCGGTTGTAGAATTATTTGAAGGATATTTAGGACAGCCTGTTGGAGGCTTCCCAGAAGAACTTCAAAAAGTGATCCTAAAAGGTCGCGAGCCAATCACGGTAAGACCTGGAGAACTATTGGAGGATGTTGATTTTACAGCTTTAAAAGAAAAGTTATTCAAAGAATTAGGAAGACCTGTAACGAGCTTTGATGCCATTGCTTATGCATTATATCCAAAGGTATTTAAAGACTATACGGCTATGGTGGAGCAGTTTGGCGAAATTTCGGTGTTAGATACACCTACTTTCCTATACGGGATGAGACTAGGAGAGGAAATAGAAGTCGAAATTGAAACAGGTAAAACATTAATCGTGAAGCTTATCTCTATTGGTCAGCCTCAAGCTGATGGTACTCGTATCGTCTACTTTGAGTTAAATGGACAGCCGAGAGAAGTAGTTATTAAGGATGAAAGTATTAAATCCACAGTTGCCACTAAGATTAAAGCTGATCCGAAGAAAGAAACTCATATCGGAGCTTCAATGCCAGGGACAGTGATTAAAGTGTTAGTCTCTAAAGACGAAAAGGTCGAAAAAGGTGATCACTTGATGATTACAGAAGCTATGAAAATGGAAACGACCGTTCAAGCTCCGTTCTCAGGCTTTGTTAAAGATATTTATGTTTCAAATGGTGAAGCCATTCAAACGGGTGACCTACTAATCGAGTTACAGAAATAAACAGAAAAAAAGGTGTTGCACATATGTGCAACACCTTTTTTATAGAGCGTGATTATTTTTCTTATTAAGAGCAATCTGATTCTTTTTACTTCGAGTAACGAGGAGGATAAAATAGCTTAATACTCCGAATAAGCAAGAGATAAAAAATGCGTGAGCTAATGCGACTGTTAAGTTCAGTCGAGTGAAAACGATTAAGGCTCCTGTCATTACTTGGAGTGATACTAGAATAAACGCTATTGTCCAACCCCAAACAATAACCTTCTCATTTTTGTAATGTTTATAAGCTAATACAGTAATATAACCAATCCAAAGGAAAATTAAACCAGCTGCGAATCTATGCCCCATCTGTACCCATTCAAAAAAATTTGTAGGTAAGCCAATTGCGTTATTCAAACAGAAAGGCCAGTCTCTACATACGAGGCTAGCATTCACATGCCTTACTAGTGCGCCAGTGTAAACGACTACATAACTGTATAGGCTAACTCCTATAATATGCTTACGCAAACGTGAATCAATGATTAATTTATGAGCTTCAAAACGCTTGTCTATCTCAAAAATAAGAAGTGTTAAAAGTAAAACAGCAGCGAATGAAATCAAAGAGATACCAAAATGTAAAGCTAGTACAAAATCTGACTGTCCCCAAACAACTGCGGCAGCACCGATTAATCCTTGTAATACGAGGAAGAAAAAAGATAATGCCGATAAAAATTTTGTCTCACGGATATGACCAATCGTTTTCCATGACCAAATGGATAATACCAATACCATTAAGCCAACTACACCAGAAACAACACGGTGAGCAAGTTCAATAATTAACTCGAGTGATATGTCAGTTGGAATAAGTTGACCATTACATAACGGCCAAGAACGGCCACAACCCATCCCGGACTCTGTTTTTGTAACAAGTGCTCCTCCTAAGAGAATGAATAACATACCAATCGTTGTAAGGACAGAAAACCATTTTAAGGCCCTGTTCAAAAAAATCACCTTCTCATTCCAAGTTCACAAATTTGTCATAAGTTTCTATTGACATGTATAATGAACAGTATAATAATAACCACATTTTAATATATCTTTATCATAACGAATAAGTAGAAAAAAAAATAGAAGTTAATATGAGAAATACTGCATTTTTGATACTACACAAACTACTTAATTTTTACAATATATATTATGTATTTCACTAGTGTTGCATTAATTTAATTTCACTATTAAAAATACTCAAAATGTTCAACTTTATTATATTGTGCAAAGAAAAAGTCCTTTATAATGGATAAGTCAGGTGGTAACCCGTCCAAATCCACTAAA
>NZ_JBHLUU010000023.1:0-1445 GCF_042433785.1 Robertmurraya beringensis | reverse complement strand
GTGGAAGCGCGGCGACGTGTGGAGCTGACTGATACTAATCGATCGAGGACTTAACCAAATTACGATGAAACGTATTTCTTTCTTCTTCATTCATTATCTAGTTTTGAAGGAATGATTTTCTTCAACTTAATACAAGTCTAGTGGCGATAGCGAAAAGGTCACACCCGTTCCCATACCGAACACGGAAGTTAAGCTTTTCAGCGCCGATGGTAGTTGAGGGTTTCCCTCTGTGAGAGTAGGACGTCGCTAGGCATATATATGGAGGATTAGCTCAGCTGGGAGAGCACCTGCCTTACAAGCAGGGGGTCGGCGGTTCGATCCCGTCATCCTCCACCAAAACTTTTTTCACGTAGTGAAAAATAGTTTTCATTTTAAATTCACGAAATGAAAATACTATCATTATTTGCCGGCGTAGCTCAATTGGTAGAGCAACTGACTTGTAATCAGTAGGTTGGGGGTTCAAGTCCTCTCACCGGCACCACTTATACCGAGCCATTAGCTCAGTCGGTAGAGCATCTGACTTTTAATCAGAGGGTCGAAGGTTCGAGTCCTTCATGGCTCACCAAAGTTTTTTGCTTCAGCAAAATAACTTTCCATTTATTATTATTATGCGGGTGTGGCGGAATTGGCAGACGCACTAGACTTAGGATCTAGCGCCGCAAGGCGTGGGGGTTCGACTCCCTTCACCCGCACCATAGTTTTTTGCACAAGCAAAATAATTACTATACGCGGAAGTAGTTCAGTGGTAGAATACAACCTTGCCAAGGTTGGGGTCGCGGGTTCGAATCCCGTCTTCCGCTCCAGAACGTACTTGCCGGGGTGGCGGAACTGGCAGACGCACAGGACTTAAAATCCTGCGGTAGGTGACTACCGTACCGGTTCGATTCCGGTCCTCGGCACCAATGCTTTTTACGAAGTAAAATAGCTTTCGTTATTACGAAGTAAAATATCCATCCATATCAATTGGATTGGTAAATTAAAAAATATGCGCCCGTAGCTCAATTGGATAGAGCGTCTGACTACGGATCAGAAGGTTATGGGTTCGACTCCTTTCGGGCGCGCCATATTAGTTTTAATCGGGGAGTAGCTCAGCTTGGTAGAGCACTTGGTTTGGGACCAAGGGGTCGCAGGTTCGAATCCTGTCTTCCCGACCATGATCCTACTAATTATTTAATGGGGCCTTAGCTCAGCTGGGAGAGCGCCTGCCTTGCACGCAGGAGGTCAGCGGTTCGATCCCGCTAGGCTCCACCAAAAAAACTATTGACAACACAATTAAGTGCTGTTAATATAGAAAAGTCGCTTCAAAACGAGGCGAAATTGTTCTTTGAAAACTAAACAAATCATACGTCAACAAAAAATGATTAGTGTTGAAAAATACACTAGCCAACGTTTTAACTTTAAGAGCTAATCTTACTCTTTATTGGAGAGTTTGATCCTGGCTCAGG
>NZ_JBHLUU010000022.1:0-206285 GCF_042433785.1 Robertmurraya beringensis | reverse complement strand
TAACAGTTGATGGCTCAGGTCGTTTTAAGAATACTTGAAGTGCAACTAATACGGCAAATGTTACCAAGCCAATGATATCAGTAATTCCTTCTGGATAGATAAGAAGAATTCCACCTACAATACCAAGAATTCGTTCCCACCAGAATAGTTTTCTCATCCAATACCCGATGACACCTGCACCTATCGCCATCATCCCTGCAAGTGCCGAGAAGATGACCCAAATAAGGTACGTCCATGTTGTATCAATCATTAACAACTCTGGAGATAAAACAAACATATATGGAATGATAAATGCTGCAATGGCCAACTTCGCAGATTGGACACCAGTACGAATTGGCTCACCACCAGAAACACCCGCTGCCGCAAATGCAGCTAAAGCAACTGGAGGTGTAATGTCAGCAATGATTCCGAAATAAAATACAAATAAATGTGCCGACAAATCAGGTACGCCAAGCAATATGATTGCTGGTGCTGCAATCGTAGAGGTAATAACATAGTTAGCAGTTGTCGGTGACCCCATCCCTAACACAATCGCTGCGAGCATGGTTAACATTAATGTTGGAATTAACGCTCCACCTGCAAGATCTAATAATCCATTAGCAAGCTTTAAACCAAGTCCTGTCTTTGTAACAACCCCCACAATGATACCAGCAGCCGCCGTAGCCGCTGCTACTCCTAGCGCCGTTCTCGCACCATCAACAAGCGCTTCAATAATCCCTCTAATACCTATACGTGTCTCTTTATTAATTGCTCCTACAATAATTGCTACAAGAATGGAAAATAGTGCAGCTCTTGTTACTGTCATACCAGATGTCATTAACACGATAACAGCAATAATCGGCGTTAATAAATAGAACTTTTTAAGCACCTCTTTACGGTTAGGCATTTCCTCATCTTTTAAGCCTCTTAATCCAAGTCTCTTGGCTTCAAAGTGAGTCATAATCCATATTCCAGCAAAATATAGCAAAGCTGGAATGGCTGCAGCTTTTGCGATCTCCCAGTACGTAATTCCACCTATGAATTCAACCATTAAGAATGCAGCCGCTCCCATAATTGGTGGCATTAATTGTCCACCTGTTGACGCAGCTGCCTCTACTGCACCAGCAAAATCCTTTTTATAACCAAGTTTTTTCATCATAGGAATTGTAAATGAACCAGACGTAACAACGTTAGCAACGGAGCTACCACTAATGGTCCCCTGTAAAGCACTTGAAAAAATAGCCACTTTCGCAGGCCCACCAACTCTTTTACCAGCAATGGATACTGCTAAGTCATTGAAATACTGGCCAACACCTGTTTTTACAAGGAAGGCACCAAAGAGTAAAAATAAGAAGATATACGTTGAAGAAACGCCTAATGGTGTACCAAGGATTCCTTCTGTTGTATAAAACATCGTTTGTACAAGGCGCTCAAGTGATAACCCTCTATGCGCTAAGAAGCTAGGCATATATGGCCCGTATACAGCATATGCAAGAAAAAGACCTGCAATAATTGTAATCGGTAGCCCTACTGCCCTTCTTGTTGCTTCAAGCACAAGAATAATGGCAAGAAGACCAATATAAAAGTCCATATCAGTCAACATACCAACTCGTAATACTAACTCATCGATCATGAGAGGCCAATAGGCACCCACCGCAACTGAAGCTATCGCAAGTATTACATCATACCAAGCAACTTTATGTTTTTTCCCTTTTGTTTTTCTAGCAGGAAAAAGTATAAATATAAGAGCTAGCGCAAATCCCAAATGAATAGAACGCTGTAATTGGGCTGTTAGAATACCAAATATACCTGTATAAAGTTGAAATAATGAAAATGATAATAATCCGAGAAATACAATCCACCCAAAAATTCCTGTTAGCTTTCTCGAACCAGCTTCCGGATCGTATTTTTCTAAAAGTTCTTCTTGCTGTTCTTGTGACAGAGTTTCGAATTTATCCGCCAATAAGATTCACTCCTTTCCATTGTTGATAAAGGTTCATCTTAATTACCTTTATTCTTACCAAAGTACCTGGTTCTACGTATTTATTTAAAGGGTACTCTTTGTTTCTATATATTATTGTATGATTGGCACGAACCTTTCCTGTTCTTAAATCAAAGTATGGAAAAATTCGATTCATATTTTTTATATAATATTTCCCATTCTTCTGCTCGAAAACCTCACCATTCGAGGCATTTTCCGGCATCCCTATGGAAAAGTCAGAATATTCGAGTTCAAACTGCTTAATTTCTCCATTGCTATTAACTTGGTAACTCTCAATAACGTCTGATAGATGAATCGAATGTGTATATTTTATTTTAAATTCTGGATGGTCTCCAAGTGGAATATACACAAGAACCTCACCAGAGTTTTCTAACTGAAAAGTTAATGCTTTTTTATATGGAATGATTGATAGACAAATGATGAGTAACATACTGAGGAATAAACTTAGAAAGGATTTGCTTTTAATCACTTTCCCCATGGTAACACGTCCATTTTCTAGTACATTTTTATCTCTAAAAGCGAAAAATTGACCGACCATAATAACCCTTAATTGGTTATAAAAGCCGGCCGGTCTCATTTTCACCAAACTACTTTATTATTCAGCTTTAATACCTTTTTCATCGTAATACTTCTGTGCACCTGGATGGATGTCAATTCCTACACCATTTACAGCATTTTCAGCTGAGATCAATTTTCCTTTAGCATGTGTCACTTTATCAAGGTTTTCAAAGATAGCCTTTGTAACATCATATACAACTTCTTCAGAAAGGTCTGATTTTACGACTAACATTGCTTGAACAGCAACAGTTGCTACTTTATCAGTAAGTCCGTACGTCCCAGCTGGAACCTCATCTTCAACATAGTATGGATATGCTTCTAATAACTCTGCGATTTTTTCAGCAGCGATAGGTACAATGACAATCTCTTCAGTAGCAGATAAAGCTTCTACCGCTCCTGTCGGTGTGCCTGCAGTTACGAATGCCGCATCAATCGTTCCGTCTTGAATACCTGCTGTTGATTCGTCAAATGACAAGTCTTGTTTTTCAATATCGTCAAATGATAAACCGTGAACCTCTAAAATTTGTTCCGCGTTAGCTGCTGTACCTGAACCAGGTGCACCTACAGAAACCTTTTTACCCTTTAAATCTTCTACAGAAGTAATTCCTGATTTAGCAGTAGTAACAATTTGAATGGTTTCAGGGTATAATGTTCCAATTGCTTGAACATTATCAACTGCATTTCCTTCAAACATTAATTTTCCGTCTTTTGCGTATGAAGCGATATCAGTTTGTGAAAAGGCAATTTCTGCATCACCAGCTTTAAGTGTGGTCATGTTTTCAGCAGAAGCACCTGATGTTTCAGCGTTTGTTTCAATACCAGTTGCATCCGAGATGATCGAAGCAAATGATCCACCTAGCGGGTAGTATGTACCACCAGTTCCACCTGTTACGATACTAATGAACTTTGGTTTTTCAGCACCTGAATCACCGCTATCCTCAGCACCATTTCCCTCGTCATTGTTTGCTCCACAAGCAGCAAGCACAAGTGACAGTACCAACATCAGAACGGTTGAGAGCAGAAAACGTTTCTTTTTCATTGGAATTCCCCCTTTTATATTTTTCCAGTTTTTCGTAATAATTTTATCATAACTCTTCATCAGTTTGTCAAACAATTTGGTACAACTAGCATATCACCTACAATTTTTCTATCTTTCACTTTTATATACATATTTATTTATGTATTTCTATACAGGATTTATACACTAAGTAAAATAAATTTATTTCCATACAATATTTATGATAGAATTTTTAGTAGTACCTTTATATTCCAGTAAAGGGGAAATGCTCAGTGAATACCCTAAAAGGAACAATTCAAGACTTGTTGGTTTATAGTTACGAACTTAAAGAAGAAATAAACCTTTTGGTATATAAGCCAGCCAATTATTCACCTTTATATAAGTACCATCTCCTTGTTACAGCTGATGGGAAGGATTATTTCCAATTAGGTAGACTAGCCAGGCTTTGTGATGAACTTCTTTCCGAAAAAGAAATAGAAAATATTATTGTAGTTGGAGTTCCATATCTCACAATTGAAGACCGCTGGGAAAAATATCATCCAAAAGGTAAAAAACATGAAGCATACATCCGCTTTTTGGCTCATGAGCTTATCCCATTTTTGGATCAAGAGTTTCCAACCTTTCAAATGGGGATGGGACGGGCATTAATGGGTGATTCCCTAGGAGCTACTATTTCCCTACTCGCTGCTATAAAATATCCAAACACATTTGGAAAGGTCATACTTCAATCTCCATACATAAACAGCAACGTTTTGGAAAAAGTGGTCAATAAAAACACAACTAGTCTTCTCTCTATTTACCATAGCATTGGACAAAATGAGACAGCCGTAAAAATGACAAACGATAAAGTGTATGATTTTCTAACACCTAACCGAGAACTGAACAAATACTTAAAAAATCATTCTCTTTCCTATGCTTATCATGAATTTGATGGAGATCATACATGGACATATTGGCAAGGAGACTTGAAGTCGTCCTTAAAAGCGATGTTTGGCTCATAATTCAAAGGGTATTGCGGACCTTGTATGGGTATAATTATATAAATGATTTTGAAAATTTGTTATAATATTTAATATTCAACGCTTCTATATTACATAGCTTATCGGAGGTCATATAATGAAATTTGGAATTGTTATTTTCCCTGGAAAAACACTTCAAGATTTAGCTAACTCTTACAGAAAGCGCTATGATCCTCATTACTCACTCATTCCACCGCATATCACGTTAAAAGCGCCGTTTGAAGCTAACGAGGATGAGGCAAAAACATTAGCTAATAAGCTTGAAGATATCTCAAAAAGATTTTCTCCTTTACATATTCACATACCGAAATTTAGTTCTTTTCATCCTGTAAACAATGTTATTTATTTTAAAGTAGAACCTTCAACTGAGATGACAGATCTTCATGAGGCGATTGATGCCCTTGGGTATGGAGAGGCTACAGAATATTCCTTTGTTCCTCATATAACGTTAGGACAAAGATTATCTGATGATGAGCATTCGGATGTTTTCGGATCATTAAAAATGCAGAAGATGAATCACGATGAATACGTAGATCGTTTCCATCTTTTATATCAATTAGAAAATGGCTCATGGACTGTTTTTGAAACGTTTAGGCTTGGAAAGGAATAGATATTAGTGAATGTAGACATCGTTACAACAAAAGAACAGCAACAGGATGCCTTTAAAGTTCGAAGACTCGTATTTGTGGAAGAACAACAAGTACCGGAGGAAGAAGAGATTGATCAGTACGACGATAAATGCACTCACTTCGTACTTTATGATCAGGAAACACCTATTGGTGCTGGTCGCTTTCGAGATTTAGATGGCATTGGAAAAGTGGAAAGAATTTGTGTATTATCTAGTGCTAGAGGCACCGGTGCTGGGAAACTAATAATGGATAAAATTGAACAATATGCCAAACAAAATGATTATGCTGCATTAAAATTAAATGCTCAAACACAAGCCATTCCATTTTACAGCAAATTAGGATATGAAATCATATCTGAAGAGTTTATGGATGCTGGCATTCCACATCGAACAATGAAAAAATATATATAAAAAAATGCCTCATTAGAGGCATTTTTTTATACGCTTATATCAAGGTACTTTCCTTTTCCTGTAATTTCATATATATGAGCTAACGCCTCATTAGTAGGTCTTAGTACTTTTCTTTCTTCTCTTTGAAGCAATTTCTTAGAAAAAGAAGATTGCTGGTGCTGATTACCCTCTGAAGTTCCACTTTTTATCGGAGTAACTCTATTTACCGATTCATATTTATATGGATCTCTGGATGCTATTAAGTTTCTCTCTAAATACTGGTTCGATTGAAAATTAACTACTGGAATAATATAGCCCATCTTCTTCACCTCTTTCATAAACTCCTCAAACTTTTGGAAAATAAATCTTTTATTTTTTCTTCTTTATGTAGGAGTAATTGTTTTGTTATGATAGAGTTCGATTGAGTTTTTGATTTTAAGGGGTTAATTATGAAAATTGCTATGAAAAATAATGAAACAGTTAATTTAAACATTATGGATAGAGAGAATTATCAATTTGTATATGATGAAGCTAAAAAAGGAAAACTTCATTGTCCCACTTGTAAAGAACAGGTCCGTCTTTATTTAGGAATACAAGAGGAGCCCTATTTTTATCATATGCTCCAGAAGCAATCTGAATGCAAAGGTTTAGATATCGAATCCGCTGAAATGAGTATTGAACCTATCGAATATGTTGAACGAAATGGCTTCAGAATACCAGTTACTCGTATGATTGTTTCTCCATCCAAACAATATACGTTTCAGCCATCAATACATGTAAAAGCTTCTCCCTCCTTTCAACCAACCGTTCGGCAAGAATCAAACATAACCTCACACTATATAAAACGATTATTTAACAGCGGTTTCCAACTTGATGATCAACAAATAAAGGCAGTCACAACGGTAAACGGCTCTGTCCTAGTTGTTGCTGGTGCTGGTAGTGGTAAGACAAGAGTGTTAACTACAAGAGCGGCATATATGCTTCATGAGTTAAAAATAGATCCAAAATCAATTATGCTTGTGACGTTCACAGCGAAAGCAGCCACAGAAATGAAAGAAAGGCTTAACCAATATCCTCTCCTTTCACCTACAGACATTAATAGGCTTTTAACTGGTACATTTCATAGTATTTTTTATAGAATACTAGCTTACCATGAGCCAGAAAGATGGCATCCATCTAAATTAATAAAAAAGGATTGGCAAAAGGATCAAATCCTTAAAGAAGGTGGAAAAACAATTTCTCTTGATGAGAAGGAGTTTGCATACGATTTAGCTCTTCAACAAATTGGATATTGGAAAAATACGTTTCTACTTCCACAGGATATACAAACAGCTAGTCGTTGGGAGGAGCAAGTATTACATTTATACAAACATTATGAACAAGAAAAGGAAAAGAAGAATCTATTCGATTTTGATGATATGCTTATCGGATGTTATAAATATCTTACCGATCATCAAGATGTTTTAGAGATGTACCAAAATCGCTTTCAATATTTTTTAATTGATGAGTTTCAAGATATTAACAAAGTTCAATATGAGCTGATTAAATTGCTATCCCGTAAAACAGCAAACTTATTTGCCGTTGGAGATGATGATCAGTCTATTTATGCATTTCGAGGTAGTGACCCTAATTACCTTCTATCTTTCGAAAAAGATTTTCCAAATAGTAAAATGATTATCCTAAATGAAAATTACCGTTCCTCACATGAGATTATTTCAACTGCCAACCGGATCATTGAAAAAAATACAACTCGTAGAAAAAAAACCATGCAAGCTCAATATCAACATTCTGTTTCACCCTTGTTGTTTTATCCTTTTGATGAAGAAGAGGAAGCAACCATGATTGTTCAGGATATAAACGAAAAACTACAAAACGGGTATGCTCCAAATGATATCGCTATTTTATACCGTACGAATACCGGGAGCCGAGCAGTTTTTGAAAGACTAGCGACAACTAGCTTTCCTTTTAGGATCGATCTGGATTCCGAAAACTTTTATGAACGTTATTTAGTAAAATCCATGTTGTCCTTTCTACGTCTCATTATTAATGAAGATGACCAGCAGGCAATCAGTCAGATTCTCCCGGTTCTCTTTATTAGACAAGCTGTTATGAGTGATTTAAAAGCGAACAGTATTTTGAATGATTGCTCCATGCTTGAATGCTTATCCAATATTACAACCGGTCATGCCTTTCAGGAAAGAAAGCTAAAGAAGCTATTACCTTCTATTAGAAGCTTGAAAGGAAGCAAGCCACTAGACTGCATTGAATTCATTGAAAAGGAAGTAGGCTTTGGTGATTATTTAAAAAAGCGTGGGAGTGAAGGAAATAGTCTTGAAAAAGGTTCTGACGATATTCGCGATTTGAAGGTTGCAGCAAAAAATTTTCAAACAATTATCGACTTCCTAGACCATACGAAGCATATGAGTGCTATGAATAAAGAAATAAAACAACTTAGTAAACAACTTGAACAGGCAATTACGCTTAGCACTATTCATCGAGCAAAGGGGTTAGAATACCGAGTCGTGTATATTCTTGATGTTGTTGACGGAGGAATTCCTCACGATTACGCACTAGACTCCTTGAGGAATGGTGAGTCGGCACCAATTGAAGAAGAACGTCGTCTACTATATGTAGCTATCACTCGCGCTAAAGAAGAATGCTATATAGCGATACCTCATAAAAGAAGAGGCAAAAATGCTAAGACCTCTAGATTTTTGGCTCCCATCCTTCCAAAATAACAGAGAAAAAGAAGAGAGAAGCTTCCCAATTTTTGGAGGCTTCTCTTTTTTTTTTTATTTCTTATTAATCATTTTAGATAACGTATTAAAATCAAGTTGTTTTCCATCAGCAACAATAGAAGAAACAATTTTATCTTCCATTTCCTTTGTGACTGGTTTGTTTGCAATTTGAGATACACGTTTGATTACATTGCGAACTGTTTTTTCATCTTTAAAGTTTGCATTTTGTAATGAACCAGCCAGTTCAAGAATGTCTTTCATATTAACGCCAGTTTTCTTTTCAACATTTTTGAAAAATTGATTATCCATTCTTAAAACCACGCCTCCTTTTTAAGCTACTCTCATCTTATGAAGAAAACATAAAAAGGGTGATTTTAAGACAGGAAAAAGACCGTTTCTTTGTACAGAAACGATCTTTCTTCCTACACTTCTTTTTGGAGATTAGTTGTAAAAGCTAGCTCCAACAATAATTAACAAGATGAATAATACAACGATTAATACGAAAGTTGATCCGTATCCACCAACGTTGCCACCATAGCCGTAACCGCAATAGCCGTAACCCATATCAAGTCACCTCACTTTTCCTTGACTTACTATAACGTATGTAAGTGACCTGAAAACGTGTAGGCTTTGTCCTATATCAAAAAAAGTTTTAGCCTTTTGGCTTAAATATTAGAGCACCGATAAATGCAAAAACGATTGCTGCTGAAATACCCGAGCTTGTAATTTCAAACATGCCAGTTAATACCCCGATAATTCCATGCTGTTCAGCCTCTTGAAGGGCACCATGAACAAGTGTATTACCAAAATTTGTAATAGGTACAGTTACTCCAGCACCTGCAAAATCGGCTAATGGTTCGTATAATCCAAACCCATCTAATACCGCTCCAATAACAACAAGTGTACTTAATGTATGTGCAGGGGTAAGCCGTGCTACATCAAACATAAGCTGTCCAATTACACAAATGGCACCTCCAACAACAAATGCCCAAAAAAACATAGCCAGCATTTTTTCTTCCCTCCCTTATTCGTTCATTTCAATAGAAACAGCATGGGCAATACACGGAATGGTTTCATTTTGCTGAACAGTAAGCGGCGATAGAAGTGCTCCTGTTGCAACAACTAAAATTCGCTTGTATGTCCCCTTTTTCATTTCATTTAACAGATGTCCATATAATACCGTTGCTGAACAGCCTGCCCCGCTTCCTCCGGATTGAACAGGTTGATCTTCATGGTAAATTAACATGCCACAATCCTTAAATTGCTCTTTTTTTATTGGCAAGCCTTCCTTTTGCAATAATCCAAATGTGGTTTCATGTCCAATTTTTCCAAGATCACCTGTTACGATTAAGTCGTAATATGAAGGATCAATTTCCAAATCCTTAAAATGAGCTAAGATCGTATCAGCTGCAGCAGGAGACATGGCTCCTCCCATATTAAAAGGATCTGTTAAACCAAGATCAATGACTTTTCCAATGGTAGCTGATGTTGTAACCGGCTTCCCACTTTCATTCCCCTGATTTGCTTTGACCAGTGCCACACCCGAACCTGTTACGGTCCATTGAGCAGTAGGCGGCTTTTGTCCGCCGTACTCAGTTGGGTAACGAAATTGCTTCTCCACAGCCGCATTATGGCTCGTTGCACCTGTCAGAATATAATTTCCTCCCCCATAATTTACAAAAAAAGAGGCAAGTGCTAGTCCCTCCATCGATGTTGAACAAGCACCAAATATACCAAGATACGGTAGTTTTAACTGTCTGGCAGCAATGCTAGTTGGAGTAATCTGATTAATAAGGTCTCCAGCAATCATGAACTGTACATCCTCTACCGTCACACCCTCTTTTTCAAACGCTGTATTCGTTGCAACTTCGAGTAAGTGACGGTGGGCTTTCTCATAGGAATCTTCTCCCATCCATAAATCATCAAACAGAACATCAAAATCACCTGATAATCTGCTATTGGCTTCGAATGGACCACCAGTCACACCTGTAGCAGTAATAACGGGGCGATTATTAAATACCCATGATTGTTTTCCTTTCAGCATTATATTGCCCCCAGTTTGATTAATATCGTTTTAATTAACGCAACCACAAACGCTGAAAAAACCCCAAATAAAACAACTGAACCAGCTAGTTTAAATAAATTCCCACCAACACCGAGAACAAACCCCTCTGTTCTATGTTCAATTGCAGCAGAAATGACGGCATTCCCAAAACCCGTTACAGGTACTGCACTACCTGCCCCTGCAAATTGGCCTAACCGATCGTAAACCCCGAAGCCTGTTAAAAGCATGGAAATAAACACCATCGTTGCTACAGTTGGATTACCTGCTGTTTGCTCTGTAAAGCTGAAAAAATAAATATAAAAATAGGTGATAGCTTGACCAATCATACAGATGAATCCTCCAACTAAAAAAGCCTTTAAACAATTCTTAAAGAGCGGTCTTTTTGTTTCAAAATTTTTCTCAAATTGCTTATATTGTTCTACCTCTTTTGATTCTGGCTTTTTATTCCCCACCTTTGCATGCTCCCTTCTATGTTAGTTCTTTTTTCAACTTGATAATTTCTTCTAGCTTTTTCTTTGCATCCTTTTCGGAAAAATCAGGATCTTTCATTTTATCGTTTAACTCAACGGCTTCTAAAAATATTTTATAATCACTAGAGACAATGAAATTTTCCTTCGGGTACTTTTCTTCAAGCATTTTATTAATTTCCCCTTCAATTTTGACCATATGAAAACGTTGCATATGCTTCACTTTATAAGCAACTAATATTTCCTCCTCACCTTTAATAACAGCAACATCATAAAGTTCATCAAATTTAGCGACATCCTTTTTTATGGAGGCCACTAGTTTATGATCTTTCTCTGTTTTCTCATCAAGAATGATGGGGTCAGGATCACTTTTTTGAATTAAGGACATCCCACTGTGCTGTGTAGCGTCAGTATTACAAGAAGTAAGCAAGGCGGTTAATGCAGTTATTAAGGTGAGAGTGAGTGATTTTTTCATATATTTCCATCCTTTTATTCTTATTCTTGTATTTATGTTTTCAAAAAAATGAAGATTTTATGTTGGTATCTATTTGTATATTTATTCCATATAAGACTGCGTTAATGATCAACAAAAGATCCTGCTTCTAAAAGAAGCAGGATCTTTTTATTATCTAGATAGTAAGTGGTAGCCAGAATCTACATGTAGATTCTCACCTGTCATTCCTCGTGACAGGTCACTAAATAAGAATAATGCAGTATCCCCTACCTCTTCCTGTGTTGTTGCATGTCTTAGAGGAGAGTTCTCTTCAATTTCCTTAAGAATCAAATTAAAATCACTGATTCCCTTAGCTGATAACGTTCTAATCGGACCAGCTGAGATAGAGTTTACTCGGATATTGTTTGGTCCTAAATCATTGGCTAGGTATCTTACACTTGCTTCTAGAGACGCTTTAGCCACACCCATTACATTATAATTTTTAATTACACGTTCTCCACCTAGATAAGTTAGCGTGACAATGCTTCCGCCTTCTGTCATTAACTCCCTAGCTTCTTTCGCAACAGCCGTTAAGGAATAAGAACTAATGTTATGAGCAAGTAGGAATCCATCTCTAGTTGTATTCATGTACTCCCCTTGCAGTTCTTCCTTATTCGCAAACGCGATACAGTGAGCAATACCATGAACGGTTCCGACTTGTTCTTTTATTGAAGAGAAGCATTTTGCAATATCCTCATCAGAAGTAACATCACACGGAATAAGAAGAGATTGTTGTCCTTCTAGAGTTTCAACCAATTTACGAACTTCGTTTTCAAACCTTTCCCCAGCATAGGTGAAGATTAAGTTCGCTCCCGCATCATGTAAAGAGCGGGCAATCCCCCATGCGATACTACGCTTATTAGCAACGCCCATAACCACTATATTTTTTCCTTTTAAAGAAAGGTTCATTATGTATATCCTCCTAAATAAGAATCTGTTATTAGTACCTAGTACTAATATTACATGATTTTTTTCAAAAAGAAAAGTCTTAATGATAAAGGCAGCCTGCTGGGAGCTTCCAGCAGACCTAATTTTACATAAGGAATTCTAACTCTCTCCTCAACTCTT
Organism: Robertmurraya beringensis; assembly: GCF_042433785.1. Classification (NCBI taxonomy): domain Bacteria; kingdom Bacillati; phylum Bacillota; class Bacilli; order Caryophanales; family Bacillaceae; genus Robertmurraya; species Robertmurraya beringensis. The sequence goes on along the minus strand of NZ_JBHLUU010000022.1, from coordinate 193,860 downwards.
CCACATACTCTTTAGAACCAGTTACAATTAAACGGTCATGTAAATGAAGCTCCGTATCTCCGTGAGGAACGATGTTTTCTTTTCCACGGAAAATCCGTACAAAAATGACGTCTCCCGTAAACGGGAACTTTCTTAGTGTCATTCCTTCATATTGTACGTTCATTAACTGGATTTCATATAAGGCAGTTTCCTGATTTGTAAGGATATTCAATACACTCGGAGTTTCAATTAATGCGCGTAACAATGCCTTTGTGGAAAGGAAGATAGAGAATACCTCAACGTCTTGTGCTTTTAATTCCTCCTCTAAATCTTGTGTTTCAATTCTAGCAATTACCCTTTCTACTCCTTTTTCTTTGCATGCTAATGCTAAATGAGCATTGATCTCATCACTACCCGTTGAAACAACGATAATATCAGCATGAAGCACATTTTCCTTTTCGAGTGTTTCAAGCTCAAAATCTGGTATTTCCACAATGTTAAACAGTGAGTCCGCAATTTTATATGTCGCTTTTTCTTGCTTTGTATGATAAATAGTTGGTTCATAAAGACTAGATTCTAGCTGTCTAGAGACTGGCATGGTTAATTGATTGGCTCCAATGAAGGCAATTTTTAATTTTTTCACTTGAACCGATTCCTTTGGTAACAGCTTTTTAAACACAATCGGTGTAAATATACATGTTAAAACTGCTACTAAAATAAGCATTCCACTCATTTCATTCGTAATAACGCCCATTCTCTCCCCAATGGTGGCAGCTGCTATCACTAGAGAAAGGGTTGACGTTAAAATAAACCCTGATGCCATAACGGTTTTGAAATCATACCATTTCTTTAAGACCAGAGCAGGAATAATTTTTGATAATAATAAAGCAATTAACAAAAGAGGGACAAGTATGATAAGCTTCGGATCACTAAATAACTCCCAAATATTTAGACCAACACCTACCATTACAAAGAATATCGGAATTAAAAACCCGTAGCCAAAGGAATCAAGCTTATGAACTAATTCTTGGTTCGGAGATAATAATGACACGAGTACACCTGCTAAAAACGCTCCAAGAATATTCTCTGCTCCAACCGTTTCAGAAAGTCCAACAAGTACAATTATGAGAGTAAATACCCCTCTTGTACCAATTTGAATAGTTCCTGTGGATAGTGCTTCTAGAATTTTATTGTTTTTAAATCTTTTTGCAACAAAGAATAAACCAACTCCTACAGCAAAAAGAACGAGTAATAACCATGTATTGCTATCTCCACCTCCATATAAGGAAACGAAAACTGCAAGCAAAATCATTGTAACTAAATCAGCAATTACGGCCACAAGGAGGATAATTTGACCAATATTGGTCTTCATTAAATTTCCTTCCTTTAATGTTGGAACCACAACCCCTAAAGAAATCGTTGAAATAATTAACGTCATTAAAAACGCATTCTCAATAAATCCTGCTAGTACAAATAGATAAGATAAAACCAATGACACAATAAAGATACCTATGAAAACAATGGATGCAGCAACAAAAGTATTCGGTTCCTTGTTACCAATTGCTTTCTGTCCTTTATTCCCATTTTTCTTAAAAGCAGTAAAATCAATTTCTAGACCACTTAGGAACATTAAAAATATAAATCCAAGAGTCGACAATGTTTCTAGCCACATGTCTTCATGTACAATGTCAAAACCGCTTTTCCCAATGATAAGACCGACGATGATTTCAGCAACTACCACTGGAATAAAATTTAATTTAAATCGATGCAAAAGAATGGGTGTTAAGAATGCAACAACAACTACTATTAATAGTGATGTAACAGAAGCACCATGTTCCATTTATTTTCCCCCTAACCTATCAAATATCCCATAAATATAGTAGCCATACCTAAATAAATGAGAAGACTAATAATATCATTAACTGTTGTAATAAATGGGCCTGAAGCAACAGCAGGGTCTACCTTGAGCCTATGCATAATTAGCGGAACTAATGCCCCTGCTAGTGTGGCAACGATTAATGTTAGTAGGATGGAAATCCCTACGAGCATTCCCAAGAAGATATCTCCTTTCCATAGGTATACAATAATCATTACTAACATTCCGCAAGTAGTTCCTGTTATCAGACCTGTTCCTGCTTCCCTTACAACTAGCTTTGATTTCTCCTCTTTTTCTAAATCACCAGTAGCAAGTCCTCTAACAGCGACAGCCAAGGCCTGAGTCCCAGTATTTCCCGCCATCCCTGCAATCAAAGGAATAAACACTGCCAAAATAGCTACTTGGTCTAACGTTTGTTCGAATCTCCCCATTAAGTTTGCAGTAATCATTCCTAAAAACAAAAGAATTATTAACCACGGCAGTCTTTTTCTCGCAGCGGAGAGTGGACCTCTGTCAAAACTATCGATTCCCGAGACAGCCGCTAACTTTGAATAATCATCAGATGCTTCCTCTTCCATAACATCCATCACATCATCTACAGTGATAATTCCGAGAAGATGATTTTGAAAGTCAACAACCGGTAATGCTAAGAAATTATAATCTTTCATTTTTCTTGCAACTTCCTCTTGATCCTCTCCAACCCCAACAGAGTAGACACGTTCATTCATAATCTCTTCTACCATCTGATCATCATCACTGACAATTAAATCCCTTAGTGAGATAACACCAACTAACCGCTTTTCATCGTCTACTACAAATAGATAGTAGATGGTCTCAGCGGTGGGTGCCTCCCTTTTTAAAATATACATCGCTGAACGTATAGTTTGATTTGCAGCAATCGAGATAAACTCTGTAGTCATAATACTACCTGCTGTATACTCTTCATAGTGCAATAACTCTTTAATCTCTTGGGCTGCTTCATTATCCATAATGGCAAGATAACTTGCAACTTGATCTTTGCTCAGTTCATTAAGAACATCTACAGCATCATCAGCATGCATATTAGCAAGCATTTCGGCTGCATAAGTCGGTGTCATTTGCGAGAGAACTTCTTTGTAATCTTCATCTTCGATTTCTATATTTTCGAAAATCCCAGCCATCTCTTCTGGTGACAAATAATGATAGACCTTTGTTTGGATTTCCTTATCCAAATCCTTAAAAAATGAAGCTTGATCATATGGATGTAATTCTAAAAATTCTTCACGAAATTTCCCTATATCTTCATTTTGTAAAGATTCGAATAATAAATTAAAATCAATATGCTGTTTTCTCTCTATATTTTTTTCAGCCATTTGTTCTCCTCCTTCCCGCTATACACTCATCTTTGTCATTTACCTTTCCCTAAATCAAACATGAAAAAACACTCGGTGTTTAATCATAATCTGATCAAACTTATGAGAAAATAATTTGTGATGGGAAAGGAGAGTATAGGTGAATAATGAAATTAGATATCATTGGTGACATTCATGGATGCTATGAGGAATTCAAGCAATTAACAAACAAATTAGGATATGAGTGGATTGACGATTGTCCCTTACATTCAGAACGTAAGCTGGCATTTGTTGGAGATATAACAGATCGCGGCCCACAATCCCTAAAGATGGTTGAACTTGTTTATTCCATCGTTATGGAACAAAAAAATGGATATTACGTTCCGGGTAACCATTGTAACAAACTTTATCGATTTTTTCTCGGTAGGAACGTTCAAGTGACTCATGGGCTTGAGACAACTGTTGCAGAATACGAGGATTTAGCAAAAAAAGAAAAAACCAACATTCGTGAGAAATTCATTCGTCTTTATGAGACCTCTCCTCTTTATCACGTGTTAGATGATAAAAAGCTAGTCATTGCCCACGCTGGAATAAAAGAGGATTTGATTGGGAAGCAAGGTGAAAAAGTAAAAACTTTCGTTTTATACGGTGATATTACTGGAAAAACAAACCCTGATGGCACACCAGTTAGACGAGATTGGGCAAAAACATATCATGGGCCAGCAACGATCGTCTACGGTCACACCCCCGTTAAGGATCCAAGAATCGTAAATAATACGTATAATATTGATACAGGAGCTGTGTTCGGAGGGAACCTAACTGCCCTTCGGTATCCAGAGATGGAACTTATTTCTGTCCCTTCTTCTATGCCTTTTGTTCAGGAAAAATTCAGGCTTTTTGAATAACCCAAAAACGTTATTCAAAAAGCCTTGTCATATCTTCTGGTAACGGAGAGGAAAACATCATTTCTTTTTTATAAAAAGGATGAAAAAAGGTAATCTCTCTGCAGTGTAATGCTTGCCGCTGGATAAGTTCTCGTAATCCGCCATATAAATCATCACCCAAAAGAGGATGTCCGATATGTTTCATATGTACTCTTATTTGATGAGTTCTACCTGTTTCAAGTCGTAGCTCTATATGAGTAAATAACGGATAGGTATGTTTAACATTATAGTGGGTACAAGCATATTGGCCATCATCCGTAACTTCTCTTTCAATAATGCTATCCTTTTTTCTTCCAATCGGTTCACTAATCGTTCCTTTTTTTGTTGGAAAAGTTCCGTGAACGAAGGCCTCATAAGTCCGGTGCACTGCCCCACTCTTTTGCTGTTTGCTTAACAGGTGGTGAATATGCCTGTGTTTTGCAATCAATACAATTCCAGAAGTATCACGATCAAGTCGTGTAACAATATGAGCTGTTGACTGAAGATTAATCGAATCATAGTAGCCAACCAACGCATTAGCAACACTGCCTCTAGGATGTTCCCTTGAAGGGATGGTATTCATCGCGGCGGGCTTATCAATTACTAATACATATGGATCTTCATATAGAATCGATAACGGGATCTTCTCTTCTACAATCCCCTCACTATGTTTTTCAGGTGGATAATATACTTCAAGAAGATCTCCATGCTTTAACCCATATCTAACCGTCATTTCCTCTCCATTTACCAAAATACGACCACCATTGAATTTGATATCGGTTAGTGCTGTTTTTGATACGTTATTTTCTTTTAAATAATCCCGTATTAACATTCCTTCATCAATTACATCAATAACCCATTGAAGTTTAAATTGTGACATGAACGATCTCCTTCTTGTTAGTTATCCGCTACGAAGGAATCTCTTACTCTCTTCCAGAATGGGAAAGGTCGGAAACGAGCAAATCGTATTTTTTCATCTGCAACACGAAACTGAATAGATTTTACATCTTTATGAAGAAGAGTTAAATGGTCAATGGTTAATTGAAAATCCGGTCCATTTACCGGTTTTAGCATACATGTATGGTGTGCCGGTAAAACAAGTGGGGACCCGATGGTTCGGAACACACGGTTATTAATTGATGCCATCTCTGCTAATTGTATCGCAGGTAATGATGGATGAAGAATCGCTCCACCTAACGCCTTATTATAAGCGGTGCTTCCAGAAGGTGTGGACAAACAAAGTCCATCACCACGAAAACGTTCAAACTGCTGACCACGTATTTCTACATCCATCACTAATGTACCTTCCACACTCTTGACTGTGGATTCATTTAACGCCAGATATCTTGTTTCCCTTCCACCATGTTGGTAACGAACAATTACCTCTAATAATGGATACTCAATGACTTGATAGGGTGTTTTAGCAATCGCAATGACCAGTTTCTCTATTTCCTCTGGGATCCAATCGGCATAAAATCCTAGATGTCCCGTGTGAACTCCAACAAAGGCTGTTCGATCTAAGCGGCTACTATAACGATGGAACGCATATAGTAGCGTTCCATCTCCTCCAACTGAAATCACAATATCTGGTTGATCCTCATCGTATATAAGTTCAAAATCCTGCAAATACGTTCTCATTTTATGCATGAGAGTGTTAGATTTTGAGTCTCCTTTTGACGTAATCGCAAATTTCATGACCATGTTCGCTCTCTTCTATAATTAATTATTTCCCTCTTGATGCAGCTCTTTTTTCCTTGAAAAGAATGCTTGTGCATCTTGGATTTCTCCACGTATAAGGGACATTTCTTCATCAAGTCGAAAAGCAGCTTCTGCTGCCCTTTGTAGTCTTACTCTAATATCCTCAGGAAACTGCCCACGATATTTATAATTTAAGGAATGCTCAATCGTTGCCCAAAAATTCATTGCGAGTGTCCGTATTTGGATCTCTACAAGTATCTTTTTCTCCCCTTGAATCGTTTGGACAGGATATCGTACAACCACATGGTAAGAACGATACCCACTTGCTTTCTTATGAGAAATATAATCTCTTTCCTCAACAATCTCAAAGTCATTTCGAAGACGAAGAAGTTCCACAACCCTTTTTATGTCATCGACAAATTGACACATCATACGAAGGCCTGCAATATCCTGCATTTCTGTCTCTAACTTATCCAAGGGAATTGATTTTTGATTGGCTTTATCTAAAATACTTGCGATTGGCTTTACTCTTCCAGTAACAAATTCAATAGGTGAATGAGAGGACTTCATTTCGAATTGCCGTCTCATTCCTTTGAGTTTTACCTTTAGTTCTTCCACTGCTTGATTGTAGGGGGCCAAGAATTTTTCCCAATGCTTCATAAGTCACCTCATCCGGAACATTTTTTATATTGGTGGGTGATATTAGTTACAAAAACACTCTTCTACTTTTGTAACCATTTCCTCTCCATAGTTGCTATTTCCCTTTATATTGTCAATTAAGTACAATAATTCTTCCTTCAGGTTTGGTAACACCATGGTTTCTTCGCCATTAGAAAGTTTATATTCGCAATTATTCACCAATCCGTCTTTTAAGATTGGCCATGTTTTGAGAGTTAGCTCAAGATACATAAAGCTGTCATCTTTTTCAACAATGTATACAAAAGCTAATTCATTTGAATCAACAAGTACTTGACCAGTTGCCGTTAGCTCTTTTATCGAAAAATCATCGTTTACTATTAATATCACTTCATTTTTTTCAGTTTTGATTGCTTTTTCCACATAAATTTTTTCTCTCATTTTCCATACCTCCACACTCCCCCTATTTTATCATAAGTGGCTGAATTATCCACTTCTCAGGTAATCACATATTGAAATTGAACAAGTAAAAAACGATAATAAAACATAGCATGCGTGGAGAAAGGAAGAACAATCTTGAGCCAACATATTGAAATTGAGTTTAAAAACATGCTTACGAAAAAAGAATACCTTCATTTGATAACCGAATTTTCCATAAATGAAACTATGATTGATACGCAAATTAATCATTATTTTGACACAGAGAAGTTTCAATTAAAAGAATTGGCTAGCGCCTTACGAATCCGTGAAAAGGAAGGAAAATTTGAGCTTACATTAAAGCAGCCAGCAAAGGTGGGACTTCTTGAAACAAATCAAGAGTTATCAAAGGAAATAGCCTTCGCTATGTTACAAGGTGTAGATCTCCCCAACGGAATCGTAAGGGAACAATTAGAAAAGATCGGTTTTCCTATCAATAAGCTTCAATATTTTGGTTCTTTAACGACGAAACGGTGTGAGTTACAATATAAAGGTGGTTTATTAGTTCTAGATCATAGTTTATATTTATTAAAAGAAGATTATGAGCTAGAATACGAGGTCGAGGATCCGCTAAAGGGTGAAATAGCTTTTAGACAACTCCTCCAAACCTTTCATATTCCCATTCGTGCTACTGAAAATAAAATTAAACGTTTTTACAATCAAAAATATTCACTTCATTGAGGTGTCACATGAATATAGATAAACTTAAAATTATGCTTCAACTACAGGCATTACAAAATTTCAATTCTACATCTAATTCTTCACCAGGAAATATATTTCAAGACCTGATGAATGAGATGCTGTTAGAGGAAGACCATGCCATGTCCCAGTTAAGTGGACAAACGAGTGTTTCTACTCCTGTCACTTTTTTAAATCAAACACCTGCTTTACCACCTATTCATATGACGAAAATTGCTAATACCAGCAGTGCAACTGAATTTGATTCAATCATTCAAGAGGCGGCAGCCAAATACAACTTACCAGTAAATTTAATTAAATCAGTAATAAAACAAGAATCAAACTTCAACCCCAATGCGGTTAGTGGTGCAGGAGCTTCAGGTTTAATGCAACTTATGCCGGCTACCGCAAAAGGACTTGGAATGACTAATGTATTCGATCCAAGGGACAATATATTCGGTGGCAGCAAATACCTGAGACAAATGTTAGATAAATATAATGGCAATACAACATTAGCTTTAGCAGCATACAATGCAGGTCCTGGAAATGTGGACAAGTATGGAGGTATTCCTCCATTTAAAGAAACTCAAAATTATGTTAGAAAGGTTACGAGTCACCTGCTAGCATAAAAACGTCTGTTACGAAACAGACGTTTTTTTTTGCGTAAAAGCCAACAGGAAATAACCTCCTAATGCACATTGTTTGTGATATATTCTCCGCACTGATAAAATAGTACTATCAATCGGCAAGAAAAAAGATTTATTTAAAGGAGTTTTTTATATGGTCGAAAACATGCTTACACCTTTTGATATGATCGGTGAAGAAACATTGCATCGACTAGTTGATGCCTTTTATCATCGAGTTGGGCAACATCCAGATCTTACTCCCATATTTCCGAATGATTTAACGGAAACAGCGAGAAAACAAAAGCAGTTTTTGACACAGTATCTAGGTGGACCTACTCTATACACAAATGAGCATGGGCACCCGATGATGCGAGCTCGACATTTACCGTTTGAAATAACGGAAACTAGAGCTAAAGCATGGCTCGGATGTATGAGGGAAGCTATGGATGAGGTTGGTCTATCCGGTCCTATCCGAGATGAATTTTATGCGAGACTCGTACTGACCGCTCAGCATATGATAAATACAGATGAAAATGCAAAAATGAAAGGTGAGAGAACGTGAGGAATCGAGAAACATCGCGGGCGACTCCCTCCTACAATTGCCATGGAAATGAGAAGAAGCCGCTTGAAATTTATATGTTTATTGATCCTCTATGTCCAGAGTGCTGGGCACTTGAGCCAATCATAAAGAAGCTACAAATTGAATACGGTCGTTTCTTTTCAATTAAATATATATTAAGCGGTCGCCTTGCATCATTAAATATGAGCAAAAAGCAAAAATACGAAAATATAGCAGACTTATGGGAAAAAACTGCAAGTCGAACAGGCATGTCATGTGATGGAAGTCTTTGGTTTGACAATCCTATATCATCTCCTCATTTAGCCTCTATCGCTATTAAAGCGGCTGAATTGCAAGGAAGAAAAGCCGGAATTCGCTTTCTAAGAAAACTACAGGAGGGTATTTTTCTAGAAAAACAAAACATCTCTAGCTTTGAGGTGTTAAAGGAAATGGCTAGTTGCACCGGGTTAGATGTGGATGAATTTGTTCTTGATATTCATTCAGATTCAGCTGGCAAAGCATTTCAATGTGACTTAAAAATCACCTCTGAAATGGAAGTGGACGAAATTCCAACCTTGGTTTTCTTTAATGAGAATATTGAAGAAGAAGGAATTAAAATTACCGGATATTATCCATATGAGGTTTATGAGCAAATACTTGAAGAAATGTTACCGGTGAAACCTGAGAAAAGCACCCCTCCTACGTTAGAGAGCTTTCTCAAATGCTTTAGACTCGTAGCAACAAAAGAAATCTCAGTTGTTTATAATATGTCAATTAATGAAGCAGAAAGAGAAATGAAAAAGCTTCAATTAAAACAAATGGTTGAACAAGTTCCAGCTAAATATGGTATGTTTTGGCGCTATATTGAATAGCGCTAAAACTATGTAAAAAAGAAAAGGCCATACAAACCTGTCTGTTTGTAAATGGCCTTTTCTCTATTTAAATACGAACAAAGGGGATGGGAGAAATTTTTCACGGTCAAACAAAGGGGTATAAGTTTGCTTGTGATCAACTTCACATCAATAATATATCACGAATATGATTATTCGACAATAATTTTGCTCGCTATTTCACAATATTGTCATAATCTACGAATGATTACTGGGACAAACGAATATATCTATAAAGAAAGAAAGGGAGGGATTATTGTGGCACGAACCATCGGCTTATGGCTGATTGTTTTATTTATTATTATTTCTTTTATACTAAATCTTTTTGGTTTATTAAAAATTTTCCCTCTGATCATTACTGCTCCCCTATTATTCCTTTCTCTATTGTCCCTTGTTCTCTTCTTAAATGAGCGAAAACGATTTAAGGGTTTATAAAGGTCCCTCCCGATTGGTCGGAAGGGACTTCGTCTTTATGATAATAATGCTTCCATTTCATTTAACTTTTCTTCAAATACCTTGCATGCTTCCTCAATTGGCTTCGAACTCGTCATGTCAACTCCAGCCTTTTTCAGAACTTCAATCGGATAATCCGAACTACCTGACTTTAAGAAGTCAAGATAACGATCAACGGCAGGTTGACCTTCTGTTAAAATCTGATTGGACAATGCTGTTGCAGCACTGTACCCAGTTGCATATTGATATACGTAGTAATTGTAATAAAAATGTGGAATTCGAGACCATTCTAAGCCAATCTCTTCATCAATTTCGATATCTTCTTCACCAAAATACTTTTTATTCAGTTCATAGTACTCTTTTGTTAGTAGATCTGCTGTTAATGCTTCATTTTCTTGTGCCTTTTTGTGAATTAAATGCTCATATTCAGCGAACATCGTTTGGCGGAACACGGTCCCTCTAAATCCTTCTAAAAAGTGGTTAAGTAAGTACAGACGTTTCTGTTCATCATCAATCGTCTTTAATAAATAATCATTCAGTAGCGCTTCGTTACATGTAGACGCAACTTCTGCTACGAAAATGGAGTAACTGCCGTATGCATATGGCTGTTCTTTTCTAGTGTAATAGCTGTGTACTGAATGTCCAAACTCATGAGCAAGAGTAAACAAGTTATTTACATTATCCTGCCAATTCATAAGGATATAAGGATTCGTTCCATATGCCCCTGAAGAATAGGCTCCACTTCTTTTCCCTTTATTTTCGTGAATGTCTACCCAACGGTTTGAAAACCCTTCTTTTAACACATTTAGATAATCCTCACCAAGCGGTGCCAAACCTTTAAGAATCAGATCTTTCGCTTCTTCATAAGGGATTTCCATCTTTACATCCTTTACAAGAGGCGTATATAGATCATAAATATGAATTTTATCAAGTTTCAATACCTTTTTCCGAAGTTTCACATAGCGGTGAAGCAAATGTAAGTTTTTATTAACCGTATTAACTAAGTTTTCATACACGGATTCTGGAATATTATCAGCCGCTAAAGCTGCATGCCTTGCTGAACTATATTTGCGTACTCTTGCATTAAAGTTATCTTTCTTCACTTGACCACTTAAAGTACTCGCAAAAGTATTTTTAAATTTTCCATACGTATCATAAACCGCTTGGAAGGCATCCTTTCTTACCCTTTGGTCTGCACTTTCGAGGAAACGAATATAGCGACCATGAGTTACGTCTACTTCATTTCCATTTTCATCTTTAATACTTGGAAATTGAATATCTGCATTATTTAGCATTCCAAATGTATTACTTGAAGCACTCATCACTTCTGATGCTTCTGCAAGAAGGGCCTCCTGTTCAGCAGACAATACATGTGGCCTTTGCAAATTTAACTCATCTAGAGAATGCTCATAAAGCTTTAATTCTTCTTTTTCATTTAGAAATTTTTTTACTTTTTCTTCGTCGATAGACAATATTTCTGGAACAATATAGGCAAGTGTACTTGCTGCCTGAGTGTAGAGATTTTTAATACGGTCATCTAAGCCTTGATAAAAGGAATTGGTGGTATCCTGATCATATCGCATATGAGCATATGTATACAGTTTACCGATCCTTTCTAGCAACTGATCTTGCGCTTGTAAAGCTTTAAATAGAGAATCCGCACTTTCCCCAAGCTTTCCTTGATAGCTCGACATAGAAGGAATTAACTGTTTAACCTCTTGAAACTCGCTTTCCCATTGTTGATCGGTTTGGAAAATATCCTCAAGTTTCCATGTGTCTTCCAATGGAATTTCACTTCTAGTGGGAAGTTTCTTTACTGCTGTCTCATTTGCCATTGTATATTCCTCCAATCTACTCACTTCTATTTTTGGTATTCGCCACCAATTAATAAATTCCTGCTTCTACCTAGGAAAATTCCACTACATCCTAGTGTATGTTAATAGCGGTGAGTTCATTAATACCAAACAATCTTTTCACTCGTAAGATTGTTATAAAATTTCTTTTCAAAATTACTAGCTTCACTAATAGTAAAAGGAAAAGACATTTGATTCTCATATCTATATACATTAGGTTTAATTTCTTTAAGGACTTGGCACTTCGTTAGTAGATAAAGGTACTCTCTAATTAAAGCCAAAAGTTGATTCACACTTGGCTTTATATGGTTTCTAATTTTAATATGGTTCCTATTTATACGCTTTTCTAAACGTTTATACACATCCTCTTTTGTAAGGATGATCCCTACCTTTTTTGAAAATATATTATCTAATAAAACATACATTTGCCAAATGATTGGGGAGGTTTCAAGCAGTAGATTATCTCTGAGAGGTACGCCTACATATGGCGGGAGAAGATAGAGGTGAAGTTGATTCCTATACAGTTCCTGCAGGAAGAGCTTGTCTGTATGATAACGAATCATAGTGTCTTTTACGTGCTGAATTCCTTTACACCAGTTGGCAACATAAAAGGTATTTTGAAAGATTGGGTTTAACCATTGAGGTAAATGAAGTTGGGATTGAGGAATGATTTCGTAGTCACATTGCATCGTATGTGGAGAAAGAGGGTGCAAATTCGTAATGGTAATAAAGCTCTTTATACTAGGACAATACGATGATAAATACCAAGCTCCTGTATGATTTCTCTTAATAAACAAGGATTGAAATTTAGGTAGAGTAATTACGTTGGTTTGTTTCCTATGAAGTTTATTTGCACCTAGTATCCATAAAGGGATCAAACCCTTTGATAAATAACCATTTGTCCGCTTTTGAAAGATCTCCTCTGATATCGGGGAGCATTGATATTCAACACAGTATGTGTTTCCAAGGTACGTAAACATAAGATCTGGTCTTTGTATGATATCAGGAAGAAATACTTCCAAATCAACTTTTGAGCATTCTGATTCAAGCCATTCATATAGCTGCATTTTTGCTTGCATATGGTACGCAGATTCTCGATCGTATTCCACACATTGTGGAGACAGGTGAACATGAGCAAAGTGACTGATTCTCTGTACACCAAGCTTAACAATTACTTTACCCTCACATTGTGGACAAAAATAATGATTTCCCTTTAACTGTTGTACACCCTCCTTCTTTATTAAATCTCCAATATAAACGGTCTCTCCAAAATGATTTTTAGCCGTTAACAAGCTATCATCTCCTTTCTACTTATTAATTCTATTCCTTAGGAGTTAATTCCTCCATAAAAATAACCTAGCATTTTTCGGCTAGGCGATTTTTTATAAGAGTGGAGATAATAGCCTCGATGTAGATTCTAACAGCTTTAATCCAAAATGGCGCTTTGTAAATTGAGCAAGATTGATTTGCCTAGAAAAAGTAATATCACGTTCATACTCATTGACTAACATTTCAACACTTCTTGTCCCATACAAAAAGGCATTTACTTCAAAGTTTAAATGGAAACTTCTCATATCCATATTAGATGTACCAATAGAAGCAATCTTCTTATCAATAATTAAAATTTTACTATGCATGAAACCTTTTTCGTATTCGAACACTTTGACTCCAGCCTTTAAAAGCTCTGGAAAATAGGAACGGGACGCATGAAAAACTATCCGTTTATCCGGTTTATAAGGAACAAGAATACGTACATCAATCCCACTCAATGCAGCTACTTTTATAGCTGAAAAAATATCTTCATCTGGAATGAAGTAGGGAGAAGCAATCCAAACCGATTCCTTTGCCGATGTAATCATTGCAAAGAAAATTGTTTTAATTACACTATGTTCATTATCAGGACCACCCGCAATTAACTGAACGCCTCCATGAATGTTTTCCTCAAGAACTGGTGAAAGGTATTCAGAATTAAGAAAACTTTGGTTCGTCATATAGTACCAATCTTGAAGGAAAATTAACTGTAGCGTTCTTACTGCTTCTCCTTTTACAAGTAAATGTGTATCTCTCCAAAATCCAAAGGAATCATTCCTGCCTAAATATTCATCACCAATATTTAATCCTCCAACAAACCCAATATTTCCGTCTATAACAATAATTTTACGATGATTTCTAAAGTTAAATTTGCTATTAAGGAAAGGGATATGGACCGGACCAAATGGCACGACCTCTACTCCAGCTTCTTTCAACTCTTGTATGTATGCGCTTGGCAACTTCCACGAACCAACAGCGTCGTAAAGAAAGCGAACTTTCACACCTTCTTTTACCTTTTGGATCAAAACATTCTTAATTTGTTGGCCAATCTTATCATGGCGAACGATATAATATTCCAAATGGATGTGATGCATAGCCTTTTTAAGCTCTTCTAAAATCTCATTAAAGGTGGAATCTCCATTAGATAACACCTTAGTAGATGTGGCAAAAGATATCGGACTATGTCCTATACGATGGGCCAAATGGAACAACCTTTGCTGATCGTCTCCCAGTACTTTTATCTTTTCTTCACTGATAGGGTCTTTTCCCCGTTCGAATTTCAAGTAATTTTGTTGGTCAAGGAAAAATTTACGACGAAACATTCTTTCCTTTCTATGGTTCCTACCAAACAGCAAATAAAAAAAGAAACCTACTAACGGAAAACTTCCTAGTACGATCAACCAAGTTATTGTCTGTGTAGGATGTCTATTTTCTAAAAAAATGACGGCTCCAATAAAAACAACTGATAATGTAGTTAAAATACTAATATATCGGAATAAGCCTTCATACACTCTTCCTTGGAGAAAATAATAAAAAATGGCTAAAACAGCAATAAATAACAGAATTCTAACGAAATTTTTCATAGCTTCCCCCTCTGAACATGCCTTACAATTCCCCAATAAGTAAAAGGGTAAACTCTTTGTCCAAAAAATAAAAAACCGATTTCATTATTGAAATCGGATGATTATTTAAAGTGTCTTCTTATTTCAGAAAAAACATTCTCAGACATAATTAATTTTCCATATTCCTCAACTCGATGAATGGTAATCGCTGTTTCATGTCCATATTCTAATAATAAACTTAAGCTATTATCGATATCCTCTTCATCATACTCTTCTTCGAGAAAATCAACAAATAAATAATATTTTCCTTCGAAGGAGTATAGTTTTGTTGATAAGTCTTCTAAAATATTTCGATTTGATAATGAGATTAAGTCTTCAAAGTCTTTAAAAGCAATAAGGAACTCTAGTGTATCTTCGTATGAATCATCATCATCATCAGTTTTTGTATTAAAATGCTGATCAAGCAATTCCTCAATTCTTTCATCTACAGGAAGATCCTTCAGCTTTTCATCTGTGATAGGAAGTTCAAATTTCTGCCCATCTTTGGATATTTGTGCTTTTGTTACGAGAACCTCAAGACCTTTATCAAGAGCCTGGACCTGGATCCAAAGGGGACCTTCAATCATAAATTCTTCCTCTTGATGAACCTCATCCATCATTTCCCAAAAAAGCTCTTCGCTTTTTTCACGATTATACCAGATCTCATCACGGTCAAATCCTCTTTCTTCAATATCCCCGTATGAAATATAAAACTTGACTGTATTATCATTAATACGTTCGATTTCCAACATTAACCTCTCCCTTCTTGCATTTTTGGAAGGGACTTACCCTCATGCAGAAAAACGATCTAGTCTTTAGTGTTTTCAAAGGCATGTGTTAAACGTATTGTTGCCTCGTATTTATATTTTATGACAAAAATACAATAAAGGGAAATAAAATGTTACACATTTCAAAAAACAAACTAACACCCATAAGTGATACTTTTCTTCCTTCATATTTCTCTATTACAGCTATTTTTAAACCAATAATAGATAAAAAACCTCCGATTTGATTCGAAGGTTTCAATCATTTAGTTAACTAAGCGTTGAGCTTCACGTAATTGAAACGTACGAACTCTTCTTGGTAAGAAACGACGGATTTCATCCTCATTATACCCAACTTGAAGTCTCTTCTCATCAATAATGATCGGTCTACGAAGTAAACCTGGATTATCCTTAATCAACTCAAATAAATCTTGAAGAGGCATAGTCTCTAAATTTACATCTAGCTTTTGGAACGTTTTTGACCTAGTTGAAATAATTTCATCTGTTCCATCTTCAGTCATACGAAGAATCTCTTTAATTTCATCAATAGATAATGGTTCAGAAAAAATGTTTCTCTCTGTATAAGGAATATCATGTTCTTCTAGCCAAATTTTCGCTTTACGGCATGATGTACAACTTGGTGAAGTGTATAATGTTACCATTAACTACTCACACTCCTTTAAAATTAACTTATAAAATCTATATTGGAAGATATTTTGGTCATTTGACATATTATTTAAAATTACTTTAAATTAGTAATTTATATTAATTATTATACATCAAATCTGAGTAAAAAGGTATCCTTTTTTCGAAAGATTTAAATCCCGATAAATACAATAAAATAATTGGCTAGATAGCTTATATACGTAAAAGGAGAGAGAAAAGTTTCATTTTTTTCTTACTTTTTTTAAATAAACAAAAAAGATTTATATGTTTCTACTATATTTACCCGAATTTCAGTTATAGTAAACCTTAATATAATTCTCATTTAGATAATGAAAATGAAAAACAGTTACCTCACGGTGGCAACTGTTTACACTTTTATATATCCTTTAATAGGTCTCCTGTTTCATGTTTTTGATCAAAGCTTAATACCTCTTCTACTGGTTCATAGGATTCTCCATAGAAATCTATATCCTTATATGTGTGAATCAATTTGTAAGCTTTTTTCATACCTTCAAATATTGCCTCTTCATTTTCATGTCCAGGTGACCAGTAAAGAATTTCCATCGTATTTACTTCATTTGTTGCTAGTGATCTTCTTTCATATCCAATTTTGCTTGCATGCTCAAATCCTTCACGTTTATAAAAGCGCAATCTCTTTTCTGTATCACTATCTTTATAGTTTATTGGTTCAACTTCCAAAATGATTGGTTTTTCCTTCTGTTTCAGCTTTTCTAAAAGTTGATGTCCTAACCCCTGCCCTCTCGCTTCACCAGAAACATATAAATAATCAATGAAAATAAATTGGTCAAATTCTGCATACATTAACACGTGATATTTTCCTTCGTCTTTGTGATAAATGGACGATTTTTCTTTTAAAAGGGTTTCCATATGTTCTTTTGACTTCATTTCTTCAATTGGAAAATATTGATTTAGCTTTTCATACCAGTTCATAAGGATACTCCTTTTATTGGTTTGATTGTTTACGAACTATATTCCATTTTAGAAAGTTTTCTTACGATACAATTTTTTGTTAATATTACTCTTTTCATACTAGGGATAATTCTTTAGAATAGAAAGTAGTGGGAATTACATAACCGCGCTTATGCCAGTTATTCGTAAAGGAGGTTTATTATGGGTAGTTACATTACCGACCTTACCATTGTTGCATTATTAATCATAGGAATCACCGCTGTTTTAGGAGTCGTTACAAATGGAATTGGACAGAAGTTATTTGGTGGTAAACAAAAAGCAGAGTTTGTAGACCAATCAGCGAAATTTCAAACTGGCTGGAAACAAGTTGGTGGAAAAAGAAAATAATAAATCTATTGCTTTACCACATTTCGTAAGCGCTTCATCTATTATCAATGATAGCGTAAAGCGTATCTTTCATCAAATGAAAAACGATCTCGTCCTCGAGATCGTTTTTATTATTTCTTATATTGTTCAAATTCCTTCTCAGAACATAGAACGAAATGTCCTGGTGATACTTCACGTAATTGGACGGTTTCATCCGCCTGGTAATTATGCATCTTGGGATCATAAGTTTTGCGTTTTCTTGAACGCTCTGATATAGGATCTGGTAGTGGAATTGCAGAAAGCAAAGATTGAGTGTATGGGTGCTTTGGATTATTATATAATTCATCTGCTGGAGCTAGTTCTACAAGCTTTCCGAAGTACATAACTCCAATTCGGTCACTGATATACTTCACCATTGAAAGGTCATGTGCAATAAACAAGTAAGTTAACCCTTTTTCCTTTTGAAGCTTTTTCATTAAGTTAACTACTTGTGCTTGAATTGACACGTCAAGAGCTGAGATCGGTTCGTCAGCAATGATGAAGTCTGGATCAACTGCTAGAGCACGAGCAATACCAATACGTTGTCTTTGACCACCTGAGAATTCATGTGGATAACGGTTCGCATGCTCTTTGTTTAATCCAACCGTTTCTAATAGTTCATACACTTTGTTCATTCTATCTTCTTTCGTTTTTGCTAAACCATGGATATCGATTCCTTCAGCAATGACATCAGAAACTTTCATTCTTGGATTTAAGGAAGCATATGGATCCTGGAAGATCATTTGCATTTTATGATTAAATGCCTTTAACTCTTCTTTAGATTTTTTTCCATGTACATTAACCCCATCGTATAAAACTTCTCCGTCAGTAGCATCATAAAGTCGGATAATCGTTCGACCAGTTGTAGACTTCCCACAACCTGATTCTCCTACAAGGCCTAATGTTTCACCTTCATATATATCGAAACTAATTCCATCAACTGCTCTGACTTCGTTTGGCTTACCGACATTGAAGTATTGCTTTAAATTTTTAATTTCAAGCAATTTCTTTCTAGTTTCCATTGATTTACCTCCTTATTTATTATTGTAGCCTGGATACATTTCTTTTCTTTTCATGACAGCTGCTGGTGGCTCAACCTTTGGAGCATCCGGATGAAGTAGCCATGTTGCTGCGTAATGTGTATCCGATACTTTAAACATTGGAGGCTCTTGTTCTAAATCAATTTTCATCGCATATTCGTTACGAGGGGCAAACGCATCTCCCTTTGGAGGGTTAAGAAGGTCTGGTGGTGAACCTGGAATCGCATATAGCTCATCTTCAGCTGTATCCAAGTCTGGCATCGAGCTAATTAAACCCCATGTATACGGATGCTGCGGATTGTAGAAAATTTCATCTACTGTACCGATCTCAATAATTTTCCCTCCGTACATAACCGCTACTCGGTCTGCTACATTGGCAACCACACCTAAATCATGCGTAATAAAGATAATAGATGTATCAATTTTTTTCTGTAAATCTTTCATTAGCTCCAAAATTTGTGCTTGAATCGTAACGTCTAAAGCAGTGGTTGGTTCGTCAGCAATCAAGACCTTAGGGTTACATGCTAAAGCAATCGCAATAACAACCCTCTGTCTCATACCACCAGAGAATTGGTGAGGATATTGTTTAAAGCGTTCCTCCGCCATTGGAATGCCAACCAACTTTAAAAGCTCAATCGCCCGTTGCTTAGCTGCTGATTTACTCATATTTTGGTGTTTAATAATTGGTTCCATGATTTGCTTACCAACCGTCATTGTTGGATTTAAAGAAGTCATTGGATCTTGAAAGATCATAGAGATTTCCTTGCCACGAATCGATTGCATTTGCTTGTCCGATAATTTTGTTAAATCTTTTCCATCAAACAGGATTTCGCCCTCTTTAATCTCAGAATTAGTCTCAGGTAAAAGACGCATAATAGCCTTTGTTGTTACAGACTTCCCTGAACCAGATTCTCCAACTATGGCAAGAGTTTCTCCTTTATTAAGATGAAAGTTAGCTCCACGAATCGCTTTAACTTCTCCAGCAAACGTATGGAAAGATATATTTAAGTTATTTACTTCTAATATTTTTGACATCTTTTCTCACCTGCCTTAGTCTCTCATTTTAGGATCTAACGCGTCGCGAAGACCATCTGCAATCATATTAAATGCAATCATAATGACAGAAATAATAATCGCTGGAACTAGCATTTGGTATGGGAAGGCAATCATTGATTTAAATCCTTCATCAATAAGCGTTCCTAATGATGCTAATGGCTCTTGAAGACCTAAACCGATAAAGCTCAAGAAGGCTTCAAAGAAAATTGCGTTAGGGATCGTAAACATTGTGTTAATAATGATAACACCTGCGAGATTAGGAATTAAATGTTTAAAGATAATTTTCGAATGGCTAGCACCAAGTGTACGTGACGCTAGAACAAACTCTTGGTTTTTCAATTTTAAAACTTGGGCCCGAACGACACGAGCCATACTAACCCAACCGGTAATGGTTAATGCGACTGTAATTGATATAATTCCCGGCTTTAAAACTATAATCATCAAAATAACAATAACGAGATTTGGAATTCCTGAAAGTACTTCAATAATTCTTTGCATAATATTATCAATACGTCCACCAAAGTAACCAGAAATAGCACCGAAGGCTACACCGATAACCATATCGATAAAGGCCGCTAAGAATGCGATATATAGAGAGATTTGCATCCCTTTCCATACACGAGAAAATTGGTCTCTCCCTAGAGCATCTGTACCAAACCAGTAGTACTCTTCAATTTGCTTCTGCTCATAAGGATTTACCACATTACCATTTTTCAACGTTCTAGTTCCATCAAATGGTAACCATGAAACATTTTCTAATGCCGCAATACGAGGTGGTAAGTTAGCATGTTTCGTGTTTTGCTTATCAAACTCAAATTTACTTAATGATGGCCCAATTAAAGCCATAATAATTAAAATTCCGATCACTACTAAACTTACAATCGCACCTTTATTTTTTCTAACACGTAACCACGCATCCTGCCAATAGTTTAGACTTGGTTTAGAAATGCGCTCACTTGTTGATGCGTCAATAATAGCGGGCTCAAATTGGTCTTTGCTGATTTTCTCATCAAATTGTGCCATTATTTCTTCCCTCCCGCTAAACGAATTCTTGGATCAATCAAGCCATAAAGAATATCAACCACTAAAATAACAACAATAAATAGGAACGCAAATAATAGAGTGGTTGCCATAATGACCGAATAGTCATTCACTTGAACCGATTTTACAAACTGCTCTCCTAGTCCTGGAACAGAGAAGAGCTTTTCAATAACTAGAGAACCAGTCATTAAGCTTACAGCAAGCGGACCTAATACAGTGATAACTGGAATTAAAGCATTTCTTAACGCATGCTTAAATGCGATTTCAAAGTAGTTTGCACCTTTTGCTCTAGCTAATGTAATATAATCCGACCCTAGAACTTCTACCATTTCTGTTCTCATAAAACGAGCTGCAATGGCAATCGGGAACATCGAAAGTGCAATCGTTGGCATAACCGTGTATTCAGGACCTTTCCAGAATGCAACAGGGAACCAACCTAGTTTTACACCTATATAATATTGAAGCAATCCAGCAAAAACAAATGAAGGAATGGATTTACCAATAACAGCTATAAAGGTCGTTCCATAATCTACCCACGTATTTTGCCTTAGGGCTCCTAACACCCCAAGAATGATACCTACAATTGTACCTACTAATAGAGCTTGAAATCCTAGTAATGCAGAGGCACCTATCCTTGCACCTAATAATTCTGATACTGGTGTATTAGCAAATTGATAAGAAGTACCTAAGTCACCCTTAACTAAGTTTGTCATATACGCCACATACTGAACTGGAACAGGTTCATCAAGCTTATAATATTCAAGCATCATCTCAAGTTGCTCATCTGACATTTTTGCTTGGTTTTTAAACGGTGTTCCTGGAACAAGCTTCATTAAGAAAAACGTCATTGAGGCAATTAGAAATAGAGTAATTATCATATAAATAACCCTTTGGCTAATATATTTAATCATCTGTGCACCTCCTACTTATTTTGAATTTTCCCCATGTTTCGACAATTTGATTACAGGGAAAAAGAGAGTATATTTAAGCGAATATACTCTCTCTCCTATTTCATTGTACATCATTTCACCATATTAATTATATGGTAAATTATTTATTTAGTTTCGCAAACTTCCAGCTGTACTCTGGTCCAAAGATATGGTAAGTAAAGCCTTCAAGCTTTTCGTTTACTAGTAAATTTGAAGCACGTTGGTATGTTCCAGCAAGAGCTGCATCCTCAAACAATACCTTTTCAGCTTCTTGTAGAGCTTCAAAACGCTCTGCAGGCTTATCAGCTAACTCAGTTTGAGCAGATTTTACTAGCTCATCATATTTAGCGTTAGAGAAAGACATTTTGTTGTGTCCTCCACCAGTTAACCAAAGATCAGAAAATGTCATTGCATCTGGATAGTCAGGACCCCAACCAGCATGAAGGATATCATAATTTTGAGTATCTTCACGGTCAAGACGTACAGAGAATGGAACACTTTCAAGGTTAATTGTTAAACCTGGAAGGTTATTTTGTAGTTGATCCTTAAGGAAAGCATCAACTGTCTTTGAAGTCTCAGTGTCTCCACCAAGGAAGTTTAATTCAAGACTTTCTACGCCTAGTTCAGCTAGACCTTTTTCCCAATATTCTTTTGCTTTTTCTGCATCAAATGCATTTAAATCTCCGTTTGCTGCACGGAAGTCTTCACCAGTTTCTGGGTGCTTAACGAAATCGGCAGGTACCGCATAGTTAGCAGCTAAAGAACCGTTTTGAAGAATATCGTTTACTAAAGCATCTTTATCAAACGCTAAAGAAAGAGCAAAACGAATGTTTTTGTTAGCTAGAGCTTCGTTTTCTTGGTTAAACTTTAACCAGAATTCAGTTGGCTCTAACCATGTTAAAAGACGAGAATCTCCCTCATATTGCGAGATAACCGCTGGTGTTGATAGTTTTGGTGTTACATCAGCTTGTCCTGCTTCAAAAGCATTTGCAGCTGCTTGTGGATCTTTAGATGTATTATAGTTGATTTTTGTTAAAGTAACGTTTTCTGCATCCCAGTACTCTTCGTTCTTTTCAAGAGTCCACTCAGTTGCAGCAACCCCATCCCACTTAGTCATTTTGAAAGGACCGTTAAAGATTAGGTTTTCAGCATTCTTTGCAAAGTCTGCGCCTTTTTCTTCAACAAACTTTTGGTTTTGTGGATAGAAAGTAGGGAATGCCATTAAAGCTTTAAAGTAAGGAACTGGCTTTTCAAGTGTTACTTCTAACTCAGTATCGCTTAATGCTTTAATACCAAGCTCACTTGGGTCAACTTCTCCAGCTTTTACTTTATCTGCGTTCTTAATTACTCCAGTCATTATGTAAGGACCGTAGAATGAAGCAGAATCAGGTAATAGTGCACGTTGCCATGCATATACGAAGTCGTTAGCTGTTACAGCATCACCATTAGACCATTTAGCTTCTCTAAGTTTGAATGTGTAAACAGTACCGTCTTCGCTAACAGTTGGTTCACCGTCAGATAAAGCAGGAATTGGATTTTGTTCCTGATCTAGGCGATATAATCCTTCGTTAACGTTATTGATCATTGTGAAACCTACAGTGTCTTCAGCAAGTACAGAGTCCATAGATGGAATTTCCGCTGATTCTAGTACTGTGATTTCTTGGTTTTCTGCTAATTCAGAACCTGTTGCTTCTGAATCATTATCAGTTTTTGCTTCGTCCTCTTTATTTCCACCAGAACATGCAGCTAAAAACATGCTAAGAACTAGTGTTAGGACTAAAAGCAATGAAAATTTTGACTTTTTCACTGATAGACCTCCTTAGATTGTTTTTTCTGAAAAGTTGTACATTAGTTATTATACATTTAAATGACTTTTTGTACATGTTTTTTCAAAAAAAATTTTATACTATTGTTATAATTGTTAACATCGACTTTAGATATACTATGATATAATTAGCATTTATTAGTAAATGAATATCTAACCCGACCAAATAGTTTTTTGCTTTAATACTTTTTAGATATAATAATTTTAGAGAGGATCACCTAATGAAAACGGTTAAAACAAAGCTAAATTTAGCACTTTTATTATGCTCTCAAATAATAATTTTCATTCTAATGTTTTTTAGTAATAGCATTTCAGTTTTAAATTACATAAATAAAAGCTTCTATATTTCAAGTTTGCTCCTTTTTATATCTTTAGCTATATTTACTGTCAATACAGGATTTTTTGACGTTGTAACTAAATCCTTTCGATTAATTTTTGCTGGAAAAGATGTAACAAGAGAAACCGTGGATGAAATGAGACCCTTATCACAAATAATTACTGTTAAATATTCTCCGTTACTGTTCGTAGGCTTTATTAATTTAGCACTTTGTCTCATAGCACTCCTCTTCTACTATATGTAAGCGGTAGTTCTTGATTAAAAGAGAATAGTTACTTATAATTTTTAATAAGCATCTTATTACATAATTAATGAGTGATTTTAAAGTTTGTGGTTAATATTCTGCCACTCTTTCCTAGTATTAGTTTGGAGAGGTGGTTTTTTCCACTTAAAAGGAGGAACTTTCATGAAAACTATCTTCTCTGGTATCCAACCGAGCGGAATGATAACACTAGGAAATTACATAGGCGCCTTGAAACAATTCGTTGAACTTCAAAATGAATATAACTGTTATTTCTGTATCGTTGACCAACACGCTATTACGGTCCCTCAGGATGCTCAGCAACTTAGAAAAAATATTCGCAGTCTCGCTGCCTTGTACATTGCGGTTGGATTAGATCCTGAAAAGGTTACGTTATTTATTCAATCTGAAGTTCCAGCTCACGCACAGGCAGGCTGGATGTTCCAATGTATATCTTATATTGGAGAGCTTGAAAGAATGACACAGTTTAAGGATAAATCTGCTGGGAAAGATGCTGTTTCTGCTGGATTGCTTACTTATCCACCTTTAATGGTTGCGGATATTTTGCTTTACAAAACGGACCTTGTTCCTGTGGGAGAAGATCAGAAGCAGCATTTAGAGCTTACACGTGATTTAGCGGAGCGCTTTAATAAGAAGTACAATGATATTTTCACTATTCCAGAGGTTCGAATTGCAAAAGTTGGCGCTCGGATTATGTCCTTACAAGATCCAACGAAAAAAATGAGTAAGTCTGACCCTAATCAAAAAGCATTTATATCATTATTGGATGAACCAAAGCAAATAGAAAAGAAAATTAAAAGCGCTGTTACTGACTCTGAAGGTATAGTAAAGTTTGACAAGGAAAATAAACCTGGAGTTTCGAATTTATTATCGATCTATTCCATCTTAACTGGAAAAACGATTGAAGAATTAGAGAATCAGTATGAAGGAAAAGGTTACGGAGACTTTAAATCAGAACTAGCACAAGTTCTAATTAATGAATTTGAACCGATTCAGAAAAAATACCATCAGTTAATGCAATCTACTGAACTGGATGAAATCCTCGATAGAGGCGCAGCTAGAGCCAATGAAGTTGCTAGTAAAATGGTTAAGAAAATGGAAACGGCTATGGGGCTAGGAAGAAAAAGAAAGTAAATTAAAAAGGCTGGATATGGACTAACCTAAAATAGTGAGACAATATAAAACACCTCCAAAATGGCAATACTTGAGATAAGTATTGTGACATTATTCGGAGGTGTTTTTGCGTGGGCAAAAAAACTGTATATACAAAAGAGATTAAATGGGCGGTAGTAAGAGATAAGCTTGAAGGAAAATTAACAACACGGGAAATTATGAACAAATACAAAATCAAAAATAAAACTCAAATTGAAACTTGGATGAGATGGTACAAGAATGGAGAAATGTATCGGTTTGATCAGCCAATTGGTAAACAATATACATTTGGGCATGGGCCCGATTCTTTAAGTAAGGACGAGCGAATAAGTAATCAACTAACTCACCTAAAAATGGAGAATGAAATTCTAAAAAAGTATATGGCGATGAGAAAGGAGTCGATAAAGGGCTAGTAGTACAATTGGTTGAACAATTTCGTGAAAAATATACCGTTACTTCCATTTTAAAAGTTTTAGGGATTCCACGTGCTAGCTATTATCGTTGGACTAAAGGGTTTGGTGAATATCGGAATGAACATGAAGATTTAATTATTGAAATCTGTAAGGCTACTAAATATAGAAATGGTCATAGGAAAATTAGAGCTATTCTAAAGCGAGAACATCATATTCATCTTAATAGGAACACAGTTCAAAACATTATGCAGAAGCATCATTTGCAGTGTAAGGTGAAACCAAAACGCAAGTGGAAATCGCAGGGAGAAAGTGAAGTCATTGTACCTAATATTCTTAATCGTGATTTTAGTGCAAGTAAACCAAATGAGAAGTGGGTAACGGACATTACGTATATCCAGTATGGCAGCGAAACATTATATCTGTCTACGATTATGGATTTGTATAATAATGAAATTGTAGCTTATAAGATTTATAATCATCAACAAACGACATTAGTAATTGATACACTGCAGGATGCTTTGGATAAACGCAATCAGCCAGAAGGAGTTATTATACACTCCGATCAGGGGAGTGTGTATACTTCGTATACTTTTCAAAATTATTTGAAGGAACATCATTTAGTAGGTAGTATGTCCAGACGAGGGAACTGTTGGGACAATGCGGTGATTGAATCATTTCATTCAAATTTAAAGACAGAGGAATTCCAATATTGTAAGTTTAATACCCTATCTAATTTAGAAGTTATTTCTAGAATAGATGGGTACATTCATCATTACAACGAGGGTAGGATTCAAGCAAAATTAGGCTACTTAACTCCAATAGAATTTGGATTAAAGGCAGCTTAAAGGATTCGGGGTTATCCACTTTGCATGTAGAAAAGACGTGCACTTTATTTGGAGATGCGGGCATGATAGCCTATTATGGCTAAGCCAGATTTCTCTTTGAGATATCTGGCTTCCTGGCTAAAGAATCTATGCCCGCAGAGGCTCCAAGTAAAGTGACAAAGTGCCTGAACTATTTCCAGTAAAGAACCAATATCAAATTAATGAAAAAGTGTTAAATTTAATATGGATAGGTGTTTTATATATGTCTCATTTGGCTAGGTCAGTTCAATATCCAGCCTTTTTAATTTACTTTCGGACCATGCTCCATTTCCCACAACTTCTCAAAGAAGGGCTGGCCTTTTATTAAGTTTTCACAAAAGGTCTCATGCTTAAAGGACCAACCGTACTTTGTATTTTCATATAATTCCTGCCAAACATTTTCAAATGTCAGGTCTTGAATTTCTGAATACTTTTCCGGATTCCACTCTGTATACCAGTATCTTACTTCTGCGGCGTTATTTGATGAGTGAAGCTGGTCTAGGGCCATAAATAACAACTGCTTTAGTTGTCTCTCTTTTCTAGTTAACCCGTTCATTAGCTCTGGTGCTGGTGATAAAATATGAAATTCTTTTAATGAAGAATGATCATTAAATGCATAGGGCATGGTGTCATGCTTATCAATCATCTCATAAACTAGCTGTTCTTGCCTTGGAATCAACCTACTCTTCCGAATCGGTATATTGTAGCCGATAGTATCCACTACTAGTATTCCCGTGCCATCAGTGACCACAAAGCAATACTCTAGCTGAATGCGCTCGTGATTTTTACGTAAATATGCCTTTTGATAAACATCGTCCAATAGCTGTTGTGGGAGTTCTGAAAGATCATTTTCAATATAGTTAAACAACACTGACTCAACCTTTAACAAGGGAACCTGATCTAGAAGTTCGACTCCGTCATCTTTCCGCCACTCATGAAAGTGACAGACATTGTACCCGTTCTCTTCTCCTTCAAACCAATTTACCCAAACATCATGAAGATACAACATTTATTAACCCCTCACTTCACTCTCTGTTTGTCATTCAGTATGGGCAGGTTAACGTTAATTTATTCCTTTTATGAAATCTTAATCCAATTATTGTATTATTCCTCTTTACCTGGAAAATAAATACTTAACCATATAATCAACATACCAACTAGAAATAGATAGCACTCTACACGTCCCTTTATAAATTCAAGATAGTCTATCATCGTATATCCTGTCGTTAATAAATTTAGGTACGCAATCGTACTTATCCCACCTAGTACAGCTAGTCCAAAACCAGTTAGTAAAAGGAAAATTCTCATAATCATAGAAATTTCCCCACTCTCTTCATCGCCTTTCCCCCAGCCTTCTTTTCTACATACATATGTTATTGGTGGACAACTTATGAGACAAAAAAAACTACCAAATTGAATTGGTAGTTTTATCTGTTTGATTTAGGGTTAAATGCGTCCTTAAACCCTTCACCTATGAAATTAATGGATAATATCGTACCTGTTAACACTGCTGCTGGTGGTATCCAAATCCACCATTTACTAGTCAACACATCAGGACTGCGTGCTTCCTGAAGCATATTCCCCCAGCTTGGTATATTCATCGGTACACCAAAGCCTAAAAAGCTAAGACCTGTTTCTGCAACAATCATAACAGCTAAAGTTAATGTGGCTTGTACGATAATTGTAGACATAACGTTTGGAAGTAAGTGCTTCGTAATCGTTTTAAAAGGTGAGCACCCTATTGATATCGCACTCAAAATATATTCATTTTCCTTTTCAGCCATTACCTTACTTCTAACAAGACGTGCTGTTCCTGTCCAGCTCAGTACCGAGATGACAAAAATTAAGGTAGCTGTGCTTGATTCTAAGAAAATAGACTTTAAGACGATGACAAATAGTAGGAATGGAAAGTTCATCATAATTAAAATGACTGACATATCATTCACTTTTTGGATATCTTTAAGTAGTTCTAATATTTGTGCCTGAACCGTTACATCCAGAGCTGTCGTCGGTTCATCGGCAATCAACAGCTTAGGTTGACAAGCGATTGCAATCGCTATCATTACTCTCTGCCTCATGCCTCCAGAGAGCTGATGCGGGTACTCATCAATAATTTTCTCTGGTCTTGATATACCTACACTTTTTAACAAAGCAATACTCTTTAATCTCGCTTCTTTTTTCGAGATTTTCATATGATTAAATAACACTTCTTGAATTTGAAAACCAATTGAAAACACAGGGTTTAACGAGGTCATAGGTTCCTGGAATATCATCGCGATATCTTTTCCACGGATACTATTAATCTCTTTATCTGACATTTGTTCTAAATGCACACCTTCAAATTGAATGCTACCTGAATTAATTTTACCGATACCTTTTGGTAGGAGCTTCATAATTAAAAACATTCACGTTATTGAAAAAACAGAAAAAGCCTCTACTTTAAGGCTTTAAAGTGTATTTGAAACCCTTGATACAACTAGGTTTCTTCGATAAGCGTAATAAAATGTTTTCCTTGAATTGTAAATGACGTTTTTGTAGAAAAGTAATTTTCCTTGTAATACTTTCTAACAAGGTAATACCCACATGCATAACCTAATAGTTTTGGATATGCACCAACCCCAAATAATAATTGATCATGTTGTTTATCTGTTTTTTTCAATTTTAAGTTGGACATGATATATTTCTTCATGTACATTTCTATGTCTTCCTGACTATAATAATGACACCAGTCGGCCAAGTATTCTGTTCCACAGTTTTTTTCAACTTCCAATTCTGCAAGGCCTTCTAATATAATGGAGTCTAGTAAAGTAAACTCTATCGGTTTCCTGTTTTGTTTTTTCATCCGGCACACATGATGGTATTCATGGACAAATAAAGCCTCTAACTCTTTTTCATCCTCATAATCTCCGATAAATAAAAACATTCTATCAGGAAAAGAAACACCAGATTTTCTTGTTTTCCGCTCTCTAAAAAAGGAAGCGCTCGATTGATTTATAGGGAAAATATAGATATTTACTTGGGGTCCAAGCCACTTTTTTCTATACTTTTCATAAATCTTGTTAATCGTTTCCCATGTTTTTTTCTTTTTTAATGTCTCATATGTTCGAAAGCTTGCATGATTAGGTCGATACATCCCAAACGAGGTAAGATATTCATATATAGGCTTTGACTCACTTTCATTAAACTCTTTTAGAAATCTTTTACATATAGCAACAGGATTCGAGAATTCTTTTTCTAACCATTTATCCGTGCGTGCGACTACCACCCAACTCCCCCATTTCTTTTACACTGTAATAGCATATTATGAGAAAACATCCAAAACTTGATTAAAGCTCAAAAAAACAGAGCGGATATTACTCCACTCTGTTTCGTTTTTATTTATATGCTTTAAAAACGATGGTTGCGTTATGGCCGCCAAAGCCAAGCGAATTGCTCATTGCCACTTGTACTTCTTGTTTTCTAGCTTCATTTGGGACATAGTCTAAATCACATTCTGGGTCTGGTGTTTCATAGTTAATCGTTGGTGGAATCATGCCTTCTTTAATCGCTAATACGCTAAAGATCGCTTCAACTCCCCCTGCTGCTCCAAGCAAGTGACCTGTCATGGACTTTGTTGAACTCACGGCAAGCTTATACGCATGTTCACCAAACACTTCTTTAAGTGCTAACGTTTCAAAGCGATCATTGTAATCGGTACTTGTACCATGTGCGTTCACGTAGTCCACTTCATTGAAGTTTAAACCAGCATCATTGATCGCCATTTTCATTGCACGGGCACCACCTTCTCCACCTGGTGCTGGTGCAGTAATATGGTAGGCATCTCCTGTTGCTCCATAGCCAACGATTTCTGCATAGATTTTTGCCCCACGAGCTAAAGCATGCTCCAATTCTTCTAAAACAACAATTCCTGCTCCTTCTCCAATAACAAAACCATCACGATTTTGATCAAAAGGGCGACTTGCTTTACTTGGGTCAGGATTCGTTGAAAGTGCTGTGTTTGCACAAAAGCCTGCAACAGACATTTTTGTAATTGGCGCCTCTGCTCCACCAGTCACCATTGCAATTGCGTCTCCTCGTTGAATTACCTTAAAGGCATCACCAATTGAATTTGTTCCTGTGGCACAAGCAGTTACGGTACAAGAGTTAAATCCTCTTGCTCCTAGTGTAATGGAAACCTGACCTGTTGCCATATCTGGAATCATCATTGGTACGAAAAACGGACTAACTCTTCGATAGCCACGGCTTAAGAATGTTTCATACTGACTTTCAAAGGTCTCCATTCCACCGATACCTGATCCAATCCAAACACCAATATTATGCGAGTTGCTGTCATTAATCTCAAGTCTTGAGTCTTCAACCGCCATCTTAGCTGCTGCTACAGCATAATGAGTGAAACGATCCATTTTTCGAGCATCTTTTTTATCAATAAAATCTTCAACTTGGAAATCCTTTACCTCTGCAGCTACTTTTGCTGGGTATTCATCTGCATTTAATCTAGTAAGCGGTCCTACACCAGATACACCTGCTAATACATTGTTCCATGCTGTTTCAACGTTATTACCAACTGGAGTAACAGCGCCAACCCCTGTTACAACTACTCTTTTCTTCGTCATGTCTGGCAACTCCTTTGATTTTCTATAATGAATATATAATTTAAATAATTATTTGCCCCAACGAATGGCAATGGCACCCCAAGTTAATCCTCCGCCAAAGCCTACCATAACAATCAGGTCATCCTCTTTTATTTTACCAGCCTCTACCTCTTCTACCAAAGAAATCGGAATAGATGCTGCTGAGGTATTTCCATATTTATCAACGGTTTTAGACATTTTTTCTTCAGGAAGCTCTAGTCTTTGTCTTGAAGCCTCCATAATTCGAATATTCGCTTGATGCGGTATTAAAAAGTCAACGTCTTCTTTTGAAAGTCCTGCCTTTTCAAGAACATTTACGCTACTTTCTCCCATTTGTCTAACTGCGAACTTAAATACCTCTCTACCATTCATTACAATATAATCTTCCTGGTAAAGATGCTTACCACCTGTACCGTCCGCTCCCAGCTCAAAAGAAAGTATACCTCTACCTTCCGTTACTTTACCCATGACTACTGCACCGGCTCCATCACCAAACAATACAGCTGTATTTCGGTCTTGCCAATCCGTAATTTTTGATAATTTCTCAACACCAACTACTAACACATATTTATAGCTGTCACTCTCAATAAACTGCTTAGCTGTAATCATTCCGTACATAAACCCTGCACACGCTGCACTAATATCCATAGCCGCAGCGTTTACTGCACCTAATTTCTCTTGTAACATACAAGCTACGGAAGGAAACGGTTGATCTGGTGTCACTGTTGCTACTAGTATTAAGCCAATTTCCTCAGGTGAAATCTGCGCATCTTCAAGTGCTTTTTTTGCAGCTTCGAAGCCTAAATCGGATGTATTAACGTCTTTTTCAGCGATTCTTCTTTCTTCAATACCTGTTCTAGTACGAATCCACTCATCAGAGGTGTCAACTATCTTTTCTAAGTCCGCATTTGTCAGTACTTTATCTGGAAGACATCTACCAATACCGATAATTCCCGCCTTCATGTTCCCAGCTCCTTTATATAACTACACTTATTATCAATTATTATGACTTGGTACTAAAATTTTAACAGTAGTTCCCCGTTTTATCAATCTTTTTATCCATTTTATGTACATTCACCATCTATCGTCCATACATTCTTTATTCCATTTCATAACTTATTAATAAGGGTGAAAGGAGGTAGAATGATGCTGAGTAAGAAAGATGATAGAGATCCCTTTTCAGCACTAATGTTTCCATCCAGAAGAGAATCCAATCAAGAGACGGAGCAAACGGAAAGTGTTGAAGGCATGTCCGAGCAAGAATGGCTTTTTGGAAAAAGACGGTCACACTCAAAAGAGGAATCACTTAATAATAGTCCTAAAAACCAAACAGCAATAGAGAAAGCTATAAACAATGTGAATTTACCCGAGCTTATGAATCATTTTGACACATTAATGACCTCTGCTCAAAACCTAAAACCATTATATAAGCAAATCAAGCCAGTTATTTCATCATTTTTGAGCTCTAAAAAATAAACAAAACAAGGCTGATATCTCTATTGTTAGAGAATCAGCCTTGTTTTTATTCTTCTTCTTGCATTGCATCTTTAACACCAAGTTCATATGCTTCCTGCATAACTTTCGTAAACAACGTCATAAAAGGCTGAATGAGTTCCATAGATAATTCAATGCCTGCATTTTCTAATTGCTCCTTGGCCTCCGGTAAGTATTTCATAGCAATGCCCATAAATTCCATTGTTTTGTCTTGAGACATGTTGAAAATCCTCCTATTGATTTGGCAATTTACCCGTTTCTTTGTACTTTGTTATTAATTCGGTTATTTCTTTTTCAAATTCTTTATCCACTTCAGGACTGAACTTACCCAAGGATATCACATTATCTTGAAAATCAAAGGAAAGGTTTCCTGTTTGCAGCTCATTCTTGCTATATTTTTCAGCAACTAATTCATAAAGTCTATCTACATGTTGAACGGTGCTAGTAAGAACCGTGGATTCCCCTAAATCTGACTGGTCAGAAATAAAACCTATTGCATACAAACCATTTTCTTTTATTCTCTCAATAACTGGCACATTGTATCCGTCACCTGCTGGATAGATGACATCCACCTTGTTTTTTAACATATGATCTAAAAAGGTTAAGGCCTTATCATCATCATCCCAATGGCCAACATAATCAATTTGTACAGATACATCCTTATTTTGGTATTGAGCTCCCTCAAGGAATCCTTTTACTTCTGGCTGCCATTCATATGCAGCAATAATCCCAATTTCATTGGTTTTTGTCATCTTCCCTGCTACCATTCCACCAAAAAAACCCATAGCATATGCTTCAAAGTTTAAGCTCGTTGTATTTTCCATTTGAGCATCACTATTAAAACTCACGAAATGAATCTCAGGGTACTTATCTGCTAAGTTGTTAAAATAAGGACCGTACTCATTGCCATGTCCAAAAATGAGATTTACTCCTTTTTGGTCAAACTCTTTTATCGCTCTTTCAACGATTACCTCTGAGTTCATGTCCTCTTTATAATAAACGTCCACTTTAAATCGGGATTGAATTTTTAACATTCCTTTATAACCTTTCGTCCCCCAAACCTGGTCGTTGATTGTATCTGGTACCAATAATCCAACCTTTTTAAGCTCGCCAGAAGACATAGGTTGTCCACAGCTTGTCAGGAAGGGAAGGCTTAAAAGAAGTAACAATCCAACCCGAACAAACATCTTATGCATTTTCTTTTCCGCCTTTCAAAAGGACACTCAACGAAAAATATGAAAGTCCATTACTTACTATTTATCTATTACATTCTACCTTTAACATATAACGAATGAAAAGTAATTTTTTTACCGTAATTCAACGATGTCCATTATTGCTCTAAAAATGGAAGAAAACTCAATTCTCTCATATGCTTCAGGGAATAATGATATAAAAAAACACATTACATTTCCATCATACTCATTGTCGTTCCGTTTTTCCCACTCTGTGAAAGGGTGAATAACTACACATTTTAAGTTTTTAGAATTTGTAGCAAGGGTCTGTAACTTCCTTTTTAGATTACTATTTTTCATCCAAACATGCCTTACATTTTCGTCATAGTTATTCAGAAATACCCAAGTTGATGTTGTATTAAAATCACTTTGTTGAAGCCAATCATTTAGACCTATTTCTTCAAAATTCGCATTTCTCCCAATCTCCATTCTTCTCTCATTATAGATTGTTTCATGTCCTGTTTGGAGATGTATCCCTCTGACTTCATAGCCTTCTTCTAAAAGTAAAGCAGTCATTTCAAATCCGAGCTCCTCCAAAGCTCCAAGTACAAGTACCTTGTCCATAAAAAAAGCCTCCCTGTTACTCGATATACCAGTATATGCACAGGGAGTCACCACTATTCTTAGTTCTTCATTACAGTACTTTTTCATGCTGTTTTAAAAATTTTGTAACTTGTTGAGCGATTTGTTGCTTTTTCTCTGGCAACATATAACACACCGTAACTGGTGCATTCGTATCCTCCCACTTCACTGACAATTCTTTTAGTAAATTGGATTGTTTATATGCACGATTTCCGGACAGGACATGAATGATCTTCGTTGGGGTCTTCGGTTTCACATGTCGGTCACCCTGATCACTGATCAGCAACTCGACGATCTGATGATGCTCTTGTTCGTAGGATTGAGACAGTTCTCTCATAAGCTTCTTATAAAAGAATTTATGTTCCTTTTCTTGATCTAAGTGATCTTTTAAAGAAAGAATAGGGTTGATAAGAACCGTTGAACGAATATTTTCCTCCATCATATCAATCAGCTTTAAAGCAACTAGCGCTCCCATACCCTCAGCTAAAATATGAATATTTTCATTAATTATTTCAGTGCGGATAACATACTCATAGAGTCTTTTCGCTAGCTTAACGGCCTTTTCACAACCCCAATGCTTTCCGTAGAGGTTAGAATAAAAAACCGTATAGCCTGTTTCTCTGAGCTTTTGAATGAGTGTCCATTTCCCTTCATTTTGCGTCCAAAAACTACTTTTCTCATCAACAAAATGCCTTTCGTCACCAATAATTAAGATACCGAAACCGCGTGGTTTTTCGGGATAATGAATCATATTCCATTCGGTATCCAGTTTAAAGTTTCGGTTCTCCATACTAAAAACTCCTTCAACGTCATTTTGCTCCATAATAATGTATGAATCATTATTTAAAATGAAAGGGAGATTAGCCTATATTCGGTGAATTGACTGATAAATTTCTACCTTGTTTTGTCATTATTCATTTATTATTTTATAGTGATATGGTAAGATGAATGAAGATTTCAATATGTAAGAGGTGAAAAAAATGAGTTACTTTTGGACATTTTTCTGGACGTTCTTATTAGTACAAATGCTTTCATACGTTGTTTCGTCGATGATTGGAGCTGCATTCCATTTTGAAACCGGTGCCATAGTTGGAGTGATTGTTACGGTACTAATTATTGTAATTGGTGCTGTTTTACCGAATGAGCCAGCTGGTCATGAAACACATTAATCTTAATAAAACGGTTTGAAAAAAGTCATCCATATTCAAGGGATGACTTTTTAATTGATCAAAGGATATTTAATTTTATTTTACCGTCTACCAATTCGATCTGTACAGTATTTTTCTCCTTTACCTTACCTGAAATAATTTCCCTAGCTAACAGGGTCTCAATATTTCGTTGTATATATCTTTTTAACGGCCTAGCACCGTATACAGGATCAAATCCATGTGTAGCTATATACTCTCTTGCCTCATCCGATATTTCCACGTGTATATTTTGTTCCTTAACTCGCAGACTCAATTCATTTATTAATTTGCTAACAATTTCCTTAATAGCTGATAAATCTAGAGGGTTAAAGGTAATAATTTCGTCAATTCGATTTAAAAATTCAGGTCGGAAATGAGCTCTTAATAACTCAAGTACTTTTTCCTTTCCTTCATGCTTATTTGATTGGTTTTCTAACAATATATGAGAGCCAATATTGGATGTCATAATAATAATGGTATTTTTAAAATCTACCGTTCGCCCTTGAGAATCAGTAATTCTTCCATCATCTAACATTTGTAATAAAATATTAAAAACCTCAGGGTGAGCCTTCTCTATTTCATCTAGTAGAATTACTGAATAAGGCTTTCTTCTCACCGATTCTGTAAGCTGTCCACCCTCTTCATAACCAACATATCCAGGAGGAGCACCAATTAATCTTGAAACAGCATGCTTTTCCATGTATTCAGACATATCGATTCGAATGATTTGTTCCTCGCTATCGAATAATATTTGCGCAAGTGCTTTTGCTAATTCTGTTTTACCAACACCAGTTGGTCCTAGGAAAATAAATGAGCCAATTGGTCGATTGGGATCCTTAATTCCAGCCCGAGCTCGTAATACGGCATCAGAAACAAGCTCGACTGCTTCGGATTGCCCAACTACCCTCTCTTGTAAAATACTTTCTAGCCGAAGCAACTTCTCTCTTTCTCCCTCAACTAACTTTACAACAGGGATTCCTGTCCAACGAGAGACGATATTGGCGATTTCCTCCTCTGTAACCTCTTCACGAAGCAATCGTTCCCCTTGCTTCGAATTCATTTCTTCCTCCAACAGTTCGAGCTCTTTTTCAGCTGTCGGGATTTTCCCATGTCGAAGTTCTGCTGCACGATTTAAATCATATTTGTTCTCCGCATCTTCTAGCTCTCTTCTTAATTTCTCTATTTGTTCTCTTTTTTCTTGGACCTTATGAATTTCTTCTTTTTCCGAAAGCCACTTCGCCTTCATTGTAGCGACTTTTTCCCTTACGTCTGCCAGTTCCTTTTGCAAAATAAGAAGGCGTTCTTTACTCTGACTATCTTCTTCTTTCACTAATGCGGCTTCTTCTATCTCTAATTGCATGACTCTCCGAGCTACTTCGTCTAATTCGGTTGGCATCGAGTCGATTTCAGTTCGAATTAAGGCACAAGCTTCATCAATTAAATCAATCGCTTTATCCGGTAAAAAGCGATCTGTGATGTACCGATCAGACAAAATAGCTGCTGTAACGATTGCTCGATCATGAATATTTACTCCATGATGAATTTCGAATCGTTCCTTTAGTCCTCTCAAAATAGAAATGGTATCCTCCACATTCGGTTCCTGAACGACCACCTGCTGAAACCGACGTTCTAGTGCAGGGTCTTTTTCAATGTATTTTCGATGTTCATCAAGAGTTGTTGCACCTATACAATGCAGTTCTCCTCGAGCAAGCATCGGCTTTAACATATTCCCAGCATCCATTGCTCCTTCTGTTTTTCCAGCTCCTACAATTGTATGAAGCTCGTCGATAAATAGAAGAATCCGACCATCACTCTTCTTTACCTCATTTAAAACTGCTTTCAGTCTTTCCTCAAATTCACCTCGAAATTTTGCACCTGCGATTAAAGCACTCATATCAAGCGAAAAAACAGTTTTATCCTTTAACCCTTCCGGTACATCCTTTCTAACAATTCGTTGAGCAAGCCCCTCGACAATAGCTGTTTTTCCAACACCTGGCTCTCCAATTAATACTGGATTATTTTTCGTTTTTCGAGACAAAATTCGAATCACATTCCTTATCTCCGCATCCCGTCCAATTACAGGATCAATCTTTCCTTTTTTTACTTCTTCTACTAAGTCACGTCCATATTTATTTAGAACATCATAAGTTGATTCCGGATTCTGTGAAGTCACCTTTTGATTCCCCCTAATCTCATAAATAACTTCAAATAATCTTTCCTTAGTAATTTTATGTTTCTTCAAGTACTGACTAAATGCCGTTTCTTGTATGCTGGCTGCAGCTAACAATAAATGTTCAACAGACATATATTGATCCTCTAATGCATCCTTCTCTTTGTCTGCTTCGAGGAGAAGCTTTTGAAGGAGAGACGTTATATATATATTTGATTGTGTATTTCCGCTTACTACCTCCGGCTTTCTCTTTCGTATATGTTCCAACTGTTCTAAGTACGGATCCACCGAAAGCTCAAGACGTTCTATTATCATAGTTGCTAAACTATCCTTCTCTTTGAAAAGAGACATAAAAAGGTGAGCTTCGTCCATTTCTTGATGGTTTGATTTTCTGGCTAGCGCTTGAGCCTCCGAAAACGCCACCTGCACCCGCTCAGTCATTGATTGATAATCCATAAGGCTCCTCCTTTGACCATTTTTGACCTTTATTCATTTTCTATTATAATCCATTTTTCACATAGTAAAGCCATCCATGTAGGATGGCTTTGCTTAGTTATGAGTGTACTTTGGAGCATATGTCCATTGGCGCTCGTCATTTGTTGATTCTGGGAAGCGTTCGCCTGCTTTTAGCTTAATCTTTTTCGGATTCGAAACCATAGAACCTGTATCACCAATCTCTATATAGACACCATTATTTGGTGCCTTATCACCTGAACGAAAACGATGGTTTTGTCCCATAATCCCACTCCTTTCTAATGGTCGATTATAGTATTACCCAAATAAAAAAATCCCTGCGAAATCGCAGGAATCCTTTTTTATCCAAGTAATTCAACCAATAACGCTTTTTGTGCATGAAGTCGATTACCTGCTTGATGAAAAACAACTGAGTTCTCGCCATCAATTACCTCGTGGGAAACTTCTTCCCCACGATGAGCAGGTAAGCAATGCATGAATAAATAGTCAGGCTTCGCATGCTTCACGAGGTCTGTATTTACTTGATAATTGGTAAATGCTTTTAGACGAATTTCATTTTCTTCCTCTTGCCCCATACTCGTCCAAACGTCCGTATACACAACATCCGCTTGATTTACTGCTTCAACAGCATCGTTTGTAATCGTCACGGAACCACCTGTTTGTTCAGCGATTTCTTTCGAATACGTTACAATCTCCGGATTTGGTTCGTATCCAGCTGGACTTGCGACAGCGATATGCATCCCCATTTTTACAGCTCCAATGATGAGGGAGTGGGCTACATTATTGCCATCACCAATATAGGCAATTTTCAGACCTGTTAATGAGCCTTTACATTCCAATATCGTTTGAAGATCAGCAAGTGCTTGGCATGGATGATACATATCTGTTAATCCATTTATGACTGGAATTGACGCATGCTTAGCAAGTTCTTCAACCGTATGGTGATAATGAGTACGAATCATAATTCCATCAATATACTCTGAAAGCACCTTCGCCGTATCAGAAATCGGTTCCCCTCTTCCGATTTGCAAATCTTTTCCGTTTAAGTACATTGCCGACCCACCAAGCTGAATCATTCCTGCCTCGAATGATACACGGGTTCTTGTGGAAGACTTATCAAATATCATTCCTAGAATTTTTCCTTTAAGTGGCGTATAAGACTCTCCAAGCTTAAAAGCATTTTTAATTTTTATCGCGTTTGATAAAAGATCATTAATTTGATCTGAAGAGTAATCCTTTAATGTTAACATATCCTTTAAGTCAGCTTTTTTCTCATTGGTTTTAACCGAGATCATGTAAGCTTCACCTCTTTTTTCTTTGATAACCATTCATTAAGCGAATGAACGGTAAATTCCTTTACTGTTTGCCCAGCTAGAAAAGCTACTAATGTTTCTTCTTCTGTAAATGTAAGAACACGATTTTTCGTAGCTGTTTCCCTTACATTTTTGTCTTCAAGTCCTTGATCAGGGTTGTAATAAGCAATAATTGACTCTTCTTTTACTTTGTTTGCCGATAATTCATTTGCTTCTATAATTGCTTCTTCATCTACTCCAGCTTGTTTGATGTCTGACATATAACTTGGTTTTACCGCTATTTTTCCAGTTGGTCGGTACTTCAGCAACGTGTGGAAGGATTTCTTCATGGCTTCCTCATAAGTCATTGCAAGACTTATCCCTTCCCCAGTTGATCTCATCTCTGGACTCACCTTTGAATCTAGGCCTTTTAACGCATAATTTGAAAACACCGGGTACTTTACACAAATAAATGGGAGATCATTTAAATTCAATGACTCATCATTTTTCGACAACTGGTATTTCCCAAGCAATATTTTTGTCGCAATTTGAACTAATGGTACACCTGTAACCTTACTTATAATTGGTACGGTACGACTAGCACGTGGATTAACTTCTAGCACATATACATCTTCTTGATCAATAATAAACTGTATATTAAGAAGACCTTTATATTTAAGATGAGTAGTAATTTTCGTTGCATAAGAAAGCATTTTCTCTTGTACTTTTTTCGATAAAGTATGAGGAGGCAATACAGACAAACTATCACCGGAATGGACGCCTGTTCGTTCAATATGTTCCATCACCACTGGAGCGAGAACATTTTCTCCATCACTGACAAGATCAAGCTCTGCTTCTATTGCTGGTAGAAATTGATCAACAAGGTATGGGAACTGTAAATCTGTCTCTTCAATAAATGCTTGAAGCTCACTTGATTCCTTTATAGTGACCATACCTCTTCCGCCGATTACATAAGAAGGGCGAATGAGGATTGGAAAACCAATGGAATTAGCTGCCTGATTTAGCTCCTCAACACTGTTTACAAATTGGCCTTCTAGTCTTGGGATCTTTAGTTCATCAAGAAGTTGATAAAATTTATCTCTTTCTTCAAGGATATCTATAACTTTCGAACCAGTACCTAAAATAGTTACTCCCGCTTGTTCAAGACCTTCCGCTAGGTTTATCGCTGTTTGACCGCCTAGTTGAATGATAACCTCGTTTGTTTGCTCTGCTTCTAACACATTCAAGATATCTTCAACAGTTAACGGTTCAAAATACAAACGATCAGCTGTGGCAAAATCTGTACTAACCGTTTCAGGGTTATTATTGATCATTATCGTTTCTATTCCTTCGTCTTTTAAAGCAAACACTCCATGCACGGAGCAGTAATCAAATTCAATTCCTTGCCCAATTCGAATCGGCCCACTGCCAACGATGACTACCTTTCTTTTATCTGAGGGAATTTGTTCATTTTTCCCAAAATAAGTGGAGTAAAAGTAATTCGTAACGGCAGAAAACTCAGCAGCACAGGTATCTACCATTTTATAAGCAGGCAAAACATTGTGTTTCTTACGTGTTTCTCTTAATTCAGCTTCCGTTACATTCCAAGCTTTAGCTAGGAAAAGATCACTAAATCCTTTTTCTTTAAAAAGCTGTAACTGCTCTGAAGTAACAGTTTGGAGTGTTGCTTCATAAATTTCCTTTTCGAACTGTGCAAGCTTCTTCATATAGTACAGGAAAAAGAAATCAATCTTCGTCAATTCATGCAGCGTATTTACTTCTTCTCCACGTCTCATTAGCTCCATTAAGATGAAAAAGCGCTCATCGTTTTGTTTCGCAAGTTC
Source organism: Robertmurraya beringensis (assembly GCF_042433785.1). Lineage (NCBI taxonomy): Bacteria > Bacillati > Bacillota > Bacilli > Caryophanales > Bacillaceae > Robertmurraya > Robertmurraya beringensis. Next base: position 152,380 of record NZ_JBHLUU010000022.1, on the reverse strand, counting down.
TACATATAATTGTTCTTTACTTAATGTTTTTAAGGAGGACATCTCTAAATCCTGTACCTTAATTTCGAGTGAGCGAATGGCTTTTAATAGTGCTCTTTCAAAGTTACGGTCAATACCCATTACCTCACCCGTTGCTTTCATTTGTGTACCCAACTTTCTCTCAATGGTTGGGAACTTATCAAATGGCCACTTAGGGAACTTAACAACAACATAATCCAATGCAGGCTCAAAGCTTGCAAACGTATCACCTGTTACAGGATTAATTAATTCGGACAACTCATAACCTACTGAAAGCTTAGCAGCCATTCTCGCGATTGGATAACCCGTTGCTTTTGAAGCAAGTGCAGAAGAACGACTTACCCGAGGATTTACTTCAATTAAGTAATAATTCTTACTTACCGGATCAAGGGCGAATTGGATATTACAACCACCTACGATACCAAGCGCGGAAATGATTTTTATCGAAGCAGATCTAAGCATTTGATATTCTTCGTCTGTTAATGTTTGAGAAGGAGCAACAACGATTGAATCACCTGTGTGGATTCCGACTGGGTCTAAATTTTCCATATTACAAATGATAATGCACGTATTTGAAGCATCACGCATTACCTCATATTCAACTTCCTTAAAACCAGCAATACTTTTTTCAATTAAGCATTGATGAATCGGACTTTCCTTAAGTCCGCCTTGGACCAATTGGAGGAATTCCTCCTCATTTGATGCAATTCCTCCACCTGTTCCACCAAGAGTGTATGCAGGTCTAATGATAATGGGGAAACCAATTTCTTTTGAAAAGCTAACTGCTTCATCAACCGTATGAACGATCTTACTTTCTGGAACAGGCTCTCCAAGTTCGTGCATTAACTGACGAAAGGCGGAACGATCCTCACCTTTTTTAATTGACTCAATGGAGGTACCAAGAACCTTTACTCCGTATTTCTCAAGAATTCCATGCTCAGCTAATTGAAACGCAAGGTTAAGTCCCGTTTGACCACCTAGCGTAGCAAGTAACCCATCTGGCTGTTCTTTTAAAATAATTTTCTCGATAACGTCTACTGTAAGCGGTTCGAAATATATAGCATCAGCAAAATGACTATCTGTCATAATGGTAGCCGGATTATTATTTACTAATATAACGCGGTACCCTTCCTCTTTTAAGGCCATGCAGGCTTGTGTGCCTGCATAATCGAATTCTGCCGCTTGCCCGATGATAATCGGTCCCGAACCGATGACTAATATGGATGTGATAGATTGATCTTTAGGCATATGCAACTTGACTCCCGTTATTTTCTTTAATTAATTGCAAAAATTCATCAAATATATATTCACCCTCTGAAGGACCTGGGTTTGCTTCAGGATGAAATTGTGTCGTTATTAGCTGATAGCTTTCGTGGTAAAATCCCTCAATCGTTGAATCATGTAAATTATAAAATCGAGTTTTAAGACCCGTTCCAGCTAAGCTTTTTTCATCTACATAATAGCTATGATTTTGAGAGGTCATAAATACAGTCTTCGTGTCCTTATCCATGACTGGATGATTCGCACCACGATGTCCGAACAATAATTTTTTTGTATCTGCTCCTAAAGCTAACCCGGCTAGTTGGTGACCCAAACAAATTCCAAGGGTCGGAAATGCTTTAATGACCTTTGAGATGTTAGGTAATAAATGTTTGAGATGCTTTGGGTCTCCAGGTCCATTGGACAATAAAATACCATCCGGATTAAGCTTTTTTATTTCTTCATAGGAGCAATTGTAAGGAACGGTTGTTACCTTGCAACCCCTTTTTAACAACGATTGTTGAATCGACTTTTTATTTCCAAAGTCCATTAATACGACATGAAAATCTCCTTCTTGCCCTTCCGTTGAGATCTGTGTTGAAGACACTTTCGATACCTTTTCCATTTCTCCGAGCTCGAAGGATTGTGGTTTATCAGAATCTGTATTAATCATGACAGGCATTGAACCCTCGTTACGGATTTGTTTTACAACTTCTCTCGTGTCCACGTGTTCAATTAGTGGAATTCCCCATTTTTGTAAATATTCACTTATCGAGTATTTAGCTTGGTAATGAGAATGATTCATACAAGCCTCATATACAATGACCCCGGCAACATGTGGTTGTTTACTTTCAAAATCTTCAAGATTTATCCCGTAGTTACCAATTAGAGGATACGTAAATACGATGATTTGATCCTTATATGAAGGGTCAGTCAATACTTCTTGATACCCAGTCATTCCTGTATAAAATACAATCTCCCCGGACACTGGTTTATTGTCTGTTTTGACAACCCATTTTCCTTCGAACGTGTCACCACTTTTTAAATGCACATATGCTTTCATTGTTCCACCTCGTAAATTGTGAATATTTATATCCAAAACTTAATTTTTATGCAATACATTGTAAAAAAGAGCAGCCATTTAGGCTGTTATATATGATTTGTGTAAGACCGCTTTAATTATATGAACCGCTTCATTTATTTGTTCCTCTGTGGCAGTTAATGGTGGCAGAAGACGGAGAACATTTTCACCAGCTAGTAATGCTAACAATCCGCTTTCTCTTAAATCCTTTAGAAGTGAACCTACCGAATGTTGTAATTCAACACCAATCATTAATCCGGATCCGCGAATCTCCTTCACAACAGAAATATCCTTTAATTCCTGTTCAAGTAAAGATTTCGTGTATTCACCCTTTTGAACAACTGACTCTAAAAATTCGGGAGCAAAGATTTCTTCCATCGTAGCTATCGCAGCACTAATGGAAACTGGATTACCTCCAAACGTTGAGCCATGACTTCCCGGTCCAAAAAACTTTACTAGCTTCTCTGTACCGATTACTGCGCCGATTGGAAATCCACTACCTAATCCCTTTGCTGAAGTCACGATATCAGGAGATAAATCGTACTGTTGAAAAGCAAAAGGCTTTCCCGTTCTTCCTATTCCTGTTTGGATTTCATCAATAACAAATAACGCACCATATTCCTTACAAAGATTCTCTACTTCTTTAAGAAATGCCTCTTCACCAACATGAATACCGCCCTCACCTTGAATGACTTCAAGCATTATTGCAGCCACTTCATGAGACATTTCAGCCTTTAGAGATGTGATATCATTATACGGAACATAAACGAATGTTTCGAGCATGTTGCCGTAGCCTTCTTTTATCTTTTCTTGACCAGTTGCTGACATTGTCGCAAACGTTCTTCCATGAAAGGATTGTTGAAAAGTAATAATTTTTGTTCTTCCCGTTGCTTTTCTTGCGAGTTTAATTGCTCCCTCATTGGCTTCAGCACCACTATTTGCAAAAAATACTGCCTCTAATCCAGCGGCATCAGCCAGCATTTTTGCAGCAAGCACTTGCTTTTCTTGAGGAAACAGATTCGATACATGCCAGAATTGATCAAGTTGTATTTGCACAGCCTTTTTCACGGCTTCCGGCTGATGCCCAAGGTTACAAACTCCGATGCCAGAAGTAAAATCTAAATATTTTTTATCATTTTTATCGTATAAATAGGAACCGATCGCCTTAGCCGGCTCCACTTCCCATCTTGCATATGTTGGAAAAAGACCACTCATTGAAGAATTCCTTCCTTTCTACAAATCTGAGTACCAAGCCATTGGTCATTCTCAAAAAATCCTTTTTTACCATTTACAATCATTACGCTCTTAAGCCCCATGTCTATCGCTGACAACGCTGACTCTACTTTAGGAATCATACCACCATATATCGTACCGTTTTCAATCAATTCACTAACTTCACGCTTATTAAGTTCTTTCTTCACTTGATTATTTACGAGAATGCCATCCACATCTGTTACAAACAAACACTGTTCAGCTTCTAAACCGATCGCAACCGCAGCAGCTGCGTAATCTGCATTTACATTTAGTTTTACGTTTTGATTATTTATCGCAATTGGTGTAATTACAGGTATATGTCCCGATTCAACCATTAGTTGTATGAGGTCTTTATTAATCGATTGGACCTTACCAACATATCCAAGCCTCGCTTTGTCTAGGTATTCTGCTTGAATTAGATTAGAATCACTGCCATTTAGACCAATAGCTTTGAGTCCTACATCATTTAGTTGTTCAACCAACTTACGATTTGTTTTACCTGTGAGCACCATTTCAGCAATTTGTAATGTTTCTTTCGTTGTTTTCCTTAATCCATTTACAAATTCAGGCATAATGTTTAGCTTCTCAAGCATGTCATTTATGTCTGGTCCTCCACCATGAACAAGCACCACAGAATAACCTTTCTTCTTCATTTCTTTGATACTATCAAAAAAACTAGAAGACAATTCGTTTAATACACTTCCACCACATTTAATTACGATCGTTGACAACTTATGTGCCCCCTTACGTTCGATAGCTCGCATTAATTTTTACGTAATCGTAAGAAAGGTCACATCCCCATGCCTTTCCTTCCCCATCTCCAAATTGTAGGTCGACAAAGATATGAATCGTATCATTTTCTAAATATTTCTTAGCGTCATCCTCTGAAAACACTTGAGGCACACTATTTAATAACATCGTTGTTTCACCAAGCTTAATATCTACCGTATCAACATTCACTTCGACACCCGCTTGACCAATTGCACCAATAATACGTCCCCAGTTTGCATCAGCTCCGAAAATAGCTGTTTTCACGAGATTGGAACCTACAATTTGCTTTGCAATTTTACGTGCATCGTCATTGGAAGCTGCACCTTTTACACTCACTTCAATTAGCTTTGTGGCTCCCTCTCCATCTCGTGCAATTTGCTTTGCTAAGTCTTGGCTCGTATTCTTCAGTAACTCAAGGAAAGCTTCCCAATCCTTATGGCCCTCATGAAGCTCCTCATTACCCGCTTTTCCGTTTGCCATTACAAGTACCATATCATTCGTAGATGTATCACCATCAACTGTTATTTGATTGAAGGACTTATCTGTTACACTTTTAAGTGCTTTCTTAAGAGACTCAGGAGATATAGCGGCATCACAAGTTATAAAGCCGAGCATGGTTGCCATATTAGGATGAATCATTCCAGATCCTTTTGCTGCTCCACCCATCGTCACTAGCATTCCATCAATCTCCGTTGTATAACAACTGCTTTTCATACATGTATCGGTTGTTAAAATTGCCGTTTGAAATCCTTCAGCATCTTCTTGTGTTTGACCAAATTGTATATCTGTTATTCCTGCTGCAATTCGATCCATTTGGAGGTACTCACCGATTACTCCTGTTGAAGCAACCGCTACGAAAGTTTCTTCAAGGTTCAGCTTATCGGCTGTCAGCTTTCGCATGGAATAAGCATCTTGTAAACCTCTTTCTCCTGTACAAGCATTTGCGCATGCACTATTTACAATCACTGCTTGTAGCTTACCTTTCTCCTGAATACTATGCTGAGTTACCTTCAGCGGGGCTGCTTGGAACTGATTTAATGTGTAAACAGCTGCGCTACTGGCAGGAACTTCACTATATATTAATCCAACATCTTTTCTAGAATAACGAAGTCCAGCGTGTACTCCACCTGCATAAAATCCCTTTGGTGAAACTACGCTACCACCATTTACTTTTTTTACTTGTGACACTTCCGATAAAGCTTCCATCCCTTAACCTCCTATTACGGATACAGTGGCATAAACTTCAAACCTGAATGACTCTCCAAACCAAACATGATGTTTGCATTTTGTACGGCCTGCCCTGCAGCACCCTTCATTAAATTATCGATTACCGATACAATTGTTAATCGGTTTGTTCTCTTATCAACGTGTAAACCTATATCACAATAATTCGAACTTGATACATCCTTAATTGATGGAAAATAGCCTTGTGGTCTTACTCGGACAAACGGCTCATTTTCGTAATACGATTGATATAAATCTATGACTCTTTCTGTCTCCCAATCTGCTAAAAGCTGGACATACATCGTGGCCATAATGCCTCTTGTTAATGGAAGAAGATGAGTGCTAAAGGTGATTGGCTGAATCTCACTATTCCATACCATTAATTGTTGCTCGATTTCAGGAATATGTTGATGTTCATTCACCTTGTAAATTTTAAAATTCTCATTTACCTCTGCATATAATGTTGCTCGACTTGCTGCTCTCCCTGCCCCAGAGGTTCCTGATTTCGCATCAACGATAATACTCCTTGGGTCAATTAACCCTTCCTTTACAACAGGAGCTAACCCCAGTAACGTTGCAGTTGGATAGCACCCTGGATTGGCAACCCAATTTGCCGCTTTTACCTGCTCCTTATTCCATTCGCTTAGTCCATATACCGCTTCATCAACGATCGCCTCATTAGCAGGAGTTTTTTTATACCATTTTAGATAGTCAGAAGTATTCTTTAACCGCAAATCCCCTGATAGGTCAATGACCTTAATATCTTTTCCTTTGAATTGATCAACGAGGCTTGAAGAGACACCTGATGGAGTAGCAAAAAAGACTAAATCACTTTCATCAGCAATTTTATCAGCATCAATGCTGCTCATTTTTTTATCAATAATTCCATAAAGATGTGGATATTCATCTGAAATGGCCACTTCTTCTTTTGTTGAATGAATGGAATGTATGTCGAATTCAGGGTGTGAGTGCAATATACGGAGCAACTCAACTCCACCATATCCGGTTGTTCCGATAATTGATACTTTCATTCCTTACCCCTTCCTGAATATTATTGCATATTTAATCATTCGATTTAATTTTTATAAGTTTTAATGTACCTTATTATAAAAACTGCTAACAATAAAATCAACCAATTTTTAAAACTATTTTCATTTTTTTTAGATTATTTTTAATGTTAGTACTTCTAACAAAAAATCTGCATAAACAATTACTCCTATTGGAAGGTTTTAAGGTTGACGAAATGGATTTTTCTTTTTACAGTTAGACTAGTTAATTAAAGGGACTAGCAAACCGGTCAGGCGGGTGACATCTCCATGAATACTTCCATACAGCTACAGGATTTTATTCAAGTGGCAAGGTATACACGTAAGATTGAAAAAGGAAATTACTTATTTCATGAAGGGCAAAAGGCTGAGGAGTTATATGTCGTTCTAAAAGGGAAAATCCAAATCAGCAAAATGGTCCCAGATGGAAGAGAACTGACGATTCGAATGTGTTCTACTGGAGAGCTTATTGGAGAGATTCCTTTATTTTGTTCTTCCCCAAAGTACATGTTGGACGCAAAGATTGTAGAAGATGGTGAAGTTGCTGTCATTCATAAGGGCGATTTAGAGGAAAAGCTTAGCAAAGATCATTCTTTATCTTTACAATTTATGAAATGGTTAAATGGACAGCATAGGAGAAACCAAACAAAATTTAGAGACCTTATTCTCCATGGTAAAAAAGGGGCATTGTACTCCACACTCATTCGTTTATGCAATAGTTACGGAATTGTTCGTGAACATGGCATTGTCATAGATCAGCCTTTTACCAATCAAGAGATAGCTAATTTTTGTGGAACATCCAGGGAAGTTGCTAATCGCTTGTTAAGTGAATTACGAAAGAATAACATCATCTCCATTGATAAGGGGATGATTACGATCCATAATTTGATGTTCTTAAAAGATGAGATTGATTGTGAAGATTGTCCAATTGATATTTGCAAAATTGATTAAAAGCACTCGGCAGTGAAAAACACCGAGTGCTTTTATTTATCATACAAGCATCGCAACTGTCATACTTCCAAAAAATAATACAGCATTAACAATCTCTAAAATCCCTACTGTTTTTACTGAATAAGGCTTGCCGTAGAAGAAAATGGCTCTAAGTAAGCTTGGCAAGCTTGCTAATGCAAAGATCAAATTACCAACAATCATCCAAAGTATGACCACCAACAAATGATATCCCCATGAGATCTGTTTGAATACCTCACTCTTTTTCTCGCGAATCATGGTTTTTACATAGAATGTACTTCCTGTAAAAAAGAGAATAGAAGAGAAAAAGGCAAGCCATGCTTTGTAACTAATACCTCCCTCTCCTAAATAGCTACTTGCTAAGCCAGCAATTCCAAATACGATAATGGCACTTAAATCATTCGTTAGTGCACGGTCATTGTTTTTGCTAGAAAAATACGCATTTATGCAAAAAAACGGGATCATGATTAGTCCAAAAAGAATAATAGAAGGCCTTGTAAATAAAGGGACTAGCAAAAAAAAGAAAGACGGTAACAGGTAGATCACTGTCCATTTTTTATACAAAGAGAGTTTTTTTCTTTTAAATAATAGCAACATCGGATATGTCGCCAAATATAGTAGTAACCAACCCACAAAGAAAGGGATATGCTGCCAAAGGAAGTTGGAAGCAATCACTCCTAACCAAAAAGGGATGATTAGCATTGCCCATGCACCATGCTGTTTAGGTAAAAATAATTTCATTGTCCTCACTCCTAGTGTTGTAGCTACTTATACTATAAAAGAATGAAGGATATTAGTAAGTGAATTGAATCACAGGGCAAAAAACTGCAAAGTACATTTACACTTTGCAGTTTCCTTGATTTCTTTGTTCATTTATATATTGTACAAGCCAGGTCATAATATCGTTTTCGTTCCAAATAGGAACGTTTGGATTTATATGTAATGGTTCTTGACTTACAAACGCCATCACATTCTCTAAACTTTTAAGAGCATCAAAATCTTCTTTATTTCGTAAAAGGACAATTTTGCGAAATCTTTCATTTTTATGCCCCTCTATTACGATCACCTCTGGATTCATGCTACATAAGATGTGAATCTGTTCTTGTATATTCCATTCATCCTTCTCTACTTGAATAAGAAGTCTTCCTTCTCCCTCAACTAACGAGGCAAAGGCACCAGATTGTATATGCTCCGATGAGTCCTTTTTTTCAACTACGTCAGGTTTGCCACCATGTCCATGATGCTTAATTGTAGCTACAAATATATTTTGATTGGATAGTTCTTGTAGTAGTTTTTTAACAAATGTTGTTTTTCCACTGTTTTGAAAACCGACTACTTGGACAATGACGGGGTCTACCACGGCCATTCGCTACCTTCATGATCTTCTAGCAGTAAGACATCAACAATCGTATGGGCTTCATACCCTCTTGTTCCACCTGGTAGGATAATAAATGAATTGGCCCCAGCCAAACTCATCACGATATTTGATTTGTCTACTCCACTAGGTGCAGCCACTAACTTCCCATCAGTGATTGTTAATTTGCTCCTCACAAATCGAGTAAATGGATTTGCTTTTGGAAAATCAACTTCTAGAACTGCCTTTTCCCTTCTTAAATGTGGCTTCGGACAGTTTAACATGGTACGTATAATTGGTCTCGCAAATAACTCAAATCCTACATAACATGCAGAAGGATTTCCAGATAACCCAAATAAAATTTTCCCATCTAAATGCGCTACAGTGGTAACACTTCCAGGTCTCATAGCTACTTTATTAAAAAGGACATCCGCCCCTAATTTTTTATAAATTTGAGGCAAATAATCGAAGTCTCCAACCGAGACACCACCTGTAGTAATCAATAAATCAACCTCTTCTATAGCACTCTCTATCGATTCATAGCATAATTCGAAATCATCAGGAAGTTTCCCGAAATACTTTACTTCGGCCCCAGAACGCTCGATTTGAGCAATGATCATATGGGTATTAGAGTTTCGAATTTTCCCCGGCTGTAATTCATCCTCTACCTCAAGCAGTTCTGTACCAGTAGCAAATAAGCCAATTATTGGTTTTTTAGCAACAGGTACTTCCTTATAACCAAATGTTGCTAACATCGCTTGAATCCCAGGATTGATTTTCGTTCCTCTTTTTACAAGGACTTCTCCCTTTTTTGCATCCTCCCCAGCGAAAGAAACATTATCTCCTGGTTTATAAGATCGCTTAATGGACATATATGGTTGTCCGTTTTTCTCACTCGTTTTGGCAAGTTCTAACATAACAACTGCGTCACAATTCATAGGCATTTGTGCTCCTGTCATGATACGAACTGCCTGAAATTCACCAATTTCCTTATTTGAAACGTATCCTGCACCAATATGATCAACCACTTCGAATTCAACTGGATTGGAAAGCGAAGCTTCAGCTGAATCAACCGAACGAATAGCAAAACCATCATAAGGAGAACGATTGAAGTGAGGAACATCTGACGTGGCGACTAAATCCTCTGAAAGGAATCGGCCATAACTCTCGTTTATGGAAACTAATTCTTGTTTGCCACATATTGAATGCGACATCACTTTTTTTACTGCTTCACCAACTTGTATCGGCGTTCTTTTTTCTACCAATTAAATCAACTCCTACATGGTAAGGTCGTATGTATGTGTAATTATAAACATTTAAATAACTATAAAACAGGACTAACATCACTTAAACCTTATTTTAGCACTTCCCCTAACAATTTGAAGAAAATAGAGAACATTTAATTTGAAAGTGTGATTCACATCACCTTAAAAGAAGACAAAATCATTTATTCTTAGTTTGTAAATAAAACGTATTTTTGGAGGGCAATTAAAATGACATATCCATTTCAAACTGACTCATTAGTAAAAGATATAGTAAATGAATTTCCAAAAGCAGCAGACGTGTTTAAGAGAAACCGAATTGATTTTTGCTGTGGTGGGAATATTCCTTTAGAAGAAGCTGCTTCTGAAAAATCAGTAAACGCTAATGAAATTATTCAAGAGCTTCAACAGCTTTTTGATACGTATAAAGGAACTAAAGAAGATGTAGCCGTATGGACAGATTCAGCATCTGACGTAATTATTAACCATGTGATTGAACAATATCATCGTCCGTTAGAAGAAGAACTCGCTAACTTAAGTCCTTACGTAACAAAGGTGGCAAAGGTACATGGTGGACATCGTCCAGAATTGTTAAAGGTATACGAACTATTTTACGAACTAAAGAAAGAATTGCTTGAACACACAGCAAAAGAAGAAGAACTCGTATTTCCAATGCTACAAAAGCTTGATACTACAACTGGCGAAACTCGTAGCGAAATGATTAAAGAAATAACCGAATTAGAAAAAGAACATGATCATGCTGGAGCTATTCTAAAGGAATTAAGAGACATTACATCCGACTTCCAACCACCAATGGATGCATGTGGTACGTACCGTCTGGTTTACAAAAGACTTGAATTATTAGAAGAACAAACATTTATGCACGTTCACCTTGAAAACAATATTTTGTTCCCTAGATACATTGCGTAAGAAAAACAAAAACTACTTCACCGCCATGAAGTAGTTTTTATTTATCCCCCTATATAGGACATTTCAATTTTCTTTCTATTAGCTATTGTTTCTTCCGTTCTTTCATCGGAATAACGATCATTTCTTCTATTCCAAATGTCAGTAATTCTTTGTTCGATTTCCGAATCAGACACACCATTTCTCATAAAGTCACGAATATCGTGTCCGTTCCCATTAAACAAACAGGTAAAGAGCTGTCCATTAGCAGAAAGTCTCGAACGAGTACAGCTAGAGCAAAACGACTCAGACACAGAAGTAATAAATCCGACATCTACGTTTGAATCCTTGTAGCGATATCGCTTTGCAACTTCTCCAAAATAATCTGGATCAACTGGCTCTAACAAATAATGCTCATTCAATCGTTCATAAATTTCCTTTTTGGTCACAACGTCATCCATTTTCCATCCGTTTGTACTACCCACATCCATGTATTCAATAAAACGGAGTTGAAGTCCATTATCTTTACAAAATTGTGCCATAGGAACAATCTCTTGATCATTTAATCCCTTTTTAACAACCATATTCAGTTTGACACCAAGCCCTGCTTTTTGGGCCGCTTGAATTCCTTCTATTACAGGTCCAGTTTTCACTCCACGACCATTAATCTCACCAAAAAGCTCGTCATTCAAACTATCAAGACTTACATTTACCCTCTTTAGACCAGCAGCCTTTAATTCCTCGGCATACTTTGGCAAAAGAACACCGTTCGTTGTTAAGCCAATATCTTTTAAGCCATTTATTTTAGAGAGCTTCTCAACTAGCAAAGGAAGCTGTTTTCGAAGGAGAGGCTCTCCACCTGTGAGACGTATTTTTTCCACTCCAAGTCCCACAAAAATATGAGCCAAACGCTCAATTTCTTCATAGCTAAGTAATTCTTTTTTAGGTAAAAAAGCAAAATCGGGACCGAATATCTCTGCTGGCATGCAGTACTGACACCGGAAATTGCATCGATCGATAACCGATATTCTTAAATCTCGTAACGGACGGTTTAATTGATCAGTAATTTTATTCATGATAATCAACTCCATCGCAAGAGTATCTTGCATGCATTGTAGTATATCTTATTATAACGGTAAATCACTTTACAACATAACTATTTTATTAAACGTGAACATATTGTTACATCATGGGTGAAGTTATTGACAACAATTCTTATTACCCTCATTGTAGATGATAGAATCATTACTGTCTAAAAAAGGGTGAATCAGGATGTCAGCAGTGGTAAAAGAGACACATTCAATAGAGATAAAAGAACTTCTTCATCTGGCTGACCGCCGTTTTATTGGAGAGAAAAATACTTTTATCTTTCAAGAAGGAATGGAAGCAGAGGAAATGTACGTCATTCTGTCAGGGAAGGTACAGATTAGTAAAATTACATCCGATGGCAGAGAGCTATCTTTACGAATTTGCGGTAAAAATGATATTTGTGGAGAACTAACCCTTTTTACTCATTCCCCTAAATATTTGCTTAGCGCTAGAGTACTTGAAGATGCAGAAATCGTTGCAATAAATAAGGATGTCCTTGAGAAAGAAATCTTTCAAAACAGTTCTCTTGCCCTAGAGTTTTTAAAATGGATGAGCGATCATTTTAGAAAAACGCAAACGAAGTTCCGTGATCTCGTATTAAACGGAAAGAAAGGCGCATTATACTCGACTTTGATCCGTATGACAAATAGTTATGGTGTAGAGATACAAAACGGAATCCTTATCGATCTTCCACTAACGAACCAAGAACTTGCCAATTTTTGTGGAACTTCCCGTGAAAGTACCAATCGCATCTTAAATGAACTAAAAAAAGAGCAAATTATATCTATAAAAAAGAGCAAAATCATCGTTCATCATTTACAATATTTAAGAGACGAAATTGGCTGTGAAAATTGTCCAAAGGTTTATTGCAGCATTGAATAAATCGGAGTGCAGAGGTTTCTGCACTCTTATTTTTTATGCTTTCTTTGATCTTAATGCCTTTGGCACATAAACACAAAATGGTTCACTTTCTAGGTAATCGCCTGTCATGGCATATGCTCTTGATCGTGAGCCACCGCATACATATCTAAACTCACATACGCCACACTTGCCTTTATATTTATCAGGGTTCCTTAAGTTTTTAAATATTGGTGATTCTCGGTAAATCTCGGCTAACGGCTGCTCACGTACATTCCCTGCTTTTATTGGTAACAGCCCACTTGGGTACACATCTCCAATATGAGAAATAAATACAAACCCGTTTCCGTCATTGACTCCCTTGGGAGCTCTTCCTAACCCATCAATACTTCCTGTTAAACCCTGACTAGTTAAAGCATCCAAATAAGATATATTATCCTTATTTTTCTCTTCTTTCATTTTTTGCTGAATAAACACACGTCGATAATGTTGAGCAGCTGTCGTTTTTATATCAAATGGTACGCGTTTGCTCAGCTCCTGAAGCCAGATAAATACCTTTTCATGCTCTACTGGAGAAATCATATCTTTTTCTTGTCCTCTACCAGTTGGCACTAAGAAAAAGACACTCCATAAAACACATTGCAGCTTCTCGACTAGTTCAGCCATCTCGTCTAAGTATTCATAATTGTAACGAGAGATCACCGTGTTGATTTGAATCGGTATTTCAAGTTCATGGAGATACTGAATTCTTTCTATGGTTAAGTCAAATGAGCCTGCTGTTCCACGAAAATGGTCATGTATTTCAGCAGTCGGGCCGTCTAAACTAAAGGCCCATCGTGAAAGACCTACCTCCTTGGCTTTTTTGATTGACTCTTTTGTGACATTTGGCGTGGCACTTGGTGTCATCGATACGCGCACACCTTTTTTTACCGCATACTCGGCAATAGCAAATACATCTTTTCTCAAAAGCGGATCTCCGCCTGTAAATACGAGCATGGGATTATTCATTTCATATATTTCATCTATTAATTTTTTACCTTCTTCAAAGGTTAATTCCCTTGGATCGGTTTTATACTGTGCTTCTGCACGGCAGTGAAGGCATTTTAGCTGACAAGCTCTCGTTAACTCCCAAATAACAATAAACGGATCTTTGTTAAAGTCTCGACTGACAATCACAATGAGGACCTCCTGACAAAGCACAACTTTTATGAATCATATACGTCCATTGTAAAGCCATCTTCTCTTGAAATAAGTGAACTAGCTCACAGTTTTAATAAAACTTATTAGTTTCCATAAAAAAGCTAACCGCATGGGCGGTTAGCTTCCTTCCTATCGAATACCAAGCGCAATCTTTGCGTATCTTGACATTCTGTCTTTCGACCACGGCGGGCTCCAGACGATATTTACTTCTGTCTTTTTTACTTCAGGAATATCACTTAGTGCTTCTTTTACATTTTCTACAATAGAACCTGCTAATGGACACCCCATTGAAGTTAACGTCATTGTAATGGTCGCTGTACCTTCTTCGTCCATCTCAATATCATAAACAAGGCCAAGGTTCACAATATCTATTCCAAGCTCTGGGTCAACAACTAATTCCAAAGCCCCCATAATACTATCTTTTAAATCTTGATCCATTATAATCACTCCTTAAAGTTCAACTCTATTTACATGATAACAAATTGGTTTACATAAGTTATAATATAATGATTATTTTTCTGCCGAAGTGACGTACATCATACTTGATGAAAGTAAATGCTTTTCAAACCACTCAACGGTTTTTAATAACCCTTCTCTGCTGACCTTATGATCCGCCTTTTCATCACTTATAAACTGAAGTAATTGAGGGGTTTGTTGATAGTCTTTCTTAATGCTCTCATAGTAATCATGCGCATATGAATACGGAACAACATTGTCCCTTTTCCCATGCCAAAATAATAGTGGTCTTCCCATTAATTTTTCTGGTTGTTGACTTAAATCTTTTTCTCGAAGACGATTAAATAATTCTTCAATAGCTGACTGCTCCATTGGCAGTTCTTTACCTTGATTTTTCAGCTCCGCAATTTGCGCTTTTGCAAGCTTTTCATAATAAGGCATACCCATTAGACTTACAGCTGTATGAATCCATGGATATTTTGTTAATGCTCCTAAAGTAACAATACCTCCCATTGATGTTCCAACAACACCTATTTTTTCTGAATCAATTAACTGATTTTCTTCAAAGTGCTTTTTTAGTTCATTTAGTTCGGAAATGGTTTGTAAAACTATTTCCCAAAAATGAAACTGCAGCTGGGAACTAGTTTCTTCCGTCTGTCTCTCCCCATGATACAGACAGTCTGGTAGTATCACACGAAACCCTTTATCAGCCAGTAAATAGGCATAATGCAAATTATATTCCTTCGCACTTGTAAACCCATGTATAAAAATCACGAGAGGGAGCTTCTTATCAAACAGGTTCGCACGAGCCAAATGTAATAACGGAATCTCCCCTATTTGTTTATTTTCAACAGAAATCACAAAGAAAACCTCCATTAATAAGTTGAATTTTTTTACAGAAGGGAAGCAATATTGTTAACATAAGAATATGTACAACATTTTTTTATTAAGAATTTCTATATTTTAGTGTATCATGTGGACAAGTATTTTCCTAAAGGTTTACACTTAACCTACTACGTCATGAATCGAGGGATAGACATGAGAGAAAAACATTTAATTGCTTTAGACCTTGATGGTACTTTATTAAAAGACGATAAGACCATTTCTGAAAAAACCAAAAAAGTCCTTAATAGCGCGAGAGAACAAGGACATGAGATTATGATTGCTACGGGGAGACCATTCCGCTCAAGTGAAATGTATTACCACGAATTAAATCTTACGACTCCCATTGTTAATTTTAATGGTGCATTCATTCACCATCCACGTTCTAACCAGTGGGGAGCATATCATACCCCATTAGATATTGAAGTGGCAAAAGATATTGTTGAGGCACTCGACTCTTTTTCCTTTCACAATATTATTGCTGAAGTCATTGACGATGTGTATTTTCATTATCATGATGAAAAACTTTTAGATATATTCGGTTTAGGAAAACCGAATATTACAACGGGTGATTTACGAAGGTTCTTAAAAGAATCACCAACTAGTATGCTCATCCACACAGAAGAAGAGCAGGTACAGGAAATCCGTAAGCATTTATCAGCTGTTCATGCAGAGGTTATTGATCATCGTCGATGGGCTGATCCTTGGCATGTAATTGAGATTGTCAAATCAGGTCTGAATAAAGCGGTTGGACTTAAAAAGGTATCAGAGTTCCTACATATTCCAAAGGAAAGAATTATTGCATTTGGTGACGAGGATAATGATTTTGAAATGATTGAATATGCTGGTAGAGGAATTGCAATGGGTAATGGCATTGAACAATTAAAGACCCTTGCAAATGAGGTTACACTTACTAACGAAGAAGATGGCATTGCTATCTACTTAAATGATTATTTAAACTTAAAAGCATTGTAACAATATATACAAACCCTCCCATTTTTTCTTCTAGTAAGCGAGCGAATTAGTGAGCATACTAACTCTTGAGGTAGCAAATGTGTTACTTCAAAATAGCTCGGATATGGAGGGATTTGCAATGGGTAAACGCAATAAATCAAAACGCTTTGTACAACAAGGTGTAGATGCAGTATCCAAGCATGATGATCGTATCCCATATCACACAACGTATGCAGAGGCAGAAGCACAAAAGATGGCAAATGTGAAAGAATCATCACTAGGTGGAATATAATGGGAAATAGACTATTTATCGAAGCCAGAAAAGCAGTTGACCTTGCCAAAAATGCAACGGGCAGCGGCCAGTATGAAGCGATATCACGAGCCAAAAATGCTTTATCTTCTGCATATGCTAACTCCACTGTAGCTGAACAAGCGCAGCTGCGAGAAATGCAAAACGAGCTAGAAATATAAAAAGGAAAGGCTGACGTGCTCGTCAGCCTTCCTTTTTATTCAAATACCTCTAGAACCACTGGGTGTGATTGTTGGATTTCACCCTTTTCGGATTTCGTATACAAATTCATAATCAACGAACCATTTTTCGGAAGTTTCTCTTTTGGGATTGAGATAGTAATCACAAAAGGATAGGCATTACCGAAGGCTTTTCCTGTTTGTATTTTTGTTTCCTCGATAAACTGTGTATGTCCATCTTCTACGGAATAATAAAAATAATCTTTACCAATATGAGCATCTCCTCGTACTTTGTAATTCCCACTCCCTCCATCTACAACAATATTTTTAAAAGCAGCTTCCTCTTTTGCATAGCCCATTGATGGAATAAGAATAAACATTATGGTGATCATAAAAAGCCATTTTTTCATTGTTTTCCCTCCAGTAATTATTCTTTTCGAAAGAAACCAAAGATTCCTGCTGTTTGTACAATATTAGTAAAAGCATTAGGATCCACTGACTTAATGATGTGTTCAAGATCAAATAATTCATAACGAGTAATGACTGTTATTAGCATTTCTTTATTTTCATTTGTAAATGCACCCTTTGCAGGAACAGTTGTAATCCCTCGAACAAGCTTTGAATGAATGGCTTGTTTCATCTCATCCGATTTCTTTGTAATAATCATGGCTGTCAGCTTTTCATGACGCGTGTGAATGGTATCTATTACCCTTGTAGATACATATAATGTGACTAGTGTGTATAAAGCCTTTTCCCATCCGTATAAAAAACCTGCTGTCACAATGATTGCACCATTTAACATAAAGAAATAGGTTCCAACGGGTTTATCCTTCATTCTTGATAAAACCATCGCGACAATATCCATTCCTCCTGTAGACGCTCCCCACTTTAAGGTAATCCCGGTTCCAACAGCCGCAATTACTCCTCCAAAAACCGCATTTAGTAAAATATCTTTAGAAACATTAATGATTGGGACGATTTCTAAGAAAAAAGACATTAGAAACACACTAATAAAACTGTAAATGGTGAATGATCGACCTACCTTCTTCCAGGCTAAAATAGTAACAGGCAGATTAAGAATAAATAACCAAACCCCAGTTGTCATGAAATTTCCAAATACACTAGACAATAGCTGTGCTACGCCCACAAAACCACTGGAGTACACATTAGCCGGGATTAAGAAAAAATTCATTGCCACTGCATTTAATATCGCTCCGATCGTTACAATGATTATTTTTTTCGTATGCAGATAAATCAATGACTTTCCCCTCCTCGAAAACTCTATTTTTCCTATTATGAGCAAACTCCACTACAATTAATTGTATTTCTCTTATTATTTCTTTAAACTAAAGATAAGATTACATAGTTATTGGAGTGTGATAGGCATGTCGATCAAATTAATGGCTGATTCGGCTAGCGATTTGCCGCTTAACTTTTTTGCTGAACATAATGTAACCATGTTACCACTGAAGGTACATGTAAATGAGCAAGAGTTCGAAGATTTACTTACGATTAATCCCGAAACGGTTTACGAATCCATACGAAACGGAGATCTCCCCAAAACATCACAAGTATCTCCAGCTGTATTTGAAAAACAGTTTACTGAGCTAGCGATCAACAAAGAATCTGGTCTATACATAGCTTTTTCTTCCGAATTATCTGGAACGTACTCAACAGCAGTGATGATACGTGACCAAGTAAAAGAACAATATCCTGATTTGGACTTGACGATTATTAATTCAAAATGTGCATCACTTGGATGTGGATTAGTTGTTATGGAGGCAGCCAGACTTCTAAAAAATGGTGCTACTAAGGAACAAGTTATTGCCTCTTCAGAATTTCTATGTAAGCATATGGAGCATCTCTTTTCAGTGGATGACCTTGACCATTTAGCTAAAGGCGGAAGGGTTTCTAAAGCCTCTGCTTTCGTTGGCGGTCTATTAAATATTAAGCCGCTCTTAAATGTGGAAGATGGGAAACTAGTACCCATTGAGAAAATTCGTGGCAAGAAAAAATTAATGCGTCGAATCATTGAAGTTATGAAAGAACGAGGAGAGTCACTAGATAAGCAAGTTATCGGAATTAGTCATGCCGATGACAAAACAACCGCGGAAGAAATGAAAACCATGATCATCGATGAATTCTCACCTCAAGATGTTTATATCTCAGATATTGGGGCTGCAATTGGGTCACATACAGGACCAGGAACGATTGCCATATTCTTTCTAAATAAGCTTCATTCGTGACTTGCATACTTCTCCTTTTCCAACAGAAACTAAAAGAAGCCTTGAATTTTGAGGTAGATTGTTTACTAGGAAAGGGGATCTTTATGCCACATACTTCAGATAATGATAAAAAAGCAAAAGACAAAAATGCTATGAGACATGAAAAGGCCATGGAATCAATGAAAAATCGACAAGCCGGAAAAAAATCATTTTCAAAAAAGACTGATCACTTGTAAGAAAAAAATGACGTGGTTACTCCACGTCATTTTTTTCTTCTTTTTTATACGTCCAAAAATCTTCTTGATAAACTAGCCCATTCTTCATTAATTTTCCTAATGCACGCTTAAAAGCAGCTTTACTTAAACCAAAACGCTCTTGAATATCTTCTGGCATACTTTTATCGCTATAAGGCATTGCCCCGTTTCTAAGCAGTAGATATTCATAAATCTTATTGGCATCTTCGTCGAGAGCTTCCTGTTTACGAGGAATTAAAGAAATATTAACGGTTCCATCTTCTTTCACGTCAATAATTCGGCCTTCTACTTTTTCACCCAGCCTAGGCTCGACTTTCCGCTGTGACTCATGAACAAAGCCTTTAAACCCTTCTACCGTATATACCCAAGTGCCTACCTTAGCAGTTCTGTACACATGGCCTTGAATATTTTTATTAAAATCCTTTGATGTAGCTTTAATACTGATGTCTGTAATAATAGGATCAGTCGCAGCTTTTACATAAATTCGGTTATTTTTATTCACCCGAAGTGAGATATATAAAAGATCATCCACAGTTGGCCAAACAGACGTATGTACAGGAAGGTCCTCTTCTCCTAATAACACATCCTTTTTTATTCCAATATCAATAAATACACCAATTCCAGGCTTTACTTCGACCACCTTCGCCCAGCCATACTTGCCGACTTGAACTTCTGGTATGTAAGTGGTTGCTGTAATACGATCACGAGAGTCGATATAAAGGAAAACCTCAATTTCTTGGTCCTCTGTTAATTCCGTATTTTCAACCATTTCATTTTCATGTAACAGAACGTCTTCTTCCCCATTGGTTAAAAAATATCCAAACGCAGCCTGCCTTGCAACCGTCAGGGTTGTGACCTGTCCAATGTAATCAGTTAGTGACATACACTACCTCCTAAAATTTATCTATATCTATACATTAACCTTATCTATCGTTTATAAAACGGCGAGAAAGTTGTTTGAACTGCTATATTTTACTATAATGAACCCATAAAGGGAAACTGAATAAAAGTTACATAAAATTTTTTTGACTGTAGGAGGATCATATGTCTAAAGAAAGTTCATTCGATATTGTATCAAAGGTAGATTTTTCAGAGGTAACAAATGCCATTTCACAGACAATGAAAGAAATTTCTACTCGCTATGATTTTAAAGGAAGTAAGAGTGAAGTATCACTGGATAAGGAAGAATTAGTACTTATTTCGGATGATGAGTATAAGCTAGATCAACTCAAAGATGTGCTGCTAAGTAAATTAATCAAACGTGGCGTTCCAATCGGTAATCTCGATTATGGGAAGCTTGAAGGGGCTTCTGGCGGAACCGTCAGACAACGTGCCAAGCTTGTTCAAGGAATTGATAAAGAAAATGCAAAAAAAATTAATACGATTATTAAAAATAGTGGTGTTAAGGTCAAAAGCCAAGTTCAAGATGATCAAGTTCGTGTAACTGGTAAGAATCGTGATGATCTTCAAAAGATTATTTCTCTTGTAAAAGAAGCAGACTTAACCGTAGAAGTACAATTTACAAATTATCGCTAGTATTAGAAATCTGCCGAGAACTTCGGTAGATTTTTTTATTTGGTTTTACATAATCTCTCCTTTTTTAACATCTAAAAGTTGTATACTAAATCGTATAAGAACATGTTTTGGAGGTTCATCCATTGAATTACAAAAAGATAAAACCGAAAAAAATTTATGAAGAAGTTGCTGATGCCATACACGATATGATTAAATCAGGACAATTTAAGCCTGGCGATAAGCTTGATTCCGTTCAGCAACTAGCCGAGAACTTTCAGGTTGGACGCTCAACAATTAGAGAAGCATTAACCGCTTTACGTGCTATGGGATTAATAGAAATTCGGCAAGGTGAAGGAACATACGTAAAAGAGTTTGAATCGGGACAAGTAAGCCTTCCCCTCTCTACTGCAATCTTAATGAACCTACAGGATACACAAAATTTACTCGAGGTCCGAAAAATTCTAGAAGCTGGAACAAGTTACACAGCAGCTCAAAAAAGAACTGAGGAACATTTGCAAACCATCGAAACCGCTCTGAAAGAAATGCAACTCGCTAGCGGGAATGAAGAGCTTAATGAACAAGCAGACTTAGCCTTTCATATGTCCATTGCCGAAGCTACTCAGAATCCTTTACTTGTTAATTTAATGAATCATGTTTCAGGACTTATTGGTGAAACCATTAAGGAAACTCGTCGCCTTTGGCTCTTTTCTGAACAAATCACGGTTGACCGTCTGTATGAAGAGCATCACACTATTTATTTAGCAATAAAAGAACAAGACGGAGAAAAGGCACGTGCACTTATGCTAGATCATCTTGAAAATGTAGAAAGTGTACTTTATAAATACCTAAAATAATCCTCATGCACTTCTAAAAAAAATGGATGAAGTGCATTTTTTAGAAAATTTCATGTAATCCCTTTCAAGAAATATTATAAATATAGTATTATTGTTATTAATTAATCTATTTTGAACAGGTCATCAGATGACCTGATTTTAGAAGGAATAGGAGACAAACAATCATGAAAGTTACTCTTTTTGCCACATGCCTTGTTGATATGTTTCAAAGCAATGTAGGAAAAGCAACGGTTGAATTGCTAGAGCATTTAGGCTGTGAAATTGACTTCCCAACAGCTCAAGTTTGCTGTGGTCAGCCCTCCTACAATAGCGGATATGTAAAGGAATCAAAGGAAGCAATGAAGACAATGATTAACACGTTTTCACATGCTGAATATATCGTTTCACCTTCAGGTTCTTGCGTTGCCATGTTTCATGAATATGAGCATATTTTTAAAGATGATCCAGTTTGGGGACCGAAAGCAAAGGAACTCGCTTTAAAATCTTATGAATTAACTCAATTTATTGTTGATGTATTGAAAATAGAAGATGTTGGTGCTCGTTTTAAAGGTAAAGTGACATACCACACTTCATGCCATATGACTAGATTACTAGGGGTCAAAAAAGCTCCGATGGTCCTTCTATCAAATGTAAGAGATTTAGAATTTACAGAGTTACCAGGAAAAGAGCAATGCTGTGGATTTGGCGGAACTTTTTCTGTAAAAATGGCACAGATCTCTGAACAAATGGTCGATGAAAAAGTCGCTCACGTGGAAGAAACCGGAGCAGATTATTTAATTGGAGCTGACGCTGGCTGTTTAATGAATATTGGCGGGCGTATTGAACGGAATTTAAAGCCAATTAAGGTATTACATATAGCCGAAATATTAAATAGTCGCTAATGGGAAACAAGGAACCTTGGGGAGGGATAAAGAAATGTCAATGAAAATTAGCACAACCGACTTTAAAGAGCGAGTGGATAAAGGCATTCAAGACTCATTCATGCGAGGAGCAGTAGTTGGAGCGCAGGAACGAATGGGTACACGCAGATTAGACGCAACAATTGAACTAGGAAACTGGGAAGAATGGCGTAAGCACGGTGAAGAAATTAGAAAGCATGTACTTGACCATCTGGACTATTATTTAGAACAACTTAGTGAAAATGTTGCTAAGCGAGGGGGTCACGTATTTTTCGCCCAAACAGCTGAACAAGCCAATGAATATATCAAAGGAGTTATTAAAGAAAAGAACGCAAAAAAAGTAGTGAAAGCAAAATCGATGGTTACGGAGGAGATTCACCTTAACCAATGTCTTGAAGATGCGGGTTGTGAGGTAATCGAAACCGACCTTGGTGAGTATATTTTGCAGGTTGATGACCATGATCCTCCTTCTCATATCGTTGTTCCCGCTCTTCATAAAAACAAAGAGCAAATCCGTGACGTGTTTTCGGAAAAGCTGGGCTATAAAAAGACGGAAAAACCAGAAGAACTCGCCTGGCATGCTAGAGAAATGCTACGTCAAGAATATTTAACAGCTGATGTAGGAATTACTGGTTGTAATTTTGCCGTTGCAGAAACAGGATCCATCAGTCTAGTCACGAATGAAGGCAATGCAGATCTTGTCACTTCCCTTCCGAAAACGCAAATTACCGTTATGGGGATGGAAAGACTTGTTCCAACGTTTGAAGAAATGGAGGTTCTGGTTAGTCTTCTTACGAGAAGTGCGGTTGGTCAGAAATTGACTAGCTACATTACTGTGTTAACTGGTCCTCGTGAAGAACATGATGTTGATGGTCCTGAAGACTTCCATCTTGTTATCGTCGATAATGGCCGCTCTAGTATACTCGGTGGTGAGTTTCAATCGATCCTTCAATGCATTCGCTGTGCAGCGTGTATAAATGTTTGTCCTGTATACCGACATGTGGGTGGCCATTCATACGGATCCATCTATTCGGGACCGATTGGTGCTGTATTATCTCCTTTATTAGGCGGGTACGATGATTATAAAGAACTACCATATGCATCAACACTTTGTGGAGCATGTACGGAGGTTTGCCCAGTAAAAATACCATTACACGAGCTTTTGCATAAGCACAGACAAACGATTGTTGAAAAAGAAGGCAAAGCACCAATTTCTGAGAAATTAGCCATGAAGGCCTTTGGTTTAGGTGCTGCGTCCCCTTCCCTTTACAACCTTGGAACGAAGTTCGCACCTACGGCCATGCTGCCTTTTACGTCAGGTGACAAAATCTCTAAAGGTGTTGGTCCTTTAAAGGCATGGACAGAAATTCGTGAGTTCCCCGCACCAAACAAGGAAAGATTTAGAGATTGGTTCAAAAATAGAGAAAAAGGTGGGGAACAATCATGACTGGAACAATAAAAAATAAAGAAGTTTTTTTAAATCAAATAGCTACCTCACTTGGTCGCGAAAGACAAATCCAAAACGCGCCTGTTCGAAACTGGAAGCATCAGCCCCAACATCTTGTGTTAAAGGATGCATCGGTTGATGACCTAGTAGAAGTTTTGAGGTTACAATGTGAAAAAATCCATACGACTCTCATTGAAACAAATCTCAAGGAATTAGAAAAGACACTTAAAGAAACGGTTAGCGTTCATGGTGGTGGGCCCATTGTAACTTGGAAGGACGAACGTTTTTCCAATTGGGGTCTTTCTCCCCTTATGAATCAAACTTGGACTAGTGAAGGGGTTTCTATTCATGAATGGGATTACACCAAGGAAATGGAAAACATATCACTTGCTGAAAAAGCAAACGTAGGGATTACAATTAGTGAAATAACACTTGCAGAATCAGGTACGGTTGTTTTACTAAGTGATAAGGATAAGGGACGGACCGTGAGCTTTCTTCCAGCTACACTCATCGTTTTAGTTCCTAAAAGCACCTTAGTACCTAGAATGACGCAAGCTGCACAAAAACTACGTTCCATACATAAACAAGGTAAGCAAGTGGCTTCATGTGTCAATTTCATTACTGGTCCAAGTAATTCGGCTGATATTGAATTAAATTTAGTAGTTGGAGTTCATGGTCCCGTTAAAGCTAGCTATATCCTTATTGATGATTTATAAATAACTTTTTGGCAAAACAAGAAAAGACGTATGTATGGGTACGTCTTTTCTTTATTTATTAACGTTTCTACGAAATCCCATTAACTTTGAGACAGCAATTGACATCGCACTTATCGATTTAGGGATAAGGTTAAGCACCCGAGCTGATAAATAGACGGAGAGTTTCCACTTAATTAGTAATTTTTATAAAAAAAGCTCGAAATAGACGGAGAGTTTCCGCCTATTGGCTCGAAAAATTCGAAAATGAGAGATTTTGCTTTGCATAAGCGGAAAACCTCCCCTTATTTACCACCGAAACGAGCTCCATTCTACATCTAACCGAAAAATCTCCGCTTATGTTCTTTAATTTAGTTTAATTCGTCTGACTGTTTACGCATCCTCGTAAGCGAGGGAGGTAGATAAATCACGATAGGCGTCAATCTGTTGTTGAGCTCTACAACCTTTTGTTCTGCACCCGCAAGGGCATCAGTACAAGAAATTCAGCGAGATGGTGATTCCTCCTGATTTACGATGTTAATTAGAGCCTTTGCAAGTTTGCTAGAATCCCCTTCCTGTTCCCCATTTTTTCCCACAACCCGGTATCCTGCTGCAAGGGCAGCTTTTAGCGCACCGCATCGTACACAGCTAATACTTATATCACATATCATGATATGCTTGATAGGCATTTCTGGAATGTATATACTAAAACCTAATGAAGGAGGAGGAGAGAATGGAATTAAGAGTTTTGCGATATTTCCTTACGGTGGCCAGAGAAGGAAGTATGACAGCTGCTGCTGATTTTCTGCATATTACACAGCCAACTTTGTCAAGGCAATTAAAAGATCTTGAACAAGAGTTAGGAAAAAAACTATTTATTCGCAGCAGCCACAGTATCCACCTCACAGATGAAGGAATGCTCTTGCGAAAAAGAGCAGAGGAAATTATAGAAATGGTCGATAAATTAGGAGCTGAATTTAGTTCCATGGAAGAAACAATTAGTGGAGATGTTTATATAGGTGGCGGGGAAACAGATGCCATGAGACAGATCGCACGGGTAGTAAAAGATTTGCAGTTAGGTTATCCAAATATCCGGTATCACCTCTACAGCGGAAACGAAGATGATGTAACTGAACGACTTGACAAGGGATTACTTGACTTTGGTATTTTAATTCAACCAGCTGATTTGTCTAAATACAATTATATCAATATCCCAGCCAAAGATGTTTGGGGCGTTGTTATGAGGAAAGACAGCCTTCTAGCTTTCCATGATAACATTCAAGCAGCGGATCTATTAAATGTTCCTTTAATCTGTTCAAGACAGGCTATGAAACAGACATTTTCTAAAAATGAATTTGCTGATTGGTTTGGTGAAAATTTTGAAAAATTAAACGTTGTGACTACATACAATCTAGCATATAATGCTTCCCTTATGGTTGAAGAGGGCATTGGTTATGCCATAGCCATTGATAAAATTGTGAATACGTCTAGTGATAGTAATCTTTGTTTTAGACCGCTAGAGCCAAGACTTGAATCTGGGTTAAATATCGTTTGGAAAAAACATCAAGTTTTTTCCGCTGCTGCTGAAATGTTTTTAAAAGAAATTCAGGTGAAATTTTCAAATCCTTAAAGAATGGTAATTTATTTGAACTTAGACAAAATAAAATAAAAAACATTGGAATCAATCCAATGTTTTTTATTTTCGAGATTATGTAATAGGTTCTAATTCTTCTTCAGCTACCCATTTATGATTTTTTACTTCATGTCCATCTGATGTGACAAAGTCTACAATATAAACCGTTGTTTCAACGGACGAATCAATGGTTTGAATGGAATCCTTCATTCCTTCCATGTGGTCGGCAACGGTTTTAATTTCAGTACCTGTTGCGATTGGTTTATTACCAGGATTAACAAATTCTTCATGCACAATCCAGCGGTGTTTTTCCATCTCCGTCCCATCACTCATAACGGATGAAGTTTCGTATGCAGTTGTTTTATAAGCTGCAACAATCGTTACTTCCACCCCATCCATCATTCCACCCATGTGATTTGCTTTACTAATCGCTTTGCTTCCAATTGGATATTTCGGGTTTTCAACTGCCTTTATGGCCAGTGCTTCAGGAACTTCAGCGGAGCCATTAAAATTATGTTTGTGTGCCATTTCATGTGCATGTTCCTCATTATTAGCGCAACCTACAACTAGGAAAATTAAGTATAAAAAGATTAAAAGGATATGTTTTCTCATGATATTCCTCTTTTTCAGTTAATTAGTCGATGAAAAGACCCAGAGTTAGTATACACCTAATTTAGAAATGTTTACAAAGCACAAATTTTAATTCCATCGTTTGCTAATAATATTAAGAAAGTAACCATATTTCATTCAAATTTCACACTTTAATATTAGAATGGTCTTTGCTTGAAATTAAGTGTTTACATTTTAAGCACTATACTACTTATTGGAGGTTATTTATTATGAGAAAACTTTTATTAATTTTATTCATTTGCTTTCTCTCATTTGGTGGAAATGCGCTTGCACACACTGGCTTAGAAAGTTCTACACCTCAAAATGGAGAGGTAATTACAGAAAATCTTCAGGACATTACCTTAACTTTTGAAGGAAAGTTAGAGAATGGCAGTATATTCACACTACAAAATAGTAATGGAGATGCATTACCTATTGACATTTCTTTAGCCGAAAATATATTGACAGGAACACTTTCAAATCCTTTAGAGAGTGGTGAGTACAATGTACATTGGAGTATAATCGGAGCTGATGGACATCCAATCGAAGGCGATCTTTCATTTTCTGTAAAGGTACCAGAAACAGAGGTGCCTGAAGAGTCTGAAGAAACCCCAGAGGAATCTCATGATCACCAAAATGTTGATACACCAGAAGAAGATACAGCAAATGAAGCAATAGAAGAGGACGGTAATCAAAACGAAGTATCATCATATGTAGCACCCGTTGTTATTGGTCTTTTAATTGTAATCATCATTGGAAGCTTTATATTTTTGATGAATAGAAAGAAATAATTATGTTGGTTTTAATGATTATTAGTAAAACGCTATTATATTTATGCTTTTCATTAACTTTTGGTACCTTCCTTCTTACTCTTATCCCAAATACACATAAACCAAAAGTGAATGTTTCAAAACATATATTAATGATTGCTATTATTGGAATTCCCCTTTCCACATTCTTTCCCATTTTACAAACGATTCTGTTCCTAACCCCTAGAATAGGTTTTGGAGAATCATTCCAATCCGTACTAACGACATTTGAAGTGGGAAAATCATGGGTATTTATTTTCTCTGTATCGTTTATTCTAATTATTTTTATTTCATCAATAGATTATCAGAGAAAAAAATTATATGGATATATTGGTGCTATTCTAACTTTCATTCTGATTGTGGGAGTTAGTTGGTCTAGTCATGCAAGTTCTATAAGCCAATTTTTCGGGGGGCTGAGTCATACTTTACATTTCACCGCTGTCAGTGTATGGGTAGGAATATTGATTGTAATTAGTTGGTTTTCAACTAATTATGATCATTGGTTAAAGTTCTTAAACTGGTTTACACCCATTGCATTATGTTGCTTTGTAAGCACCATCATTAGTGGATTGATTTTGATGAATCTTGTGATTACAGACTATACTAATTCTTGGCTATTCCCATATGGACAAGCATTATTAATAAAACATATTCTAATTATTCCCTTACTTATATATGCAATCATTAACGGGATTTTTGTTAAAAGAAAAATAAAGAGAGATCCAAATTTCAATCCAAAAACTTGGACAAGAATAGAATGTATTATTATTCTTCTAATTTTTACAGTAACAGCAGTGTTAGGGCAACAGGCACCACCAAATAAAACTACCTTATTAAATCCAACAAGTTTTGATACCAGAAATCAATGAAAAAGCACGATAAGCTAATGCTTATCGTGCAAGTCTCATTTTATCCACCTAAAATACGTTCGTGATGTGTGTATACATTAAACCCTTGACCGCGAATAAAACCAACAGCTGTAATACCTAGTTCTTCAGCCAAATCAAGTGCGAGGTTTGTAGGAGCGGATTTTGATAATACAATTCCTACACCAATTTTTGCTACCTTCAACAATACCTCTGAAGAAATTCGGCCACTAAATACAATTATCTTGTCCTTCAACGGAATACGATTCATTAAGCAATATCCAAATATTTTGTCTAAAGCATTGTGGCGGCCAATATCCGTCCGTGAAACGATGATTCCTTCTTTTGAACACAAAGCCGAGTTGTGAACGCCGCCGGTTTGCTGGAAGTGTGATGAACTTTCTTGCATTAGCGTCATCAGCCTGTGACAGTCTTGGCCAGTTATAGTTGTCTTACTCATTACCGTTTTTGCCGTTTTCATATCATTGTAAAAGTAAAACTGACGCCCTTTCCCACAGCATGAACCTATAAAGCGTTTAGAGTGGTGGTGGTTTTGCATTTCCTTCTTCGTCACTAGCTCCACATATGCAAAGCCTTTAGAGTCGTCTATCGTTAACGTTTTAATTTCGTCAAACCTTCGAATGACACCTTCTGAAGCTAAAAAACCGACAACCAGTTCATCTAGTTCAGCAGGAGTACAGACCATGGTGGCAAATTCCTGACCATCCACCATCACTGTTAGTGGAAATTCAACAGCAATATCATCCTCTTGTTCATAGAAGTCCTTGCCGTTAAATCTCAGAATGCTCCTTGTGGTGGTCACATCATCTATTTCTTTGCCCATTTCTGTACCTCCTAAAAATTCAGCTTACTTCTGTTTCTAGATCTGGAATTGGCTTCTCCAGGTATTGTGTATCTTTTCGAGCATTAAAACGCTCTGCTTTTTCCACTTTTACCGCAATATTATAATCTGGAATACCAGCAAATTTCTCGTATTTACCTTTTGGTAATAAGAAGTTTCCTTCTGGGAAGTGAACGCCCAGGTTACCTGGTGTGATATCAGCATATCTTGCACGTCCTTGGAACACTCCATGCTGATTGTAGACAACAATCCCTTCGCCATCTGCAATTCGATGCAAACGAGCTTCTTCAGCATTGATTAATACATCATAACGGTCAGATCCATTCAACGGATCCTTTTCGCTAAACACCATGGAATTGAATTGCTTTCCTCGGCGAGTCGTTAGTAAAAACTGTCCTTCTTTTTTACCCATATTTGGGATATCGACAGTAATTAATGTCCCTTTACCGTCTGGTGTCGGACAGATTCCATCTTCGCAAAGCCAAGCGCCACCCCATTGGAACACATCACCTTTTTTCTTTAAATGCTGGATCCCGTCGTAATTTGGATTTGCTAATGCGATTTCGTCTCGGATCGCCTGTGCATCCTTAAAATCCACCAAATGTGCCATTGTAGGATTTACACGCTTTGCTAGATCAATATAGATTTTCCATTCTTCACGAGCTTCTTCAATCCGGTTCTTATTTCCTTCGATTTCAGGAGAAAAATAGACCATTCTTTCAGTGGAAGTTGACGTTCCGCCACCTTCCTGCTCATATCTAGTTTTCGCCGGTAGCACGATAACCGCTTCTTGTGCATCTACTAGAGTAGAAGTGTTTAAAATAATATCTTGGTGGACACGAATATCTAACTGAGATAATGCTTTCTCTACAAATATTGGATCAGGCATCGTTTCTAAGAAGTTTCCACCACTTAAATAATATAACTTCACCTTTCTCTCATGGTCTTCTGGAAGCATAATATTTTCAAGAGTGACACCAACAATATCCCCTTGCCAACGCGGAAGTTTAAAGCCCCACAGCTTTTCAATCCGCTCAATATTTTCACCGTAAAAATCCCCACCTGGTAAGACAAAAGGATCTGCCCCCATTTCCCCAGAACCTTGTACAGAGGAGTGACCACGAAACGGCATTAAACCAGAGTGCTTGCGTCCTAGGAAACCACGTAATAAAGCTAGATTAGCAACTTGAGAAATGTTGTCTGTGGCAAATGAATGCATCGTTAAACCAAGTGCCCAGGCAAAGACAGCATTTTTGGCTTTTGCTAAAATTTCTGCAAGCTCGATGATTCTTTCTTTTGTAACACCTGATGATTCTATTATATGTTCCCATGTTTGCTCTTGTACCTTAGCTTTTAGTTCTTCGTACCCATTCACATGTTCTTGTACAAACTCATGATTAATGGCCGAACCAGTTTTCTCAGCTTCCATATCAAACCAGTGCTTCATAATTCCATGCATAAACGCAATATCTCCGCCGATATTAACTTGATAGAAATCATCTGCTAGCTTGGTTCCAAAAAGAGCTGATTCTGGATTGGAAGGAATCCAATAATTTTCCATTGCTGGCTCACGGTATGGATTAATAACAATGATTTTTGTACCCTTTTTCTTCGCTTCTAACATGTATTTAGAAGATACTGGTGACGCATTTGATGCCACGCTTCCCCAGAATAGGAGTACATCTGTACCAATCCAATCTAAATAGTTCGAAGTGGATGCTCCTACACCAATCGATCGTTTTAATGCCGTTTTACTTGGAGAGTGACAAATTCGTGAAGCATTATCAATATTGTTCGCTCCTAAAAAGCGTGAAACCTTAGCCGCTACATAATAGTTTTCGTTGGTAATTCCACGTGATGTTAAGTAGAAAGCATATTGCTTAGGATTTAGTTTTTTCATCTTTCCGGCAACCATATCCATCGCAGCATCCCATGTAATTCGAGAAAACTTACGCTCCCCTTTGCGACGAATCATTGGATAGGGGATACGACCAAGTTTACGAAGTTCTGTACTATCATACTTTTTAAGTTCGTCAATATCGGCATGAAGAATCTCTGGTTTAATTGCTGGCATCGTGTTTAGTCTGAGGACATTTAAACGAGTCGTACACAGATGTGGACCGGATAAGGTTTGATCGTACAAGCCAGATACTCCAAGCGCACAGCCGTCACATACACCCTCTGTAATGATGCGAGTGGCATAACCTATATTGTCTTTATTATCGTATGCGATCTTCATCGTATCGCGAATATGTTTTGGTTTAATTTTTCCTAATCCAAATGGGATGGGACTAACCCAGTACTTTGGTGCGGGTAGTATGGCTTTCTTTTGTGGGCCTGGATGTTTTGTTTTCCCCATAATTTATTCCTCCATTTACACTTTTTTCATGTAAAAAACCACCAGAAGAAATCCTTCCTTTTTTATTAGGACAAAAACTTCAGGTGGTTAGTCTTTAACAGGTGCGCTGCCAAGTTCCAACAATATAAATCTGTTTGCAACAGTTATTACATATTAAATTTCTCTTCAATGTTATCTTCAAATACAAAGATCGACATACCAATATCTAACTCAATATCGATATCGACAAACACACGGACGAATTTTGTTCCAAGCAATTCTTCCATCTCTGTAGGATGATTTTTTTTATAAATCTCCTTCACCATTTCTGTCCGGGCAGCGCGAAGCATTTGGCGCCCATCTTCCGCAGTGGCAATGAATTTTTCAATAGGCGATAAATTTCCCTCCAGTTCACAGATGGCCCAGTTTTTTGAGAAAGTGGTTCGAACTTGGCTTGGCCCTTTTCCCATATGCTTTTTACGAAAGGCTCGAACAATATTGCTAAACTCAGCTTCGTACTTATTCACTCGTTTCAACTCACTTACCGTTTTTTCCCTATCTTACACTATTTTAGTTAGATATTATACTGCTTCTTTAGAACGGCCTAACTTTCCGGCATTCTCTGCTTTTAATCTATTAATATCAAATCTTATTAAAATTGAAATGACTAATGCAACTACAAATAATCCGGAAAAGAAGGTCAAACTTCCTGCGTAGCTGCCAGTCGTATCCTTAATCCATGCCGCGAATAAAGGACCAACTAGTCCTGCAGCTGCCCATGCCGTTAAAATATAACCATGGATGGCCCCAAGTTGCTTTGTACCAAACAAATCTCCAATATATGCTGGGATAGAAGCAAATCCACCTCCATAGCATGTATACACGACAATGAGCATGGCCATGAATAACCACTGAATAGACACTTGTGGTAAAAAGAAAAACATGACAATTTGTAGTACAAAAAATGCGGTATAAGTATTCGGACGTCCAATATAATCAGATAAGGAAGCCCAACCTATTCGACCTAAGCCATTAAAAATACCTATTGCCCCAACCAATGCTGCAGCCGCTGTCATGTCAATGCCGATGCTTTCCATCGCTAGTGGTTTCGCTACCGCTAAAATCGCAATACCACAAG
Organism: Robertmurraya beringensis; assembly: GCF_042433785.1. Taxonomy (NCBI): domain Bacteria; kingdom Bacillati; phylum Bacillota; class Bacilli; order Caryophanales; family Bacillaceae; genus Robertmurraya; species Robertmurraya beringensis. The sequence goes on along the minus strand of NZ_JBHLUU010000022.1, from coordinate 119,187 downwards.
TGACATTAATGAATAACATGAGCCATAAATACCAGAAGCGTTTTGTTTTTACTGCTTCATTAGCCTTTAACTGTGACAATTCCATGGTTGGCTTTGCCTTCCCACTTTCAATTTTCGCTTGAAAACCTTCTGGTAACCAACCTTCAGCAGGCTTCTCTAAATATAATGAAGAAAGAGTCATAATAGCAAAGTAGGATACACCTAAAATATAAAATGTATTCGCTACACCTACAGTTTCGATCAATGAGTTCATAATTGGACTTGAAATGGCTGCTGCAAACCCAAATCCCATAATAGCAAGACCAGTGGCTAAACCTCTTCGATCAGGAAACCATTTTACTAGAGTAGAAACAGGTGCGATGTAACCCACTCCAAGTCCAATTCCACCTAGTGCTCCGTAACATACATAAAGCATGTACTTTGAACCAAAATCCACTGCTAAACCAGAACCAGTAATACCAATTCCAAAGAAAATGGCTGCTAGTAATCCTGCTTTTCTTGGACCATGCTTTTCTACAAAATGCCCCAAAAATGCTGCTGAGAGACCTAAAAATAGGATAGCGATACTAAAAGTAAGAGCTACCTCTGAATCCGACCACCCAAACATGTTCTTTAAAGGAGCGGTAAAATTACTCCATGCATATACCGAACCAATGGAAATATGTATTCCAACAGCTGATAATGCAATAAGCCAACGATTTTTTGTTGCTTTCATTTGTTTTCCCCCTACATCAATCGCATAGATGCTCCCATAGAAAACAAAAAAACCGTTGTAATTAATCCAAATTAGACTCCTATATAAGGAACCCTCACCTGAATCATTACAACGGTTTGCCTTATACAGGAGCGCTGCTAAGTACCAACAGTCATAAAACGAAATAATTAAATATTTTTAACCGATCAACAGGGTCGCTGTTTTCGTATTAAAACATCATTATTATTGTTCACAAATATGTCACATATGACCTTTTAAACTTATCACGAAAGCGTATCCATGACAATAGTTTTTCACTTTTTTGTTTTGATAATAGTGATAAAGGAGAATAAAAAAAGGCCAGTATCGGCCTTTTTAAAAAATTTCCATATCTATATATTACTTTGACTCTAAGACCATAGTTGCTTCAGGTGTCGTTACTTTGTCATAGAATTCTACAAATTTATCTCTATCTGAACTATCACGGTACGCCATAGCGATACGTGGATGCTCATTAAGTACACCAGAAATCATATATGGGATAATATAGCCCCATTCCCACTTCTTACGCATATCTAACATATGCTTTTCGATAACGCCTAGAACAGGCTTCAGCTCATAGCTTGGTTTCTGAATATAGCTGACAAGAAGCTCTGTGTTGCAGTTCCCCGCTGCACGACCCATCCCATAAACAGATGAATCAAGGAACGTAACCCCATTTTGAAACGCAGTTAACGTATTGGCAAATGCCAGTTGCATATTGTTATGAGTATGAATTCCGAGCTGTTTGTTAGGAATCAGCGCTTGGAATTTTTTCACTTGGTGCTCAATATCTCCAGGATCTAAGCTTCCGAATGAGTCAACGATATATACCACATCTACAGGGCTTTCTTTTACCAACTCAAACGCTTTTATAAGCTGTTGCTCTGGAACACTAGATAACGCCATAATGTTGAGAGACGTCTCATAGCCTAAATCATGGAACATTTGTACAAGTTCCAAGCCTTTATCCACTTCACGCACATAGCATGCTACTCGAATCATATCCAAGATGCTTTGCTCACGAGGAAGGATGTCATTAGGGTCTACTCGTCCAATATCCACTAAAGCAGAAAGCTTGGTGAATTTTTTCTCTGGAATAATTTCTTTTAGGAAGTGATCGTCGAGAAATCTCCATGGATTGGGCTCTGAAACGTTTAGGAGCCTGGCTGAATTTTTGTATCCGATTTCCATATACTCGACTCCAGCCTCACTTAAACCATTATACAAGTCCTGAACAAACTCTACACTAAAATCCCAATTATTGACTAAGCCTCCATCTCGAATTGTACAGTCTATAATCTTACTACGATGTTCCATAAATGTCACTTCCTCCATTTGATTACGTTCATTAGAAAATATTTTAATATTATTGCTTATATCACAATTCATATAAATCCGTCAAATTTTACACCTATTCTGAATTGTTCTATTTGCATATAATCCCCCTCATTTACCCTATACTACAAAAATGACAAATGACAATTTGAAAGGATGGATATGCTTGTCTCAGAATAACAAACAAACCTTTCCACCTCAACATCAAAATCACCAACCTGGTGTTGAGGATGAAATGAATCCCATACCGATTCATGTTAGTGAAGAGTATAAAGGCTCCAATAAATTAAAGGATAAAGTAGCGATTATTACAGGTGGCGATAGTGGAATTGGGAAGTCAGTAGCCATCTATTTTGCTAAAGAAGGAGCTGACGTTGTCGTTTCCTATTTAAACGAAGCAAAGGACGCTGAGGACACAAAAAAGCTAGTTGAAGCAGAAGGCAGACGTTGTATTCTTGCGGCAGGAGATATTGGAGATGAGAAGGTTTGTAATCAAATGGTCGATGATACGATGAAAGCATTTGGCAAAATTGATATTATCGTCAATAACGCTGCCGAACAGCATCCACAACAAAGTTTACTTGATATCACATCAGAGCAGCTTGAACGAACGTTTCGAACAAATATCTTCTCTTATTTTTATTTAACCAAGGCTGCTCTTCCCCATCTTAAGAAAGGGAGCTCTATTATTAACACAGCTTCCATAACAGCCTATCAAGGAAACGAGCAATTACTTGACTATTCTGCTACTAAAGGTGCGATAGTTACCTTTACTAGATCTCTTTCAAAGTCACTTGCTAAGGATGGAATACGAGTCAATGGAGTGGCACCTGGACCTATTTGGACCCCTCTCATTCCTTCTACCTTTCCGGCCGAACAAGTAGCAGAATTCGGCTCTACGACACCAATGGGAAGAGCGGGACAGCCGTATGAACTTGCCGCAAGTTATGTTTTTCTTGCATCCAATGACTCTTCGTATGTCAGCGGTCAAATGATTCATGTGAACGGTGGAACAGTCGTCAATGGATAAGGATACAAAAAGGGACTTTTCAACTGAAAGTCCCTTTTTGTGGCAAAAACACTCTTTCTTCATTTGGAAAAGAACAAGAGAAGCGTTTGACAATTTGATGTGGAATAATAATTCTTTTGATTGGTTCCTTTGGGTTTTCAATCTTTTGAATCAAACTACGAGCAGCGTCAAACCCGAGATCAAAAATATTAATATCCACACTTGTGAGAGGTGGTCTGGACATCTCTGAGACTAGGACATTATTGAAACTGATGATCGAGATATCTTCAGGCACTTTAATTCCCAGTTCATCTAATGTATTAAGAACCCCTAATGCCATTAAATCGTCCGCGACAACCAATGCTGTTGGTGGAACTTTTAAAGAAAGCAATTCCCTTACAGCTTCTTGTCCACCTTCTCTTAAAAACTCCTCATGAACAATATACTCGTCATTTAACGAAATTCCAGCTTCTCGAAGTGCCTTCTCGTATCCAAGTAACCGCTCAACCGTAACAACAAGGTTTAAGTTTCCACCAACAAAAGCGATATGATCATGCCCAAGCTGAATGAGGTATTCCGTTACTTCCTTCGTTGCACGGAAATTATCATTATCAACATGAGTAATTTCCTCCACATGCTTAAAAGGTTTGCCAATAACTACAAATGGAATGCCTCTTTCCTGCAAATACATTAATACTTTATCTTCAATTTTCGAATAAAGTAGGACCACTCCGTCAACGCGTCCACCTTGGACCATCTGTGTAACTCCGTCTAGAATTTCATTGTCAGTCTTTCCAGTTGTCATATATAACGCGTAGTGCTTTTCATGTGCCCCTTCACTAAGTCCTCTTAGCACTGTTGGAAAAAAGGGGTTCTGGAATACTACGTCAGTAGAGCTAGGCATGACGAGACCGATTGCTTGTGTGCTTTGACTCGCTAAACTTCTTGCAATAAAGTTAGGATGGTACCCTAACTCATCCATGGCTTCTCTAACCTTTTTCTTCGTTTTTTCACTTATTCGAGGATTATTTGCAATTACACGTGATACGGTAGATGGTGCGACCTTTGCTAATTTAGCAACATCTTTAATTGTAACAGCCATCATACCCACCTCATTTCCTAATAACTACATTTTTGAATAGTATTAATATTTATTCAGGTTTTTCTTTATTCCTTATTCTACCCTAACTATCCAATACTTTTGTAGTATATTTTTAATCATTGATTCGGGAGTTTTTTCCTTTTCGATCTTTTCCAAAGCAAATAGATAAATATGATAAACGCTACATACACAGCTGCCATAATAAGTATATATGGAATATTCAAACCTGTTTTCTGACCCAAGATATAGATTTGAGCTTGATTACGGTCGAGAACGAGTGTATATTCCTGGCCTTTTCCGCGGACAATCTCATCACTGAGAACTCCTCGAAGTTCCTTATCCTTTTCAAGTCCTTCTGTAATGGTTACTGTTTGTGTTTTTGATGTATTATTTATTGCTACAACAGTGGTTTCACCTTCATACTCTCTTTTATATACAGCCATACCCTTCTCTTCATATAGAAACTCGAACGTACCACGCGTTAAGGAAGGAAGTGTCTGTCTAGCAGCTCCAATTTGAGAAATATAATCTACCAATTCTTTATCTGTTCGAAAATCCATTTGTCTACGGTTATCAGGGTCTTCCCCCCCATCAAGAGCAATCTCACTGCCATAATAGACAATCGGAATACCAGGCGTCGTGTACAAGTAAGTAAGGGCCAGCTTCCAGCGAGGACCAGGATGCTCATTGTTTTGTACTGTATCTCTGGTGAAGCGCGGAGTATCATGATTATCCATAAAAGTACCCATTAAATAAGGTTCTTCGTAAATGGTCTTGTTTCGGTCCCAAGTCGTATACAACCAATAAAGAGATTGATCTGGCTTAGCAAAAGCCGTCCGTAAATGTTCATTCAAGGGATAATCCACAAAGCCATCAATCCCCGCTTTGTCATACTGGGCTATATAATTTGGGTCATTGTCCCAAACCTCACCGAGTAAGTAAAAATCATCCTTTACACTTTTAACTTCTTTAGAAAATGTTTCCCAAAATTCAACCGGCACATGACGTACCGTATCCAGTCGATAACCATCGATATCTGTTTCTGTGATCCACCACTTTGCTGCCTCTAATAAATAATTTGATACTTCAGGATTTTCCGTATTTAAATCAGGTAATCCATAAATCCAACCATTATTGAGTTCATCTTGATCTTCCCAATTTAAAATTTCTTTATTTTCATGAAACCAATCCTTTTTCTCACTGTCTGTTAGCCACTCGTGCTCAGGCGAAACATGATTGACAACAAAGTCAAGGACGATCTTTATGTCTCGATTATGTGCCTCTTTAACTAACTCTTTAAATTTTTCTATCGTTCCAAAATGTTCTTCTGTGTTGTAAAAGTCATTAATCCAGTATCCATGATAGCCCTTTTCCGCATTATCAAAAACCGGGGTAAGCCAAATAGCGGTGAACCCCATGTCTTTAATATAATCCAATTGATCGATTATACCTTGAAAGTCACCGCCATGATATGATTTGGGATCATCCATATTTACTTTAAAATCGTTGTTGAAATCGCTATTATTAAAGCGATCGATCATAATAAAATAAAAAGTCTCATCCTGCCATTTTCGCTCTTCTTTTTCCACTGCACCTATCGGTAGGGAGTAAAAAAGAAGAAACGGGATTAAGATGAAAGAAAGCATTTTCTTTTTCATCTCCGCTCCTCCTTTTCCTGTTAGAAATCCTTCCCTACAAGATTATCCTTTTGTTCCTCCAGCCGTCAAACCAGAAACAAAATATCTTTGGAAAACTAAGAATAATGCAGCGATTGGAATAGCAATTAGTACAGAACCTGCAGCAAATTTTGTAAATTCGTTACCGAACTGTTTCGCAACTAGTTCATATAGGCCAACTAATAATGTGAATTTATCTTCAGATCGTAATAAAATACGCGCTAAGATAAAGTCGCCAAATGGAGCAATAAATGAGAATAAAGCTACTACTGCTAATATTGGTTTAGCTAAAGGCATAACAATTTGGAAGAAAATCCTTAAATGTCCCGCTCCATCCATCTTTGCAGATTCATCGAGCTCTTTCGGAATCGTATCTAAATATCCCTTCATTAAATACGTATTCATTGGAATTTGGCCACCAACATACACAAGAATTAATCCTAAGTGTGTATCAATTAATCCCGTACGGTTTGCTAAAACAAAGATGGCTATTAATGCAGCAAAGTTTGGAATCATTTGTAAAATTAAGAATGTGATTAGTCCATTCTTACGACCTACAAAACGATATCTTGAGAATGAGTATGCCGTTAAAGCTACACTCGCAACAGTTAACACCATTGTAATAATACTAATTTTCAAGGAATTTTTGTACCAGATAATATAGTCACTCTTGTCTGCATCAAACAGATGCTTATAGTGTGCTAGAGTTGGATTTTCTGGAAACATCGTTGAACCTGAGAGACTATTCCCAGGATTAAAGGAAGATCCAATAATCCAAAGCAATGGATAGAATACGATAACTGCCATGACCGCAATGACGAAGTATGACAGTGTAAGTCTTATGATTTTATTCTTTTTCATACTCATATTACATCATATCCTCTTCTTGGAATGATTTTGTTCTTCTAAATTGCCATAAAGCCACTGCAATAATAATGAAAGAAAGAATCATTGTGATGGCTGCAGCTTTTCCATATTGTGCCGAAGTCATCGTTAATCGATAGATCCATGAGATCAAGATATCTGTTCCCCATGCAGTTTGCCCTGGCACAGCTGGTCCTCCGTTGTTAAAGAGGAAGATTACGTTAAAGTTATTAAAGTTAAAGGTATATTGCGTAATCATGATTGGTGCGGTTGCAAACAATACAAGTGGTAAAGTAATTTTTGAGAACTTCTGCCAAATACTTGCACCATCTACAGTTGCTGCTTCATATAAGTCCTCTGGAATAGACTGAAGAACACCTGTTACCATGGCAAAGATGAACGGGAAACCTAACCAACCTTGAATTAAAATTAATGCTAGACGTGTCCAGTTGGCTTCTGTCATCCATGGCTGTGGATCTAACCCTAGAGCTGGTAATATCATTTTATTGATTGCACCAAACGTTTCATTAAACATTCCAGAGAAAATCATAATGGATACGAAAGCTGGTACCGCCCAAGGTAAAATTAATATGGTACGAATAATCGCTTTTCCTTTAAGATCTTTCTGATTAACAATAATGGCAAGGAACATCCCTAAAGCAATTTGGAACGTCGTTGCCCCAAATGTCCAAACAATTGTCCATCCTAGTACTTTAAAGAAAGTATTTCGCCAAATATCGATTTTAAAGATGTCTATAAAGTTCTGAAACCCAATCCAATCTACTAACTTAGCTGGTGGTGAATGGTATAAATCGTAGTTTGTAAATGCCAAAAGAATCACGAAAATGATTGGAAAGATTACAACAAAAATTAATAACAAAAACCCTGGTGTAATCATTAAATATGGAAAACCACCGTCAATTAAGTTGTGGTATTGTTCTCTAACTGAATTTAGATGTAAGCCAAGATCACGTTTTTTTCCATTCGAGTGTGCATCGTAAAGGTTAAATGCATACACCCCTAATCCTAACACTGTAACAATCAATGCAATAATTCCATCAATTAAGAGAAAGATGGAATGGTCTACTCTAGGAATTTCACCTAGTGTAAATAAGCCCCAAAATCCCATGTTCAAGATGTCACCGAACACTATACCAAATGCTGCTGCTAGTACGAGAAAGATAATTCCTTTTAAAAACTGACGATTGTAAATTTGCCCTAATCCTGGGACAATTGATAGCAAAGCAGCTGTTCTTGCATGCTTTGTTGTTACTATTTTTTCCGCTTCCATTTGACTTCTATCCCCTTTCTAACTTGAGGAGGAATGTATTTTTTATTGCGCAACCGTTTGCCTAAATGAATGTAATGATAGGCAATACCAGAGGGTACTGCCTATCGATTATACCACAGTTTATTTTGCGTGGTTAGTTTCAATCTGCTTTTGGATTGTATCAACTGCAGAATCAAGAGCTGCTTTTGGCTCTGATTTTTGCGTAGCGATTTGCTGTAATGCTGATGCCATTGGAGACCAAACCTCAGCCATTTCTGGAATATTCGGCATTGGAATCGCATATGAAGACTGAACAGCTACAGCTTTTGCAGCTTCGTTTTCAGCAATAATTGGATCTTCGATTAAAGACTTAACTGGTGGAATTTCTCCAGTTGTTTCAAAACGTGTTTTTGCACTTTCTTCGTTTGTTAAGAATTCAACAAGCTTTGTAGCCCAGTATTGATTTTCAGTGAATGCTGTTACATGCCATCCTTTAACACCCATGAGTGTCTTTACATTTTCACCATTTGGTAATGTTGGAAGTGGTGCAACGCCATAGTCAATTCCAGCATCTTTCATTGCTTGGAATGCCCAAGGTCCATTCATAACAGAAGCAACTTTGCCTTCGTTAAATAGCCCGTCCATAGCTGAACCACCAGATTCACCGATGATTCCTTTAGGGAATAAGCCTTCTTTATACCATTGTTGAATGTATTCAGCACCTCTTACAGCGCCCTCGTTATTAAGACCTACATCATCACGGTTTAACGCACCATTTTCTTCGTTAAATACGTAAGCACCGTTTCCACCCATAATACCATGAGCAAAATAATAGTTATCCCAAAGAGCTAAGAAGCCGTAGTTATCACCTTTAGTGAAATCCTTTGAGAAAGTGTATAACTCATCAAAAGTTGCTGGAGCTTTATCCATTAACGCTTTGTTATAAATAAATACTGGTGTTTCTGTCGCTTTTGGTAGTCCGTAAAGCTTACCATCATACATTTGAGCTGAAACAGAAGATTCTGTGAACGTATCAAGTACATCTTGCTCAACTTCAATTTCAGAAATTAATCCTTCAACAACTACTTGACCAATTTGGTCATGTGGCAAAGTTACTACATCCGGAGCATTTCCAGCTGGACCATCTAGACGAAGTTGGTCACGAATTTTGTCTGCCATACCTAATGTTTTATACTCAACTTTAATGCCATATTCTTTTTCGAAAGCTTCGATAGCAGGTTCTAAGGCAACCTCTTTATCGGTATCTTCCCATACTACTAATTTCTCTGGCTTTGCTGGTTCTTCTCCAGCCTTATTGCTACCTTCATTTTCTGTTGAAGTAGCTTCTTCACGATTTGGTCCACATGCAGCAAGGACTCCTAGTACTAACATGATCATCATGAAAAGCGAAAATGCTTTTTTCATTATTGACCCCTCCAAAAATGTATGTTTTTTATTTCTGTTAGTTGTACAAACGATTGCACAAATCTATAAAAACAGCACTCTATAAAAACGTTGCCACAATTAGTTATAAATAAGTAATTTATTGGTCTAATACGTTCAACTGAAAGAATAGAGTTGTGAAAACGATTGCACAAACTATATTTTTATTATACCTAGTTTTTTCGTTTTGACAACTATTTTCACATAAAAGACAAAGAAAAAAATTTATAAGTGTTTTGCCATGTATTTGTTGAAGGGTTTTCACATATCTGCTAACGTAAAGAAAGTAGAATTAAATGCAATCGATTGCACAAAAGGAGGAAAATATTATGATTACTCGTTCTTCTATCTATCATCGTCCTACAGATGAATACGCATATCCCATCGATGAACAGACATTACACTTAAAACTGCGTACTCGTAAAGAAGAAGTTCAAACGGTTCAACTTTTATTCGGTGATCAATATGAGTGGAAAGATGGGGCTTGGATTTCTCAGCAAACAGAAATGGAGAAAGTTGCCACAGATGCTCTTTTTGATTACTGGCTTCTAAGCATACAACCTACCTACAAGCGAATTCGCTACGGATTCTTTATTAATAATGGAGAAGAAACCATTTTATATACAGAAAAAGGATTTTATGAGAAGGCTCCTGAAGATCCGAGTTATTACTTCTCATTTCCCTTCCTTCATGCGAGCGAAGTATTTCGTGCTCCAAGCTGGGTAAAAGATACAGTCTGGTATCAAATATTCCCAGAGAGATTCGCCAATGGAGATCTTACCAATGATCCAAAAGGGGCCCTACCATGGGCAAGTGAACCTCCATCACAGAAAAACTTTTTTGGTGGAGACTTTAAAGGAATCATCGATCATATTGATTATTTAGTGGATTTAGGGGTCACAGGAATCTACTTTACTCCTATTTTCAAGGCATATTCAAATCATAAATACGATACGATGGACTATATGGAGATTGATCCTCAGTTTGGAGATAAAGAAACCTTTAAGGAACTTGTAAAAACTTGTCACAAAAATGGAATAAAGGTGATGCTTGATGCTGTGTTTAATCATAGCGGATACCACTTTCCTCCCTTTCAAGATGTTCTTAAGAATGGAGAGAAATCAAAGTATGCAAGCTGGTTCCATACAAAGGAATTTCCTTTAAAAGGTGGTGAGCTTCCAAACTACTCCACATTTGCCTTTGAGCAAACGATGCCTAAACTTAATACACAAAACGAAGAAGTAAAGCAATACTTGCTTGAGGTTGGAAGGTACTGGGTTCGAGAGTTTGATATAGATGGATGGCGATTAGATGTAGCCAATGAAATTGACCATCAGTTTTGGAGAGAGTTCCGTCATGCTGTTAAGAACCTCAAGCCTGACCTATATATTTTAGGTGAAATATGGCACGATTCCATGCCGTGGCTGCGAGGAGACCAATTTGATGCAGTGATGAACTATCCTTTCTTAACAAATGTGTTAAATTTCTTTGCAAAAGATCAAATTTCAAAGCAGCAGTTTATTGAAAACATGACATCGGTTATTCAAATGTATCCTAGCAATGTTAATGAAGTTGCATTTAACCTGGTTGGAAGTCATGATACACCACGTATTTTAACTGAATGTAATGGTAACACAGATAGAATGAAGCTTATCTATACCTTTATGATGACATTTATCGGGACACCTTGCATATATTACGGAGATGAAATTGGTTTAAGTGGAGTCATGGACCCTGGTTGTAGAGAATGCATGCCGTGGGAAATGGAAAAATGGAATAAAGAGATGCAACAACATATCCAATCATTAATTAAGCTAAGAAAAGAAGAAAAGCTTCTTGCCAACTCAGGAACCTTCTCTTTCCTTGCCCATTCGGATAAGGATGAGTGTATTGCCTATTCGAAAAAGGATGAAAACAAAACAATAATAGTTATATTAAACCCTACTAGCAAAGAAGCTACGCATTCATTACCTTTTCATTTAAAAGGAAGAAAGCTTATAGACTTATTGAAAAATAAAGAATTTGCAGCTGAATCTGATCATCTTTCAGTTACGGTTGCTCCTTTCGGCTTTGAAATCATCTCCTTTTAAATTAGTACTTCATTCAGTTAAAATGAATTGTTTACTAAATAGTCTTAAGCATTCTGCTTAAGACTATTTCGTTTTATTATGTTAGGGGGTCAAATAGTCATGAGCACGAAAAGCAAAAAACAAAAGATGACCCTTGTTGCTTTAACATGGCCCATCTTTATTGAAATTTTATTGTATATGCTTATGGGGAATGCAGATACATTAATGCTCTCTCAATACTCTGATGAGTCCGTTGCCGCTGTTGGCGTATCGAACCAAGTCCTTTCTCTAATTATCGTTATGTTTGGTTTTGTTGCAACAGGGACAGCAATATTGGTGACACAGAATTTAGGAGCGAAACAGGAACATGCAGCTGCAGAAATTTCAATCGTTTCTCTTGGAGCAAATCTTGTTTTTGGGATTCTTCTAAGTATAGGAATTTTTCTATTTAGTAAACCTATTTTATTAATGATGGATTTACCTCCCGAACTATTGGATGAAGCAAACTCCTACCTATTAATTGTCGGAGGATTTTCTTTTGTTCAAGCATTTATTATGACGATTGGTGCAGTCATCCGTAGTTATGGATTTACAAAAGATGTTATGTACATCACAATTGGCATGAATATTATTAATGTGATTGGTAATTACTTATTCATTTTTGGTCCTTTTGGTTTTCCGGTTCTCGGTGTGGAAGGTGTAGCTATTTCAACTACTGTTAGTAGATTCATAGGTTTGGCAATAGCGATCATCGTGATGATTAAAAGAATCCCTGTTGAGTTGCCATTTCACCTACTCTTCCGTTTTCCAAAGGTACATGTTAGAAACTTGCTTAAAATTGGAATTCCTTCTGCTGGGGAGCAACTCTCTTATAATACTTCTCAGATGGTCATCACGTTCTTTATTGCCACACTAGGTACAGAAGCACTCACGTCCAAAGTATACGCTCAAAATCTTATGATGTTTATTTTCCTTTTTAGCATAGCTATAAGTCAAGGTACTCAAATCTTAATAGGGTATTTGATTGGTGCAAAGAAGTATGAGGATGCCTATCATCGTTGCTTAAAAAGTCTTCGATTAGCTATTATCATTTCCTTAAGCGCAGCGATACTCTTCTCGTTCTTTGCAAAAGATTTAATGAAGTTATTTACAAGCAATGAGGACATCATTGCACTGGGTAGTACGTTGATTCTGTTAACGATTATCTTAGAACCAGGCCGCTCCTTTAACTTAGTCATTATCAATTCTTTAAGAGCAACGGGTGATGTAAAATTCCCAGTATATATGGGTATTCTTTCTATGTGGGGGGTGGCTGTCACCTTATCTTATTTGCTAGGAATCACCTTTGGACTTGGACTCGTTGGCATTTGGATTGCTTTCATAGCTGATGAATGGCTTAGAGGATTACTCATGCTTTGGCGATGGCGTTCAAAGGTTTGGGTTCGCCATTCCTTTGTAGAAGAAAAAGCTGTTTAAATAGTTTAACATAAAGAAGCCTACACTAGTGTATAGGCTTCTTTTCTTACTTACGATTCAACAATATTAATATTGTAATCTTTAAACCAGATATGAATTTGGGCAAGATGAGCAAGAAGTTGCGGTCCAGTCATTAATTGGCCAAACCACGGTTCTTTAAAGGCTGCTCCTTCAGTAGTGATTATTTCCTTAAGTTTTGCTTCATCAAAGAATTCATAAAGAACCGATCCTTTATCCGTCATAATCTCTGCAAGCATCTGCTGTACTGCTTTTGTATACTTCGGATTATGTGTTTTCGGATATGGACTTTTCTTTCGATACAATACCTCATCAGGGAGAATTCCCTCTAATGCTTTTCGTAGCAATCCTTTTTCACGGTTCTGATAATTTTTCATCTCCCAAGGAATATTCCAGACATATTCAACAAGTCGATGATCTGCAAAAGGAACCCTTACTTCAAGACTTGCTCCCATACTCATTCGGTCCTTGCGATCAAGCAAAGTGGTCATAAACCAAACCATATTCAAATAAAACAACTCTCGTCTTTTTGCTTCTTCCCTCGTCTCCCCTTCTAAAACAGGAGTCTCTTGAACCGTCTTATTGTACTGTTGAAGCATATAGTCCTTAAGCTGTAACTTTTCTCTCCATTCTGATCGGAGCAAACCCTGTCTTTCTTCAATCGATCTCATCCATGGAAAACCTTCACGCGTTAAATCAGCTTCACGTCGGAACCAAGGATATCCGCCAAAAATCTCATCTGCACATTCCCCAGATAAACTAACAACAAAATCTTTTTTTATTTCACGGCAGAACCATAGAAGAGATGAATCTACATCAGCCATACCTGGTAGGTCTCTCACATGAACGGCTTCAATTAAATGTTCAGCAAGAAGCTCTTGAGAAATAATGCTATTGTGATGAGTAGTCTGAAATTCATCAGACATCTTTTGTATATAAATTCCATCTGAGTTCGGCTGAAATTCATTTGCCTTAAAGAATTGGTCATTGTCTTCATAATCTATAGAATACGTATGAAGGCTCCCTTTTCCCTCTTTTTGATATTCCATCGCAGCAATGGCTGTAATGGCACTAGAATCTACTCCGCCGGATAAAAATGTACAGAGAGGAACATCTGAAACCAGTTGCCGTTTAACCGCATCCGTAAATAGGAAGCGAACCTTATCAACAGTATCATTCAAGCTGTCCGTATGTTTTTCACTTTTTACATTCCAGTATCGCCAAATTTTTAGTCCTTTGCTTTTGGATAGAGTAAGTGCATGAGCTGGTCTTAGCTCTGATATCCCTTTAAATACCCCATTTCCAGGTGATCTTGATGGACCTAAAGCAAAGACTTCCGCTAACCCTTCTCGGTCAATTTCTGTCTTTACTTCTGGATGAGCAAGAATCGCTTTCAATTCAGACCCAAACATCATTCCTTTTTCTGTTGATAAATAAAAAAGCGGCTTAACGCCAAGTCGATCCCGTCCTATAAAGAGCTGTTCCTTTCTCTCATCCCAAATGGCGAAAGCAAAGATACCATTTAGATGTTCTACACAATTTTCTTCCCATTCGATATATGCAGTTAATAGAACTTCTGTATCAGAATGACCGCTAAAGGAATATCCTTTTAATAGCAGTTCTTTTCGAATATCTTCGGTATTATAAAGTTCACCATTATAACAAATCGTATATTTGTGATTATTTTTTGATTTAGACATTGGTTGCTTTCCGCCCTCAGGGTCAACAACGATTAAACGTTTATGTCCGAATCCTACATGAATATCCGTCCATACATTTGTATCATCTGGACCGCGCTTTGCCAAGGTTTCAGCCATTTTCGTTATAGAGCCACGTTCTTTTCTCATATCTCTTTGGAAGTCAATCCAGCCTGTTATGCCACACATATTTTATTCATCCTTTCAAGAGTAGTGCGTTTGTTTGGTCAGTCCGAACATATACCCATACTATGCTGGGCGTGAAAAATGGTTAATTGTCCAATTTTTATGTGCGGGCGTTTAAAAAATATACAAGATGTCTAAAAAGAATGAAGATAGATCTAAAAAACTTCTATAACCTTTAGCCTTTAACGGAGGTCTTATCATGAGTAGACAGCAACGACTACAACTTTTTGAGTTTCAAACGAGAGCATTTATTGAAGGAACGGTAGAACATATAAACAACCAGTGGATTTTTTTTGATGAGGAAACAGATGAAGCCTCCATCTTGGATGATTTTTTACACCAAGAAATTGAGGTATTTCGGTTCAATCGGTGGAAAAAGGGTATTTTATTTGAGGATGGGAAAGTCACATTTGGAAATGAAACCCTTCATTTAAAAAATCAAGATGTAGTAAGAATCCGCAAACACTTAATGTATTCCCTTGAACGGTTATTAGAAGAGATCAACGATGATTCATTTTATCAGTTTGTCTCCCATTTAAATTCTCTTGGCTTTTCAATCTTTGATTGTATTTATTGCTACAATCATCTAACGTTTTTAAAGGATGCAGAAAGAAAAAGTGGTGTGAATTTTATTATCTTTGATAATCAAGAAGATATTTGTAATGTTCAACATCATTTCTGTTATTATAAGAAGCAAACTGACCGTTTTGAATTTACACTTAACACTGGTAAGAGAACAGTGATTGAGAAATTTCTATAATAAAACCTGCTCCGAGATTAAAGGAGCAGGTTTTATTTAAAATAATTGAAATCCAAGTGGTAAGCGAAGTCCTAATAAGATGGCTAGAACTACCGCAATATAAAATTGTATCCAAAGCGACTTTGTTTCTTTTCCTTTAACCGTACGTACTAGAACCATCTCCATCGCTGCAATTACCCAAAGTCCAATTAAAACTTTAGCTATATATTCACCTGGTTGCATCGAGAATAATGTATGGACGAGCATTCCACCCGTTGCAAACACAAGGATATACAAAACTCTCAAAATCATATGAACGATTTTCGCTGCCTTTGCTTTTCCACTCTTATGTAATGAGGTTGCTACAAAAAATAGGACTAGTGCAAGAACCCATGCAGTGATATGGGCATGTGTGTTAATCGACATAAATTAGCCTCCCTATTAAATATCGACTTTATCATACCACAACAGTGTTAAAAAAACTAAAAAGAACGTCCCTTTGGAAATTCACGTTTCAACATTTGTTCACAAATTTTTCATATTTCCTCACTGACTTTATTTGATAAGGTTCCTATCCCCTCAATGGTAATTTCAATTTGATCACCTGGATTTAAGAAGCGCGGTGGTTGAAATCCTTTTCCTACACCTGCAGGAGTACCTGTAGCAATCACATCTCCGGGTTCAAGTGTCATCCCCAATGAAATGGTCGAAATCATTTCCTCCACTGAAAAGATAAAGTGCTTTGTATTGGAGCTTTGGCGAACCTCTCCATTTATTTTCGTTTCAATATGTAAGTGATTGGGGTCTGATAAGTTCTCTTTATGAACAAGAACTGGTCCCATCGGGCAACTCGTATCTAGGCTTTTTCCGAGAAAAAACTGTTTATGCTTCGCCTGAAGATCACGTGCTGTTATATCATTTACAATTGTATAACCAAACACATAGTCAAGAGCGTCTTCTTTTTTTATATTCCTACCCTTCTTTCCAATCACAATCGCTAACTCTCCTTCATAGTCTAGCTGCTTCGTAATGGAAAGATGATTATCAATTTGTTCATTTGGACCAATAATCGTAGTTGGAGCTTTTGTAAAAACCATCAAATGCTCCGGAATGTCGTCCTTACTTCCCATCTCAATCGCATGGTCCACATAATTTTTCCCTACACACAAAATGTTTTTCGGAGGTTTTTTAACGGGCGAAAGCAAGGTAACCTCTTCTAGGAAAAAATACTCCTCCTCGCTTGCTGCTTGAATTTTCTCTTTTATCTCCTGTAGAAATTTTTCTCCCTTTGCAATACATTCGACCATTGATTCTCTTTCATTAACAGAAAGAACTTTTGTTTCTGTTGAATCTAAAACACCAATAAACACTTTGTTATCTCTTTTTCCGGTAAGAAGCTTCATGAGTTTTCTCCTTTTTTCATTAGACTCTGCCATTTCCAATACGAAACGGTTCTCCACACCCACTCAAAGGGGCCAAGATAAAAGTACTTTACCCAAATATGACTAAAAATCAATTGAATAATAAATATCGTCATGGCTAGTAACGTTCCTTCGTCAACTGACACTTGTCCATATAGACCAAGACCGTAGGAATAAAATATCAACGTCGAGACGATGGATTGAACTAAGTAATTTGTAAAACTAAGCTTCCCAACAGGTCCAAAGAATTTAAACACCTGTAAGCCTCGTTGATGATTCGTACCAAGCGCGATCAGTAGGATGTATGCTATCGATAATAAAGGACCACCAAGCATATCTTGAGAATATTCTGTTGCCCAGTTTCTGGTTAACCAATAAGGAGCGCTCTTAATAAACAATCCCATAAATAATGTTACCGCTATTACTACTAGAAACGGTCTTTTTAAATCTGTTACTCTTCTTAACCAGTTCTCTTTCGCCGCTCCTCCCCCGATTAAAAACAACGGAAAGATCGAAAAGAGCATAAAGAATAGATTGCCTGGATGATTGACTAAAGACCAGTCGATAAATCTTTGTTCCCGAATTTCCTCATAAGTACCATTTTGATAAGCTTTATATGACGCTAAAGCACTTGTCTCATCTGCCACCGTAAATTCCCCATTACCAGCAACCATTGAGGCTAAGATCATCATTACCGTAATGATTACATTAGGTACAAAGTATAAAATCAACCCCAATAACATTAGTACTTTCCCTCTAAGTCTGATAAAGAGCAGTAGGAGGATACCAAACAACGAGTAGGTAAAAAGAATATCTCCATGCCAAATATAGTTAGCATGTACCCATCCGATAACCAACAAAAAAAGCAATCTCCTTATTGCTATGGTGGAAAATGTTCCACCCTTCATAATGGTTCTCTCCCTTAAAATAACAAAACCATATCCAAAAAGAAAAGAGAATAAAGGATATATACTTCCTTGAATAAATAAATCAATCCACGAGTAAAACAAACGGTCACTAGTTGATGTCCAAGTAACAAATGGGTCGATATAAAGGATTGGAGTATGAAAAGATAGCATATTTACTAAGAAAATCCCCAATATCGATAACCCTCTCATTATATCAATGGAAACAATTCTTTCCTGACTTCTTATATGTATCCCTCCCCCATTTCTACAACTTAAAAACTATTATACTTCAAATATTCCCAATAAACACCAAAACTGTTCCCTAAATGGACAGGATATGACCCTTTAAGTAAAAATCTGCAATTTAATTTTTCCTCTAAATAACTCACATCTAGTTTCTAGGCACATACAATGTAAAGAATCTTAAACAAAGGGTGTAGTGTATGCCAGTAATTGTCGGTGTAGCTCAAGTAATCTCGATTGGAAGTAGTTCCATTTTTCATATTGGAGATGTATATAAAATCATGCCTATTTCTAATGCCAAGACATACTCAGGGGCAGGTTCCTTTAATACAGGGGATGGATTACGTGTATATAATAAGTTTAGTTCTACCAACGCGTATGACCATGACGGCATTGACCAAGGAAATATATTAAATGCTTAATAAGCAGGTGATGATATGAATTTTTATATTCAACAAAATATTTCTATTAATCTTCTACGCATTGATGCGATTACGAATTCATCCGTTTTACAGATTGGCAGTGCTGGAGTCATTCGCCCAACCGCCCATCTATATAATACTGGAGGTTTTACAGGACCAGCACCTGAACCTATTCATCCCGGCGGCACAATCGTAACAAGTCAGGATTCGGCTGAACCCACAGGAATTGATACTGGGTCGTATATAGATTCTCCAGCTGTTCCGTTATCCATTTCATAATAGAAGGGAAGATGTCAGTATGAATAATGAATTCTATGACTACTTAAGACAGCTTCACCAACTTGTTGAAAGCCAAGAACACCGGATACGAGCTCTTGAACGAAGTGTATTACTCATGCAAAAAGAAATATCTCAACTCAAAGAAAGACCACCTGTTCATGTGGATCGAATTGAATATAAATTTGATCAACTCAAGGTAGAATCGCTCGATGGCACTTTAAATATTGGACTAAATCCATCTGATCTACAAGGGATCGAGGACTTCTCTGTTCCAAATCAATCTATCAAAACTCCTACCCCGCCAAAGCAAATGTTCCAAAGATCAATGGAGCTCGAGGATATGGTATATGAATATATGGGCAATCATTTACAGGCAATCTTTGAGAAGACCCAAGCAAAGCTGCAAACAAACCTCGATGAATCGTACTATCACTTTATCGAGGAAGATATCAAAAAACAAATACCAAAAAGAGTCGAACATTATATACGTGAGTTTTCCGCAGGAGTTATTGAGAACGAGGATCGTTCACAGCTAGAAAAAACGATAACTGACCAGTTTCATAAAGAAATGGAGCATGGTGTTGAGATTTTTATAAAGAATTTACCGGAGAATGTGAAAGGGATGAAACAGGAATGATGAATTTTCAAGTATACAATCGGGACATACATGTGGGGGATATCCGAGTGGTCGGGGTTTCGAGTTCTTCAATATTAATGGTAGGAGATGCAGAAACCATCCATCTAGCATCAGCGTTCGATACCCCTGCTGAATCTCTAATCATTGGTCCATTTGTACCTCTAGCTGTGGAAGGTAGATAGTATGCTTCAACGATCAAGTTCTGTTAAACATATTCACATTACGAATGCAGCTATATCATCCGTCATTCAACTTGGGGATTCAAAAATTATTAATGGTCTGAATAGAGCGATCGCTGTGCAACGGGAAAAGCAATTGTTTATTGGTGATGAGGAGGATTTCTCGAAATACCCCATCTTTCAACGCCCCATTATTTTTCCTCAAGACAAGGAAGACGTGATGATCACTTCCTTTCATCAAAATCCAATGATTCATGTGAACACCATTAATGTCATTGCCTTCTCCTCTTCCTCTATTCTTCATGTTGGAAATACGCAGGCAATTAATATGGAAGCACGAATCAAGCATATTCGTCAGCTTTTACCAAAGAAAACTTGATGCAGACTGAAAAGACTCATATGTAAAGGATGTTTTTTATGCCCGCAATTACCGGTCCCGTACAAATTACAACGGTGAGCGGTGGAATCGTCCAATTTGGCGATGCACTTTACATCTCACCGAAAAGCAACTCTAAATCTGTCACTGGTGCTGGTGCTGTAAATACAGGCGGTATCATTATTACTAATAACGGGTTATCAGCTAGCAATGTGTTAGATACTAACTTAATTGATCAGCCAACATTAGGAAATAACTAGGTGGAACACTGTTTCACCTCTTATTTTGCCTTCTGTCCTTTGATTTAGATACAGTAATCAATTTGGAAGCTGGTTGTTTCTGAATCCACTTTACAAACTTTTTAATCATTTCGTCATCACGTAGTCTTTCAATTGTGTTCATACGAGCAGCCAATTCCTCATTCGTATAAAGGGCATGAATTTGCTTATGACATGGTAGACATAGCTTGGCTGTAGGTAAAAAAGTTCCTCCCAGCTCTTTCGGTGTTAGATGATGGATAGTAATCTCAACATTGTTGCGCAAACAAAGCTCACAATCACCAAGAATGATTGGTTTCTTCCCCATTGCTTTCCCTCCTAAAAAAATAGCCAGCAAGAGTAATTTCTCCTGCTGACTAACTATTTAGTCCATTTTCATGATATGTGCACCATCGAAGAAGAATAAATACGATTCATGTACCTTCTTCTTCCATATTTCCTCTAACGCTCTTCTATATAGTTCAATTTGAACTTTGTAACGATCTTCAAGAATTAATCTCGCTTCTTCATATCCACCCTTGTAGCGTTCATGAATTCCATCCGTTTTAAAATCAAGTAGGACGAGTCCTTCATCATCTTCAAAAACACAATCAATGATACCTTGAAGGAGAACGGCCTCCTCCTCTCCCTTCCAATCTGCATACACATCGCTTGCAGGAAGAGATAAACTGAAAGGGATCTCACGCAACACTGTGTTTGCTTTTAATAATCTAACACCGAGCTTCGATTCAAAAAATTGAACCACCTGGTCAACATCTATTACCTCCAGCTGCTCAAGTGTTAACAGTTCAAGTTGAACCATTTCAGTTAATTGGCTCGTAATGCTATCAAAAGTGATTGGTTTTTCTAAATCAATCTGCTGCATCACCGCGTGCATAGCCGTGCCTCGCTCTGCTGGGGTTAAGGATTTTTCCTGCATAAAACGTGGACGATTCATTAGCGGTTTCCTGAATTTTTTTTGCAATTCTATTCCGCTTTCTTCATCCCGCAATTCTCTTTGCCTTTTCACTTCAGAGACAGACTGCTTAGAACGATGAGTGGAAGGCGCGAAGTATTTATACTTGTACTCTAATTGTGAAAGTACCTGTTCGTTCCACTCTGATTTAACCGGAAGCTCTTTTCCCTCTTTTACAAGTTCTAATAAATGATCCTTTTCTTCTAAAACCGTTTCTTTTATTGAAGCTAACTGTACTGCATCGATTAATTCTATCTTCCAGCACGATGAATGGTTCGAAATTTCTTCTGGGACAAGATGTCCGATCCCCTTTCCATTTCGCAACTCCTGACAATCTTGATGTCTAATTAAGGATGGTCCAATCCAGTCTAAGTAGCCCTTCGCTGATTGACGGTCGTACTCTTTTAGTAGCCATTCCGGATGAATGGAGAACTGCTCCCAATCCTCAAGCTTCTTTTCTACATTCTTTACGGTTCCTAGTAAATATAAATACTCTTTTGCTCGGGTTAATGCAACATACAATACACGCATTTCTTCCGCTAACATCTCGAGTTTCTTTTTGCGTTTAAAAGCTAGCTGGGGCAACGATGGATATGAGATTCTCTTTTTAGGATCAACATACTTTGCAGAAAAGCCAAGCTCCTTGTCTAGCATATAGGATTTCCTGATATCCATCATGTTGAACTGGCGGCCCAATCCAGCCACAAACACGACTGGAAATTCTAACCCTTTACTGCTATGAATGGTCATGATTCGTACAACATCTTCACTTTCCCCAAGTGCGCGAGCAGCACCTAGGTCGTCCCCACGTTCTCTCATCCGTTCGATAAATCGAAGAAAGCGAAACAATCCACGGAACGATGTTTCCTCATATTGTCGTGCACGATCATACAGAGCACGTAAATTCGCTTGCCTCTGCTTCCCGCCTGGTAGCCCACCAACAAAATCAAAGAACCCCGTTTCTCTATATAGCTGCCAAAGTAACTCTGATAATGCACCTTGTCTAGCTGCCGTTCTCCATTTTGCTAAATTCTCCATAAACGGTACAATCTTCTCATGCGCCGCTTCATTCATTTCCGTTGGCGCCTTTCGATAAAAGGAAGTTAGAGCCTCGTAAAAAGAACCTCTTCGATTCTCCATGCGAACACAAGCCAGGTCTTCTTCGGTTAAGCCCACAATCGGAGAACGCAGAACAGAAGCAAGTCGGATATCCTGATATGGATTATCAATGACATGTAACAGAGACATCATAATAACGACTTCTGTTGCTTCAAAATAACCCGTTGATAGGTTCGCATAAACCGGTATTCCCTGATCTTTTAATTCCTCCATAATCTGTGGAGCCCACGTCATTGATCGAAGCAAGATGACAATATCTTTATATGATGCCGGCTTAGAGCTCTTTGTTTTAGGATTGTAAACAGGCTTTCGCCCTTGAATCAGATCGTTTATTTTACTCGCAATAAGCTTAGCTTCTAGCTGTGATTGTTCGAGTTCTTCTTCATCAAAGGAGTCACCTTGACTCTCAGTTTCTCCTTCTTCATTTGAAATTTCCTCTTTACCATTACTATTAATGATCAACAACTCAACTGGAACAGCTTCCTCCGGGTAGGACGCACCAGTAATTAACTCAGCCGCTTCATCATAGTTGATTTCTCCAACTAAAACACCCATGATCTGCTTGAATAAATAGTTGGTTCCATGAAGAACTTCCTTTCGGCTCCGGAAATTACGAGCTAAATCAATTCGAAGGCCTGATTCTTCACCCTGTGAAGTAAATCGGTTGTATTTACCCAAAAATAAATTTGGCTCTGCTAGGCGGAAGCGATAAATCGATTGCTTTACATCTCCTACCATAAAGAAATTCCCTGTCTGCTCTTCGTCTTTAGTTACTAAATTTAAAATTGCTTCCTGTACCATATTTGTGTCTTGATATTCATCAACAAGTACTTCTTTAAACTGCCGTCGATAGACACAAGCTTCCTCAGAAGGTTTGAACTCTTGATCCGTACTTTCTTCTGGATTTGATAAGATCTGGAGGCAATAATGCTCTAAATCAGCAAAGTCGACAAGTCCTTTTTCCCGCTTTATGAAATCGAATTGTTTAGAAAATTCCTCAACAAGGTTAACCAATGTTTGGATATAAGGCTTCATTTGTTTCATGTCATGAATAAAACTTTGTGGTTTTCGTGAAAAAAGCTCCGCTTGTAAGGCTTGAACCATTTTCTTTCCTTTGTCACGAAGTTTTTGAGATTTTTCTAATAGTACCTCATCATACTCCGTTTTTTTACATGGTTTTAGCTTTGAAAATGATTCACTTATCAGTGTGTTATATAACTCATCCCATGAGTGGTTACTTGCTTCAAGCAGTCGATCAATGATTCTAATATCATCAGTAAAAGTTTCCGCTCGAGGACTGGGTCCTTCTGGAAGCTTTGTTATTTCAAGAGCAGCTTCAAATAAGCCCCTTGCACCTTGAAGCTGGAGTTGAATATCAAAAAGAAGTGTCTGATAAAAGGGCAATGATTCGATCGTTGTTTGTTCATCTACATCATACATACCAATAATTGATTGTAGATAGCTCTTAGGCGATGGATTTGAACGCGCAAAGTCATAGAGCTCTCGGATAATCACTTGTAGGGCCGCATCGCTGCGGTCATTTGAAAACATATCAACCAAATCAAAAAATTCAGTATTAGCTTCCTTCCCGTACTCCTCTTCAAATATGGTATCTAAAACCTCATCTCTTAAGAGTTGCGCTTCCGTTTCGTCAGCGATTCTAAATCCGGGATCAACCTCAATTTTATAATAAAACTTTCGAATCACCTCTAAGCAAAAGGAATGGAGAGTGGATATACTCGCCTTATTAAGTAAACTTAGTTGCTTTCGGAGATGTCTCGATGTGGGATTTTCATCAATCGCCTTCTCAAGTGCCTCTCCCATACGATGCTTCATTTCTGCCGCGGAAGCATTCGTAAAGGTTACGACTAGCATCTCATCAACGTCCATCGGTTGATCTTCAGAAACAATTTTCTTAATCATTCTTTCAACAAGAACGGCTGTTTTTCCAGATCCTGCTGCGGCAGCAACTAAAATATCTTGTCCGTTTGCAACAATTGCTTTCCACTGATCATCCGTCCAAGTCGCATCACTCGGTTTCGGTGGAAGTTTCATGCTCGCCATTTTCAGCACTCTCCTTTCGCATTTTTTCTATTACAGTCTCTTTGTCTTCAACCTTTAACATCCTATAGTTATTAGCCTGTAATGATTCATCAAATTGACAAACAGACTTGAACGAACAAAAAGTACATGGTGTTTTCTCCTTCATTTTATAAGGAGAAATTTGAACGGCACCGTCGACTATACTATTTCCCGTTTTCACGTACATATCTCTAACATACGACCGCAACTGATTAAATTCTTCCTTACTTGCCACTTTCGATTTTTTCGTTAGCGACCCGTCTTTTTTAATTCCAGCAGAAATAATTCTCGATTCACCAGATTCTAATGTTTGGTCCATAAGTTTAATCACATTTTCTTCGCCTAACAATAAACCATTCATCTTGAATTTTTTAAAAAGCTCTGCCTCAATCTCATCCCAGTTAAGCATTTTGCTCGTACTAATCATCGGATTATGCACATGAAAATACACAACACCTGCTGGGCTAGCCTTAGTACCAATTAAAGATTCAGAGTTTGAAATAATGATATCTAAATACGTAAGCATTTGCAGGGCCAAACCATAATAAATTTCGTTTACATTTACGTCTTTTGCACTTGATTTATAGTCGAGTATTCGCAGGAACACTTCACCAGCATGGTCGGCTTTGTCTACTCGGTCAATACGGCCCACTAGCTCCATTTTCGTCCCATTTTTCAAGGTAAATGGTGCAGGCTTTATTTGTTCCGAAGGTCCAAATGGTAGTTCCAGCCCTACCGGTGCAAACCCGCTTGCCTTTGCATGGTCACGTAAAATAAGAGAAGCCCGCTGAATAATTTGTTCCAGCTTTCGTTTAATATAATGGTGACGATTCGAGCTTAATAGAATTTCATTTTGTAGTTTTGGCGCAAGTAAATCCACTGCTTGTTTTGCCAAATTTTCCATTTCATCCTTTGACACATCTGACCATGACAACTTGCTCGCTACAATTGTTTCAGTAATATATTTTAATGCTGCGTGAAAGAGTTCTCCAATATCCGGTGCTTCTAGTTTAAATACTTGACGTTCTCTAAGCTTTAACCCGTGCTGAGAGAAATGTGAGAACGGACAGCTATGGAACATTTCCATTCGGCTGACACTCGATTGGATTTCTTCTCCATACAAATCCTTGCTCGTCTCCTCAGACAGCTTTGTTGTTTGATTTTCATAGGTTAAGCTAGAAAGTACTTTCCGCACATCCCTTTGAAAATGCGGTTTTGACTGGTAATAGTTATACACATCCCACCATAGGTCGTAGATAGGATAATTTCTTTTCTTTAGCTGAAGTTGTGTCGTTAAATATGCAAGCGCCGTATTTTCATGTGCAACAAATTTTAATTGTTCCAACTCACTAAGCTCTGAAGGCTCAGTCATGAACGATAGAGCTTCACCATCAGGAAACATATCAACCATTCTCTTAATATATGGGGAGGCAATTAATGCCTTTCCTTCAGAATTTGCTAGTGGATAAGAAACATACAAACGCTCAGACGGAGTGGTGAAAGCCTTATAGGCGATAAACTCCTCATCCAATAAACGGGTTTTACTACTCGCGGAAATCTTTAAACCATTTAGTAATAACTGCTCCCTGTCCTCATCGCCAAATATACCCTCCTCTGAAAATTTAGCAGGTAGGACACCTTCTGTTATTCCGATTATAAAAGCAACTTTCACATCGGTTAAACGAGATTTTTCAAGATCAGCCCCTAGCACTTGATCCATTGCCGGTGGTACTAAAGAGAACTGCAGTGCTTCTAATCCTGCATCCAAAACATTTGAAAACTGCTTTGGAGAAACTTTTTCATCCCCTAACATTTCAACAAACTGATCCAAAAGCTCAATCACACCGTTCCATGCCTGATCATGCTCTCTTGCTTTTGTTAATTCTCCCTTTTCCTCTTCAGCTATTTTCCATCTTTCAAGCTTTGCAGGGATTTCTAATTCCTCTAGATAAAGAAAAAGTGCCTCCGCTAATTTGCTTCCATTCTCAGCTTTTTTCAATCTTCTTGATAAGCGAAGGATCGGTGCTGAGATCATTAGTCTAAGCTCGTTTAACTTTTGTTCAAAGTCTTTTTCCTTATTCGTTTGGGCAACAGATTCTAATTCAAGTCCTCTCATTCGGCGATAGACCCAACGATCACGTCTTGTCCACTTATCTCCTTGAATTCCAAACGCGAGGACAAAATTTTCAAGCTGATCCATTTGCTCTCGCATTTTATTTGAATCTACATGAAGCGGAAAAAGCAGCTCTGTTTTGATCGCTCGAAACACAGGTTCATAACGCCAATATCCGTTGATTACTTCAAGCGTGGAGCGAATAAGTTCGATAACAGGATGATGAAGCATCGTACGTTTTTGATCCACAAAAAACGGAATCTCGTAATCATCGAAGACCGTTTCTATTAAATTCTTGTATTCATGACCATTTCTCATCATGATGGCAATGTCTTTGTATCTATAATTCTTCGTTCGAACAAGTGATAGAATTTCACGTGCAATTCCTTCGATTTCCGCTCGACGATTAACCGCTTGTCCAATCGTAACAGCCGTTTCCCCCTTAAATACATTTGTAGGGCGCGTATCAAAAAATGTTTCCAAATGCTTCAGGGATGGATGCTGCCATCTTTTTTGCTCAGATAAAATGGTTTCTTTTATTTCTAATTTTTCTACTCTAGCAATCTCATAAAGACTTTGACAAGTCTCCGCATTCATACGGAATAAATGCAATTCATCTGGATATTTTTCATTGTACGGTTCATCTAACGTAAGAGTGATCGTTACTTTTTTACAATGCTTCATGAGCTGACTTATGATGAAATACTCTTGAGGTGTATAACTGTAAAATCCGTCAATATATATTTCCGCATCTTTTAAGTAGTGCGATAACGGTATTTTTTCAGCTAGTAATTTGAAATAATCCTCCGAGTCCACATACGAACCAAAAAGGGCATCTTCAAAATGTTTATAAATCAACTCCAGATCATGTAATTTATCACGAAGGACTTTGTTCATTTGCTCAGCTTGCTGCTGAATAAGCAACTCTTCTGGTCTTACTAAATATCTTTTAAATTCAACCAACATTTGTTCTAGCTGCTGGATGAACCCATTTTTGTCAGCAGAAAGATTAAAGAGCTTTAAGTCTGCTTTTCTCTCCTCAACAATCTTGCGAATCAACATATTAATACCAACACTATTTAAATGGTACCTAGTATTCCCACCCGTTTCCTGCAACACTCGCCACGCTAGTCTTGAAAAACTAAAAACCTGAGTTCGAATCATTCCTCCAAGCCCAGGTGTTGTTATCAATTTATATTCAGAAGAAAATGTCATCTGGTCAGGTACTAAGTAAACAATTGGATCTCCCACTGGCCGTTGCAGCATTTCTTCTCTTATCTCATCTAAACAAAATTGCGTTTTTCCAGTTCCAGATCTTCCGATAACTAAGTGAACTGCCATAAGAAAACCTCCCTCGTACGTTCCTTCTCTATCCTATTATCTTACCATAGCTACTCCCGGAAATAGGGAAATAACCTTCTTACCGTGAACCGCTTTTTCTTTCCAATTTAGAAATAAAATAGGCCAACCGATTTGGTTGACCATTTATATCTTGGTTGTCACGCCTTGCGATCAAGTTACGCCAACCATGGATACCTATTTTTTTAATAGACGATAGATAAAATGAGCAACTCCATGTTCATGATTTTCTAGAGTTACCTCATGTGCTTTTTCTTTTACTGCCTCATCAGCATTTCCCATGGCAGCACTTCTTCCTACCATCGTTAACATAGATACATCATTGTAATTATCTCCCACTGCTGCCATTTTTAGAAGTGGTATTTGTAAGATTTCTCCTAATTTTTCTAAAGCCTTACCTTTAGAGGAGTTTTCATGTATAAATTCAAAATTATGTTTACCCGACGAAACAATATTCATCCCTTTTAATCCAAGGAAGTTCTCTTTCCCTCTATTTAATTTTTCATCATGGAAAGAAAAGGCAAGAATATTATAAATGTCTGCATCACTTCTAATGATGTCTTGATAAGAGGGGACAAATTCAAAGCCTGTTTGACTGTACTGGGTCGCTAATGCCCGCTGTATATCCTCTTCTTTGACAGAAGGATCTTCCGTTCTCAGCTTTTCTGCTTCCCTTTCTAGTAATTCTCTCCCATGCTTTGGTGTAAGTAATGAATGGTCAGCAAACACTTCATAATAGAATCCTTCATCCTCTAGCCATTTCAGTATCGGTTCTGCTGCCTCTTTATCAATGGGAACCGAGTGCACCTTCTCACCGTTCGGATGATGAATGGTTGATCCATTCGCTGAAATGATCCATGGTGTCATAGGAAAGTTACTTTCATTAAGTATGTTTTTAACATCGTGATAAGAACGTCCTGTTGCAATGACGACCATGACTCCTTGATTATGGGCAAAAGTCAACGCCTCCATGTTTTCAGCACTGATGGTATTTTCGTCGCTCAACAAGGTACCATCTAAGTCAACTGCAATTAAATTAGTCATTTTCCTCTTCCTCCCCCTCGCCAGCTATGACTATCTCTACACCTTTCTCTTGTAAGAGTTGCATAAAGTCACTACTAGGCTCACGATCTGTGATCAGTACATCTATATCTGCAAAACTTCCATAATGAAAGAAGCCATTGACTCCAAATTTTGTGTGATCTGCTAATACAATCACTTGTCTAGCTTGTTGCATCATTTTTTTCTTTAACATTCCATCCTCTTCATGAGCACTTGTTAAACCCATTTCGGATATACCTACTGCCCCAATAAAAGCTTTATCAACAGAATACTGTGCCAAAGGATCGACAATTTCGCCGTGAGTTAAAAGAGCATATGTACAAAGCTAACCATCATGTCTGGGCAAAATACTATTATGATGTTATGCATTTTAACTGCAAAGATGATTTAGCAAAGATTACCGCACCCGCTCTGTTGATGTACGGAAGCAGATCAGATTCTTTTAATACCTACATTAAAACGTATAAAAAGGAGCTGGCTGATGTCGAGATCTTTGTTATTAAGGGAGAATCACACCAGTTGCCAACGAGACAGCCTAGTTATGTTAATCAGATCATTACGGGTTATTTGTTGAGTAGGAAGTAGGCGGGGAATGTGTAGGAGGTTGGCTGGCAGTTCTATTTGACCGTCAAGGGGATTATTCCGTCCTAGCGGGCAATTAGGACCTCCCTTTCTTCCCATCCATTGGCTTTTACACGAAAGTTACACAGGAAAAAACGCAAAAAAACTAGCCCAATAAGGACTAGTCCATTAGTCACATCATAATTCCTCCATCAACATGTAGCACAGTTCCATTCACATAGTTGGATTCATCCGATACTAAAAATAGGTAGGCATTCGCAATGTCTTCCGGATTTCCCAGTCGACCAAGTGGGACCATCATCTTCATTTGCTGTAGTACTTTTTCCGGTACTTTGGCCGTCATTCCCGTTGCGATAAAGCCTGGTGCCACTGCGTTTACATTGATTCCTTTACGCCCAAGCTCCTTGGCCCATGTTTTTGTCATACCAACCACGCCCGCTTTGGTGGCAGAATAATTGGTTTGACCCACATTCCCATATACCCCAGAGACGGACGAGGTATTAATGATTCTCCCTTTTCCGTTAGAAACTAAAATAGGAAGCACGGCTTGTGTACAATGAAATACCCCAGTTAAATTAACATCAAGCACTTGCTGAAAATCTTCTACCGCTAACTTCGATAGCATCGCATCACGAGTAATACCAGCGTTATTCACTAGAATATCAATCCCACCAAAACGACCCACTACTTCCTCCACCATTGCATTTACACTATCACGATCAGCTACATTTACTTGAAAAAAAGCCACTTGATACCCCTGTGCCTTTAATTCCTCTGTCTTTGTTTCTCCTAAGGTGGCATCGTAATCTGCTAAAGCCACCTTTGCTCCTTCTTTCGCAAACAAGCTCGCTGCGGCAAAACCAATTCCGTTTGCCGCCCCCGTAATGATTGCTACTTTCCCCTGTAATCTCATACTTTTCCTCCTCAGTTTAAAAACTCTATATTTTGGCATCGCTTTCATTTTATTCATGAACTTTGCCCGCCGAATTAACCCTTTACTGCAGGGGGAATTAGTTTTGTTTGTATAACAGGGGCAAACCTTTTCATCTTCATCCCTCCTTCTGTTGATTATCGGTCCTTTAATCTGATCTTTTCCGGCTCACTTACATTCGTTTCAACACGGTTGAGACGGGCCTCAATCCTTTTTCCTATAAACCAAAGTAAGACAATAACAAAACCAACGATCGCTGTACGTATGGGTTGAGTAATCAATGAATGTATATCGTAGCCAACAAAGCTAATCGTAAAAATCATGACCATTTTCCCTGTCAAAACAGCTAGCATATATTGAGCAATACTTATTTTTGATAGGCCAGCTACAATGTTCACAACAGCTGATGGTGTAAAAGGAAAGCATAAAAGTAAAAACAGTGGGCCAAATCCATGGTTCTCCACCCAAACCATGAGTTTTTGAACTTGAGGGTGCTTTTTTAAAAAGTTCAATATTCTCTTTTGACCAAACTTCCTGACCAAGAGAAAAACGATTAGTGCCCCACCTGATGCACCTATCCAAGAAAATAAAAATCCAAACCATAATCCAAAGGCACTCGCATTTGCCATCACAAAAAGGAAAAGTGGTAAAAACGGAAGGAACGCTTCTAGTAATGGAAGTAATATTCCCGGTAATGGCCCAAAGGAACGGTATTTTTCTATTAACTCCATAATATTTTCAAGAGTAAACCAAGCTTTGATTAATTCTACATCCATTACTTAATCTCCTCACGTAAATAAGCTGCATATTATTCTAACATGGTCCTTTTTCTCATATTGTACACCTCCTAATTAAAAAAGAGAACGAATTCGCCTATTTTATGACAAAAATACCCACAGGACTCGTTTCCCATGGGTATTTACTAGATTATTGAATATATTCTTTAAACCATCCAAGAATATGGTTTAGTCTCTCGATTCTTAAATTAGGCTTCCCGCTTCTTGATAACTCATGATTGGATTCAGGGAAACGCACGAATTTCGTTTCCTTTTTACGATGCTTTAACGCAATGTATAACTGCTCAGCCTGCTCGATAGGACAACGATAATCCTTTTCACTATGCAGAATAAGGAGTGGTGTTTCTATCCTTTTTACATAGGCGAGTGGGGAATGCTTCCACAAGGTTTCTAAATCCTCAAGCTCTGCTTTTATTTGCCATTCATTAAAGTAGTACCCAATATCACTTACTCCATAAAAACTAATCCAGTTTGAAATGGAGCGCTGAGTAACTGCCGCCTTAAACCGGTTCGTGTGTCCAACAATCCAGTTTGTCATAAAGCCGCCATAGCTTCCGCCCGTAACCCCTAGTTTGTTTTCATCTATAAAGTCAAACTTTTTCAATGCAAAATCAACCGCATCCATTAAATCTGCATAGTCTCTTCCACCATAATCTCCACGAACCGCATCAACAAATGACTGCCCGTATCCGTGACTGCCTCTTGGATTAATAAATAAAACGGCATATCCGGCTGCAGCTAGCATTTGAAACTCATGAAAATATGTATTGGCATACATAGCATGAGGTCCACCGTGAATTTCTAAAATACACGGATATTTTTCACCCTCTTTAAATGATGCCGGCTTCATGATCCAACCGTGTAACTGCCAGTCATCTGTGGATGTAAATTCAATTTCTTCCACTTCAGCGAGGACGACCTCCTCAAGAAATTCTTTATTTACATTTGTTAGTTGTTTAAGATCTCCCGTTGGTACATCCAATAGATAAAGCTCTCCTGGCTCGGTTGGTTTACTGATTGCAACGACTGCTTGATTCACTTGTCCACCCGTAGTTGCACCATACACATGCTGCTTATCAAGCAATGCCGGATACAGCTCACCTTCTACCGAACCGTAGTATAGAACGGTATTTCCATGATCAGTTGCCAAGAAATAAAAACTCGTACTGTTTTCTCCCCAAAGCACGCCCGGAGTTACTACCCCTTGATGAAAATCTCCGATTGCTAAGTCTCCAACAAGCAAGTCTGTGCCTTCCGTTAAGCAAGATAATGTTTCTCCCTCAACATCATAAATCCAAAGCTTGGTCAAAGTTGCATTCTTAAATTCTCTTTCGTGACCAAACAGTCCGATATATTTTCCATCCGGAGAAAAGCTAGCACTGCCAAAATAACCTGTACCTTCTGTCACTTTTCTTAGCTCTTTTGTTTTTATATCTAATAAAAAGAAATCATTTATGAACGAAAAATCTGCATCTTCGCTTAGATCCGCTGATACTGCAAGTGTATTTCCATCTGGAGACCAGCTTTGTAAATGGATATCGGCATTTCCCGATGTGATTAGCTGTACTTCTCCACTTTCGACGTTCACGATGGCCACCTGTTTTACTTTTTCATCTAGAAAACCGGCTGCATCCGATTTATACTTCATCTTCTCTACTACTAATGGCTTTAACAGTTTTGGATTTTCTTCACTTTTCTCTTCTTTCTCACTCAGTTCTTCCCCTGGTTTTAACCCGGTAGTAAAAGCGATTTGTTTTCCATCAGGTGACCAAACTGGATTACTAACTCCATGAGCTATGCTAGTAAGCTGTCTCGCTTCCCCACCCTTTTTATGCAGTATGTATATCTGTCCCTTCCCGCTTCTCGTTGAAACGAAAGCTACCTTTTCTCCACATGGTGACCATCTTGGAGAAAAATTCCGCTCCGTACCAAAAGTCCATTGAACAGGATCCGATTCTTCCTCTACATTCATGTAGTAAATATTTGAGACATAATCATTTTTCTTTTCATCAATTGCAGTTTGAATATACACTAGGTCTTGTCCATTGCTAGCTAGCTGAGGGTCTGCTACTGATTTTAATTGATACAAGTCTTCTGCCACTAACGTTCTTTTACTCACCCATATCATCTCCTTCATATTTACTTATTTATTTCGATAGCTGAAATATTATTCCTTCTAAAAAACTTATTTTTTCTTTTTTCTTTTCATAAACTAACGCACAACAACACTTGAAATAAATCGTTTAAGTTAGCATCTTGCCTTTCCCTCTTGAATCGTATAAAATAAAATAGAACAAACGTTCTTATTTTAGTCTGAAAGGTTCGATAAATATGACTAGAATTCCACCAGAAGAAAGAAATATGATTGAGCAAGCCATTTACTTACCAATGGTCCTTACCGTTCTAAATCGTGACATTCAAAGTATTAACAAAAGTACCATTAAGTTAAAGGAGCCCTATCTTCATTTGATTGAAGAAACCATGAAGATCGTCCAAAAGGAGCTTAGTGAGATTAAGCGCTATATGAGTAAAAATAAAATGAAAGTATACCAATCCAATCACGACGAAGCGTTTACGATGTTTACCTTTCTTTATAAAGGATACGAAGAGCATCATAATTATTTTAATCCAAGAATTCGAAACAAAGTCCAAGAACTGCTTGAGTATTATTTATTTAAGCGAGAAAATAACAAAACAGAAGCATAAAGCTGCTCCTGTTCATATTGATTTAATGCCCGTAATTTCCATAATCCAGTTGGTTTTCTGACGCCCTCATCTTTTTACCAAAATTCACATACATGGTTCTTGTATCCTCTAGACGTTTTCCTAACTTCGATTGTACTAGCAAGGTTCTTGAGATTTGGTTGTGAAAAGAGTTATAGGAAATTGGAATATTCATAACTTCCTTGTTCGTGAACATGACCGTCGTCTCACTTTTATCACCCTTTTTATAATCGACGATATGCTCATGAGCAAGCCAAATACATTCCGAATTATCGGGGGAAGTGGTTGGGAAAAAGTAGATGTAATTTGTAGGGGAAACAGGAATGGGGACCTTATGGGTAATTCCAGTGAGCTGTCTAACTCCGTCCTTTCTACCTTCATAACTTGATCCAAAAAACTGACAGCTTTTTCTTATGATTTCAATAGGCTTAAAAGGGGAAAGACAGGTATCATCTGTTTCATATACCTTTGAATATGTTTTGCACCCATACGTGGTAGGCATAATCACCATCGTAAATGGGTTAATTTCGTACTCCTCTACCAGATTTCTTTGATGCTGCATTCTCATTCTTTCATCTCCTTATGACAATTCTGATTCACCTCCTATCATATCAGCTTGAATTAAAACAATATCAAATTTTGTAAAAAATTCGGAATTAGTTCACAATTGAAACTTGAACTTTCTAAATTTTTTAAAAATTCTGTTGATAATTTCTATAAAGTTAAATATAATATGAAAAAGACATCAGAGGTGATTTCAATGAAAGAAAAATCTTATACAGAGCTAATGAAATCCAGTGCCATGAATCGCAAGAAAGCGAAGGAATCATTTGTGTTAGATTTGTACGTTGAGATGCTGCTGTCAGAATCATTGTTAAAAGCGGAAAAAGAAAAACTAACAAAACGAATTGATCAAGCCATTGACGAAAGAAACAGATCAGAATTTTTTAAGCTATCAAATGAATACAAGCTGTTGACCAAGAGATTTGGGACTTAAGAAGAAAATGGGGCTCCTTTAAAGGGCCCCATTTTCTTCTTATTGCTGATTTCTTTGCTCAAGTTCATATTCTTCTATTCTTGTAATCCGCTCAAGCATGGTTGGATGACCATATCGGAAGATTTTTACAAGTAGAGGCGGATTTACCTGACTAAGCCCCGCTTTTGTAAGCTCCTGGAATGTTCCAATCGCTGCCTCTGAATTCTGAGTCATTTCAATTGCATAGCGATCCGCACGCATCTCTTGATATCGTGACACTGTATTTGAAAATGGACTTGATACATACATCAGCATCGATAACAGCAATAGAAACAGTGGAAGCGACGCAATATCGTTAACTGCAGAAATTTTTAATGCCTCACCCCATCTGCTCACAATCGCTCTCATTAACCTCGAAATGATATATAGTCCGAGCAAAGAGAACACCAAATACCCAGCAATTCCAATATACAAATGCTTTTCCACATAATGTGCCATCTCATGAGCCATAATAAATAGAATTTGGTCTTCGGTTAATCGATTAAGAGTCGTATCCCATAGAACAATTCTAGAATTAGATCCAATTCCTGTTACATACGCATTGAGCGCATTCGTCTTTTCTGCCATATTTACTTCAAATACATGCTCCGCAGGAATTCCAGCCGAATTCGCTATATCAAGGATCTTAGTCTCCAGCTCCTTATTTTTAAGAGGATAGAAATCATTGTACAATGGATCAATCACTACTGGTTGTAAAAACATCATAAATAAAGTGAATGGTATGGAAATTAACCACCCATAAAACCACCACTTCTTACCGCTCTTTCTCATTAACCAATATAAAACGGATACTATGAGAAACAAAGTACCGTAATTTATCCAAAAATCGATTAACTCGTCCTTCATCCAAGACGAAAAGGATTGGGTTGAAATATTGTATTTCTTTGAGAGTGAATAGCTAACATAGCTTAATGGAGTCGTTGCTATAAAGGCAGCTACAGACAACCAAATTAAATAAATTGCTTGCTGAAGAATCCGATATTTAGCCGATTGTTCCGACCATCGCTTAAACGTCTTAGATAAACCAAACAATAATATAAGCAAATAAAATAACCACTCAATGGGGGTCGAAATAAAAAACAAGAAGTTGCGAATTTTCGAGTATTCCTCTGTTAACATTAACTCTCTTTCATTTAAAAAAGTAGCAGGATCTGCCTTCGTTCCCTGATATTCAAACGGCAAGCTTGATTGTGAAAAATAAAATAAGTACCAGTAAAAAAAGAGTACGTATAAACAAAAGGCAAGCACACCGTACAAGCCAATTTTCTTAGCCAAAAAATATCTCCCCTTTCCACCTTGTCCAATCCTTTTGTACTTATTTTAGTAATAAAAATAGGATTTAGAACCAGTAATTACTGTATCCCAAAAGATAACAAAAAAACTGTTCCTCCAGGAGAAACAGCTTAGAAAAAATAGGAATACACCGTAAGTACCGTGATTGAGCCAATAACGACTATTATTACATTTGCACCGAGAAAAGCGGCTATAAACGCGGCTGCAGCCCCAAAAAGTCCATACCAAAGATCCTCTTGAATAAATAATATGCCCGGGAATATTAGTGCCCCTAGTGTTGCATATGGTACGTTTTTCAAAATTCCTTGCAAAAATGAGGGTAATTCTTTTCCTTTAAACAGCACGAAAGGAAGCATTCTTGGAATATAAGTGACTAATCCCATTCCGACAATCATCCATAGAATCTCACTTTTCATGTTCCTCTTCTCCCTCCCGTCCCCGAAGTGTTTGCACAACTTCCACAATTACAGCTGATAGCAAAGTCGACGCGACAATGGACCAACCAGTAGACAGAACTTCTGTCATCGTAAATATTGTGTTAAAACTCGCCGCTATTACCGCTAAAAAAACCACCTTCACGCTTTTCTTCATCGAAGGAACCACAAGTCCAATAAACATCGCATAAAGAGCAACAGACATACTTTCTTGAAGAGTCTTAGGTAGTGACGCACCAATTACATGTCCTAGACCGGAATTAATGACCCAGCTCGAATATGAAACGGTAATGACTCCAAACAGAAATCCAGTCGAAACCTTGCCATCTTTTAATGCGGCAACAGAAAACGTCTCGTCTGTTATTCCAAAAGAATAAAGCATTTTAAGTGAAGTCCCTTCCTCTTCTACTTTTTCATTCAAGGAAGCTGACATAAGAAAATGTCTGATGTTTACAATAAAAGTTGTTAATACAATCTCAAAT
This sequence comes from Robertmurraya beringensis, assembly GCF_042433785.1. NCBI lineage: Bacteria > Bacillati > Bacillota > Bacilli > Caryophanales > Bacillaceae > Robertmurraya > Robertmurraya beringensis. Next base: position 81,855 of record NZ_JBHLUU010000022.1, on the reverse strand, counting down.
ACTCCTGTACCAAGCGTGAGCAAGCTAAGTGAAATATATTGAGAGGCACCGGCAAACACAATAATACTCATTAGTACGGTTTCAGTCACTGTAAGTCCGGTTGTTTTTGCAAGCAAACCAAATGTTAACGCAATCGGGAAATAACCAATGCCGATCGACAATCCTGCTTGTATTCCTTTTCGAAATTCACTGTTACTTCTAACAGAAACCACTTCTTCCAAAAAAATCACCACCCATATCTACGAATCTACCAAAATATACATAAAACTGGAAACTCAGGTAACGAATATTATACCTGTACAATAAATATCCATCAAGAGACACAAAAAAGAAAACACACAGAGAGTCTCTCTGATGTGTTTTCTATACAAGCACTGAACGATCACTACTCATTTTAGAACCACGGATACGCTGGAATTCCTCAAGAAGCTTTTCAACCGTTAGTTTTGATTTTTCCTCTTCAGTTGCTTCGAAAATAATTTGACCACTATCCATCATAATCAGTCGGTTACCAAGATCAAGTGCCTGTTGCATATTATGGGTTACCATTAACGTTGTTAAGTTTGTTTCATTCACGATATCTCTAGTTAAGTTTGTAATAAGCTCTGCTCGTGATGGATCAAGAGCAGCTGTATGCTCATCTAAGAGAAGGATTTTAGGATCAGTAAAGGTTGCCATCAGTAAAGATAATGCTTGGCGCTCCCCTCCTGATAGGAGTCCAACTTTCGCCTGAAGACGATTTTCAAGCCCAAGATGCAGTGACTCTAATTTTCCGATAAAAAACTCTCGGCGTTTTTTGGTCACTCCTCTGCTCAATCCTCGTGAAGATGCTCTTGAATAGGCAATGGCTAAATTTTCTTCGATCGTCATAGATGGAGCTGTTCCTGCCATTGGATCCTGGAACACGCGACCAATGAGACGAGAACGTTTATGCTCTTTCATGGTAGTAACATCCTGGCCATCAACCTTCACTTGGCCAATATCAGGAAACATTTTTCCAGAGATAAGGTTCATAAGAGTTGATTTCCCAGCTCCGTTACTTCCAATCACAGTGACAAAGTCTCCCTTATTCAAAGACAAATTGACATGATTAATGGCAATCTTTTCGTCAGGTGTGCCTTCATTGAACACTTTATAAATCTGATTTAGCTGCAGCAAGCTGTTCACCACTCTTCTCTATGGAGTTATTTTGTCTTGATGATGATTCAAGCAGGCGTTTTTTCTTTCGTTGTCTTTCTTTTTGCTGATTAACCAGCTTAGGTACAACAAGGGCAGAAACAACAATAATCGCAGTAATTAACTTCATATCTCCCGTTTCTAAAAACTCTACTCGTAACGCCAACGTAACAATAATTCGATATACGATCGCACCACCGATGACAGCGAAGGTCGCACGAACAATACTTTTAGCTCCAAAGATTGCTTCACCGATAATTACCGATGCCAAACCAATGATAATCATACCAATACCCATTCCAACATCACTAAATCCGTTGTACTGAGCAATCAGTGCACCCGCAAAAGCAACAAGAGCATTTGATAAACCTAAACCGATTACTTTTAATGTATCCGTGTTAGCAGAAAAGCTTCGAATCATCGTTTCATTGTCACCAGTCGCACGCAAGGCAAGACCAATATCTGTCTTTAAAAATGCATCGATCAATCCTTTAATAATAAATGCTAGGATGAGCATAAAAAGCAAAATTCCCCATGTTTTTGGAGTATAGTCGGCTAATCCTATAGAAACAAACAACGAGCCGATGGTCTGATCAATATTTAAATTCGTCCAAAAATCCGAAATCTTTGTAATAACCGTTTCCTCTGATAAAAGTGGAACGTTTGATTTCCCCATAATTCGCAGGTTAATCGAATAAAGAGCAATCATCATTAAAATCCCAGATAATAAAGGATTGATTCCTCCTTTTGTATGAAGAAGACCCGTCAAGCAACCGGCAATAAAGCCTGCAACAAGTGCAGCCAATGTTGCGATAAAAGGATTCGCTCCAGACACGATCATTACAGCTGCAACTGATGCTCCCGTAACAAAACTTCCATCCACCGTTAAATCAGGGAAGTCTAGTATTCTAAAAGACAAGTACACACCAAGCGCCATAAGTGCGTAAATGGCACCTGCCTCTACTGATGAAAAAATCGCTGTAAACATAGATGCTTCTCCTTTCTTAAATACGGAAGGGCTTCAAGGAATAAATCCAGAAGCCCAAACCAATATTCATTAGTCTACAAGTTCCGCAAGTTCTTTCCATTCGTCCTTTATTTCAATACCCATTTCCTTTGCAGCTGTTTGGTTGATTAATAGCTTTAGGTTTTGTGGATACTGAACAGGTAATTCTGATGCCTTCTTTTCACCTTTTAAGATTTGCGCAGCCATCGCTCCAGCTTCATAGCCGATATCACCGTAGTCAAAGCCAAATGCTGCAAAACCACCGCGTTTTACTGAATCTAGCTCTCCTACAAACAACGGTAAATCTTGGTCATTCGCTACTTGAATAACAGACTCTAAAGCAGAAACAACTGTGTTATCAGTAATGATATAGAACATATCAGCCTTACCGATTAATGATTCAGCTGCTTGCTTTACTTCAGAAGAAGTAGAAACCGTAGCTTCAGCAAGCTTCAAGTCTGTCCCTTCTAACGCATCCTTAACAAGATCGATTTGGGCAACTGAATTTTGTTCACCTGAATTGTAAATAACTCCAACCGTACTACCGCTAAAGTTCTCATTCATAAAATTAACCATATTCGGAATCGCGTCTGGATGTGTATCTGTTGTGCCTGTAATATTATCTCCTGGCTGATCCATAGCCGTTACAAGACCAGCACCTACTGGATCAGTAACAGACGTAAACACAATTGGAATGTCCTTCGTTGCGTTTAACGCGCTCAATGCACTTGGTGTTGAGTTAGCAAAAATCAGGTCCACCTTATCACCAACAAAGTTGTTAGCAATCGATTGGTTATTATTTTGGTCACCTTGAGCAATTTGCACATCATATTCCACTTCAAGTCCTTGTTCTTCAAGCGCTTTTTGAAAGCCTTCAAGAGCCGCATCTAACGACGGATGCTCAACAATCTGAGTTACACCGACTTTAAGTGTCTTTACTTCTGAATCTCCGTTTGCATTATCCGTTTCTGAGCTGCCACAGCCACTTAAGAATAATGCACCTGCAACCGAAATGGCAGCGAGTGATTTCATTTTTCTTAGCATAATATTTCCCCCTCTTACTCTCTCTCTATCACTTTTTTACTTTTATGCTTTTATGCACTAAAATATCTACCTATTATTATATATAAGGAGCCGTTCTTTTCTACAAGTCTTTTTTATAAATTTTCTAAATATTTATTATACTACAAAAAGAACCAATCGATTCCGACTGGTCCTTTGATCTACTTTCCTTGAAAATTTGGTTTTCTCTTTTCACTAAAAGCTTGTAACGCTTCCTTGCGATCGTCGGTTGGTATCGTTACCTCATAAGCTTTCCTTTCAATCTTTAATGCCGTATTCAAATCTACACTCATCCCTTGACGAACGGCAAATTTCGCTTGCTGAAGGGCAATAGGTGCATTAGCAAGCATCTCATTAGCCAGCTTTAAGGATTCATTCATAAGGTCATGCGACTCAGTCACTTTGTTCACGAGCCCTAATTGTTCTGCCTGTTCAGCTGTTATTTTTCTAGCCGTTAAAATAAGCTCCAATGCTTTTGTTTCACCAATTAAACGTGGCAAACGCTGTGTACCACCTGCACCTGGTATAATTCCAAGACTCGTTTCGGTCAACCCCATCTTAGTGCCTTTTACCGCTAGGCGGAAATCACAAGCTAGAGCTAGCTCCATTCCTCCACCAAAGGTATATCCATTAATTGCTGCAATTGTTGGTTGAGGGAGCTCGCTTATTTCTGAAAACACTTCTCCGATTTTGTGTACATTTCTCATCACATCTTCTGGTGAGAGATGTTTCCGTTCCTTTAAATCGGCACCGACACTAAAGGCTTTCTCTCCTGATCCGGTGATTAGGACAGCACGCACATCACGGTCATGACGAATTTTTTGCACAATATCCTGAAGTTGCAGCAAGGATTCAAAATTGAAAGCATTCATAACATCCGGACGATGCAAGGTAATAAAACCGATGAAGTCTTTTTTTTCATAAAGCATAAGGCTCACAGCTAACTCCTCCTTCAATCAAAGCTCTTTTCTTAAACTTTGTTGCTTTTTGGAACCTAATTTTAATAATTGTGCTAAATTTCAGCAGAAAATAGCATAAAATTAATAAGAAAAGAGCCTGCAAACTAAATTCTATAGGGCAAAATAGCTATTTCCACGTTAAAATCGGCTTTTAGATTTTAACAACAATCTTTGCGAAAACAGCCTCAATCAAAAAGCAGACATATTTCTGCCTGCTTTTTTTCTATTCCTATGCTTGAATGATTTGTTGCTTTAACGCTCTACGTAAAATTTTCCCGGTTGTATTCTTTGGAAGCTCTTCAAGAAAATCTACAGAACTAGGAATCTTGTATTTTGCCAAACGCTCACGGCAATAATCAAGAACATCCTCTTCTGTTAGCTCTGAATTCTTCGTAACAACATAGCTTTTTACCATTTCTCCTTGTTCTGGATCAGGAACACCAAGCACTGCCACCTCGATTATATCTGGATGACTATAAAGCACTTCCTCTACTTCTCTCGGATACACATTGTAGCCACCGACAAGAATGAGGTCCTTTTTCCGGTCAACGATATAAAAATAACCTTCCTCATCCTTTCTAGCAAGATCACCGGTGTATAACCAGCCATTACGAATGGCCGCCTGTGTTTCCTCCGGCATTTTATAATACCCCTTCATCACATTCGGACCGGAAACGATAAGCTCCCCAACCTGCCCGATAGGAACTTCTTCTCCTAATTCATTCACAACCTTGTTTTCTACATGAACAATGGACTGACCAATCGAACCTGCCTTTCGCGGACGATCGAGCGGATTAAAGCAAGTAACTGGTGAAGCTTCCGAAAGTCCGTATCCCTCAGAAATAAGCACGTTGAACTTCCTCTCAAAGTTCTCGAGCAAGGAAACCGGCATCGAGGCACCACCGGAAATACATAATCGTAAGGATTGTAAGTCCTTTGGATCTCCTGCTTCGTATTGGTAAAGGAAGTTATACATAGTAGGTACTCCGGCAAAAACAGTCGGTTCATACTTTTTGGATAAGCGGAAAATTTCAGCAGGACTAAATTTTGGATCAATTAATATGGTTGCCCCACTCAATAAAGGTGCATTAAGCGCGACCGTTAAGCAAAACACATGAAACATGGGAAGAGTGGTAATGATACGGTCATCCTCATTCATTTTCAAATAATCGCCTGTATCTTTTGCATTGCTGTATAAATTTTTGTGAGTAAGCATGGCACCCTTTGGCTTTCCAGTTGTACCTGAAGTGTACAAAATCACTGCCACATCATCCTCATTAAGCTCTGGGCCCTGATAACTTAAGTCACCGGATGCAAGTATGCTTGTAAATGTATGTAGCTTATCTCCTACCGATAAGTTGCTATTATTGAGTCCTCGTTCCTTACCTTGAGGTGTATCACAAATGATATAATTCTCAACCTCAGGCAATAAATGATGCATTTTTTCTGCAAGTGGAAGTAATAGATCCAGTGCAACCACTGTTTTTACATCCCCATTTTTAATAATATAGCCAATTTCATCCGGAGTATAAATCGGATTAACCGGAATCACTGTTGCCCCTAATCTCAGTGCTCCGTACAAACTAACAACAAAATACGGTGAATTCCCCAATAGTAACGCAATATGATCCCCTTTTTTGACCCCAAGTGCCTCAAGCCCTGACGCAAACTTCGTAATGGCCCCATCCAATTCAGCATACGTACTAGCCTCATCATTAAAAAAATACGCTGTTTTTTGAGGCAATGCTTTCGCCGTCTCGTGTAACTGAGCAGATAAATTCATCGCTCCATCCCCTTTAGTTGGTTGTGTTGGTTTGTTCGTATGGTGGTCTTAGGTGTTGTGTTGTTGTGTTGTTGTGTTGTTGTGTGATTTGTTTGTGTGCTTTTTCGTTTGCTTTGTTCGTGAATTTTTTCAAACACTCACTATGAATGAGTATTCATTCATAAATGATGATAAATCCCTACTTCCATTATATTGGTTGGCAATTAGGCTTACAAGTGTAAACGCATACATTTATGAATTTTTAGACAAATCATTTAAGAAGATATACACTAAAAAGGAAAGGATGTGGAAGATGTTACTTAAATCTAGAAAAGAGTCGGAAAACCTTTTGTTATATCGCAGTTTATTTTTACGAATGAGCTTGTGTGAAAAGGATGTTTCTCATTACCAACGTCTTGAGAAGGGCTACGCTGGTGAATTGTTGTTTGATCAATATGTCAGTTCATTGACAAATGAGTTTCTACTGTTAAATGACGTACTGCTTGATTTTGGTAATAACCTTTTTCAAATGGATTCCCTAGCAATTTTTCAAGAATCCGTTTTGTTGTTTGAGATAAAAAATTTTGAAGGAGATTTTTATGTTAAAGGAGATCGTTGGTATACTTTATCAGATAAGGAAATTAAAAACCCCCTAGAACAGTTGCAAAGAAGCGAATCCTTGCTGCGACGTTTTTTACAGGAACACGGCTGTATGCTTCCTATTGAACCATTTTTAGTATTTGTAAACCCTGAGTTCACCCTCTATCAAGCCCCCATGAAAACACCCATTATCTACCCTACCCAAATCCAGCGATTACTAAGAACTCTTGCCAACAAACCAACCAAAACTACTCATCTACATGAGAAAATGGCAAATAAACTCCTGACACATCATTTATCTACATCACCGATAATAAGAAAACCTGATTATTCTTATGAGATTCTACAAAAAGGAATTTATTGTTCCCACTGCTATACTTTCTTCAAAGAAGCTACAGAAACGAGATTGGTCTGTTCATGCGGAACAACTGAAAGTATTGACGATGCAATCGTTAGAAGTGTTTATGAGTTCATGCTGCTGTTTCCGGATCGGTTGGTAACCACGAATGTGATTTATGAGTGGTGCGGGGGTGTGGTGAAGTCGAAGAAGACTGTGAGGCGGGTGTTGTCATCACACTTTGCATTAAAGGGGCATAGTAGGAAAGCTCATTTTGTACTGAAAAGTTAAATTCTGTAAATATGACACCTTTGATTACCGCTCAGAGCCTTTTACTGTGCACATGGGAACCTAACCCACACTTTGGTTACCGCCACGCGCTTTTTTTCGGACTCACGGTAACCTAACCCACACTTTGGTTACCGCCACGCGCTTTTTTTCGGACTCACGGGAACCTAACCCACACTTTGGTTACCGCCACACGCTTTTTTTCGGACTCATGGGAACCTAACCCACACTTTGGTTACCGCCACACGCTTTTTTTCGGACTCATGGGAACCTAACCCACACTTTGGTTACCGCTACACTCTTTTTTCCGACTCCTGGGAACCTAACTACCATTTTTCCCAAATTTTCACCTCGTATGCTCTCCCGCATCTTTCACCATAATAGACACGTACGGTATTTAGCTGTACAAATCCAAATGTGGGGGTTGAGGCGGATGATAACACAACAACAGCAAAACAACATGCAAACGGCTTCTACAAATAATATGATGGCTTCACCAAATATGGCGAGAACCGTGAATCACGGGGCGCATGAGATTCTTGATGTGCATGAGGTGATTTCGGGTACTCTTGGTACGATTGACCAGTATTTAATGTTCGAACAACAGATTAAGGATCCTGAGTTAAAGGATATTGTCGTTCGCCAACGTCAATTTATTACGGATCAATATAATGTGTTAGTCGAGTGTTTTAAAACTGGGCAAGATCCAAGTCACCCAACTTCTAGCTATATGATGAAGCAATCCAATGATGTTGTTTATGGTATGAAATCCTCCCAACCGACTAAACCGAAGCAGTCTGCAGCTGAAATTGACGATAAGTGTTTATCTTCGCTCATGCTTGGCTGTATGAAGTCATCTGCTCAAACGATGACGATGGCTGCTGGTGAAGCAACGAATCCGATTGTTCGTCGTGTGCTTCAGGATAGTATCCCTAACTATTTGGAAATGGCGTACGAAATTTTCTTATATCAAAACAAAAAGGAATTTTATCAAGTTCCTCAGCTCAAAGAAGAAGACACACAACAGTTGCTTAATTCGTTCGCTACATCAGGTGGTTCCCAAGGTATCCAAGGTACTACACAAGGAATGCAGAGCAATCAGCAAAACCGCATCCTACAATAACACCAAAAGGGGCTCCATCCCATGGAGCCCCACCTACATCCTATTTTTTATAGCCACCAGGATTGTTCTGATGCCAATTCCATGCGGTTTCAATAATGATTTCTAACTGATTATACTTTGGCTTCCAGCCTAATGTTTGCTGAGCTTTTTCAGATGATGCAATTAATACAGCTGGATCGCCTGCTCGACGTGGACTAACTACAGCTGGAATTTCATGCTTTGTAACTGTTCTTGCTGTTTCAATTACCTCTTTCACCGAAAAACCTCGTCCATTTCCAAGGTTGAACACATCACTTACTTCATTTTTACGTAAATATTCTAAAGCTAACCAGTGAGCGTTAGCAAGGTCCATAACATGAATATAATCGCGGATACATGTTCCGTCCTCAGTCGGATAATCATCCCCATAGATACCAATATGCTCTCTCTGTCCCAAGGCTACCTGCAAAATAATTGGAATTAAATGAGTTTCAGGTGTGTGGTCCTCACCAATTATTCCGTCCGAGTGGGCGCCAGCAGCATTAAAATAGCGAAGGGAAATCGACTTTAAGCCGTAAGCACCGTCACACCAACGGAACATTTTTTCCATAGCAAGCTTTGTTTCTCCATATGGATTCGTTGGAGATGTTTCTGACTCCTCTGAAATCGGAACCTCTTTGGGCTCTCCGTATGTTGCTGCTGTTGATGAAAACACAATTTTCTTCACATTATGCTCCACCATAACAGAGACCAATGAGTGTGAAGAAATAAGATTATTTTCGTAATACATGAGCGGCTTCTCTACACTTTCGCCTACTAGAGAACTCGCCGCAAAATGAATCACGGCTTCAATCGAATGCTTTGAAAACACTTCCCATAATGCTTTAGAATCGCGTAAGTCTACTTGATAGAAAGTTGCGCCCTTTACCGCTGGGAGATGACCGGTTTGTAAATTGTCTACAACCACGACTTCTTCTCCATGATTCAAAAGCTCTACCACTGTGTGGCTACCAATATAGCCGGCTCCACCTGTTACTAAAATTGCCATCCTTAATCCCCCAACAACTTAATATATTAGTTGTAAAAAATCTTCTTTTGTCACGTTACCAAAATAATGTTTAATATTTACATTGTCCAACGCTAATTGTATCACAGCTTTATCGTAACGAATTCCCGTTAGTTTTTCTTCTATATCGGCGACATCTCCAACTCCAAAGAAATCACCATAAATTTTGCAGCTTTCAACAACCCCTTTATTCACTTCCAATCGCACATCAATATGACCCACCGGGAAACGGTGCGAATGCTGGAGGTTAAACTTAGGGGACTTCCCGTAATTCCAATCCCAATTTTGATAGCGTTCTTTGGAAAGCTCGTGAATATTCTTCCAATCTTCCTCTGATAACACGTACTCATTAACATTCTCTGTACCACTAAAGATTTTCTCAAGCAGCAGGGAACGAAACTCTTCCATAGAAACCTTTTCTGTTAAGAACTCCGAAATATTGGCGACTCTGCTTCGAATCGATTTGATTCCTTTGGACTCAATTTTATCCTTACGAACCTTTAATGCTGAAACAACATGGTCAATTTCTGAATCAAACATAAGCGTTCCATGACTAAACATTCGTCCCTTAGTGGAAAACTGTGCATTCCCAGAAATTTTCCTACCCTCAACCAAAATATCGTTTCTCCCACTTAATTCTGCCTGTACCCCTAGCTCACGCAAAGCTTCAACGACCGGGTCCGTAAACTTTTTAAAATTATGAAAGCTTTCTCCATCGTCCTTAGTAATAAAGCTAAAATTTAAATTTCCTAAGTCATGGTAAACCGCTCCACCACCTGAAAGCCTACGAACTACATGAATCTCGTTTTCCTCTACATAGTCCGTATTTATTTCTTCAATCGTATTTTGATTTTTACCAATGATAATAGATGGTTCATTTATGTAGAAAAGTAGATATGTTTTATCTATGTTTAAATTTTTCAGGCAATATTCTTCAATTGCTAAATTTATTCTTGGATCGGTAATCCCTTTATTATCAATAAATAGCATGCTTCTCTCTCCTTAAATTTCAATCACTTGTCCAGTGTAGGCCAAGCCTGTTGGACCCATATAATGTTGCTTTGCTTCGTCCACTAACTGCTGTAGTTCTCCATAGTGAGGAAGATGCGTTAACACAAGCTGCTTAACATTTGCTCTAGCCGCAAGCTTTCCAGCATCAAAGCTGTTCATATGTCCGGCTCCACTGCCGTCCTGATTAGCATAGAAGTTACATTCGCACAAAAGAACGTCGGCTCCTTCACTAAAAGAAACAAACTCCTCAATGAACGAAGTATCTGCTGTGTAAACTAAAGCTTTACCATCAACCTCAAATCTCATCGCATAACAAGGAACCGGATGCTTGGTTAATAAAAATTGAATAGTGAATGGACCTACTTTCAATTCAGCATTCGGATCATAAGCAATTCCTTTTGTGATCGTTTTGTACGTTAACTTAGAAAATTCATGGGCATCACCATCATGTGCATAAATCGGTAATGTATTCATCTCACTCCCTAAAAACCCTTGAATCAATCGAGCATGCTGCAAGGCACCAATATCAGCAATATGGTCGGCATGATAATGAGATAAAACCACTGCATCCAATTCTTCAGGCTGATAATAATTTTGTAACTTGGACAAAACCGCACTTCCACAATCAATCAATAATTGAAAACCGTTATGTTCTAACACATATCCTGTGCTTGCTGCATTTGCTTTAGGATAACCACCCCAAAAACCTATTGTTGTGAGCTTCATTGAACGAATCCCTCCGCTTTTATTATATCTATCGTTTATTATAGCTTTTTTATTTATTTATGAAAAATAGGTAAAACAACGATTGACACATCCAAACTGTTATAATACAATTTAATTAATAATTAATCTGTTTTAAACACCATAATAGGGGGAACTTATATGTTTGAGAGCATTGTTGAATTTTTCAGAAACTTACCACCGAAGGAATGTGTACAATGTGGGAATAAAATTGATGAACAACATGAATGCTATGGCAATAAGTGCGAGCATTGCATGGATGTAACAAACATATAGATTCATAGTTTACAATAAAGGCCCCAGTCAGCTGACTGGGGCTATTTTTTATTCTGCCATGACACGAAATTGGCGCTTATGCATTTTTGAAAAATAAAGAATGGTCCCCACCGCACAAACAACAGCGAAGGATAATAGGATATATGCGTTATGCCACATGAATGAGTAATCCCCACTTGAAATAACCGCTTTAAATCCTTGAACCGAATAGGTCATTGGCAATAATGAATTAAACGGCTGTAATGCGCTTGGTATAAGCTCTAATGGAAAAGTTCCTGCACTTGTTGTTAATTGCAAAATAAGAACGATAATGGCGACAAAACGACCTGGATCTCCAAGCGTTGTGACCAATAATTGAATTAATGTCACAAACGTGATACTAGTAATGATCGTGAAAAGATAGAAGTAAAATGTACTTTCAACTTGTAATCCTAGACCTAGTAGTAACACGGTCGCTGCTACAATCCCCTGTAATACACCAACTACACCAATAATAGAAAATTTGCTGATGAACCAGTTCATTCCACTCTTAGGAATAGATGCTGGCTCTTTTAAAGGAAACACAATGGATAATAGTAAAGCACCTACGAACAATCCTAAAGACAGGAAGTATGGAGCAAACCCTGTACCGTAGTTTGATACCTCATTCACTTTCTTTTCCTTCACTTCGACTGGCTGTGCCATCATATCAAATGTTTTATCCGTCGCCTCAACACTGGATGCTTTGTCTGCACCTTCAGCTAGCTTCGTTGACAGTTTATTGCTTCCGTCTAGTAGCTTATTGTTTCCATCGATAATGCTATCGCTACCTTCTTGTAACTGACTGGCACTTGACGCAATGGTTTTAGATGCATCCGCTAACTCTGTAACGCCGGACACTAACCCATTTGTACCCTCGCTGATTTTTTGGGCACCATTTGATGCTTCTGTAAGCTTTTGTTGAAAGTATTCCATGCCAGACTCGAACGTTGTTTGTCCCGCAGAAAGCTCTGAGGATCCTTCTACTAAAGCATTCGTACCTTCTTCTAACTGATTTAATCCACCTTGAAGCTCTTTTTGTCCGGCTAGTAAAGATTCCATGCCGTTTTCAAGATTGCTTGCACCTGCGGACAAAAGAGCCGATTTTTCTGCTAGAATTTGAGTGTTGGAATCTAAAGAGGCAAGTGTTTGTTCAAGTACTGCTCTCTCCGGTCCTTCAGGCATTTGTGCAATCACCGCTTGTAAGGATTGAGTGAGCGCCTTTACGCCACCATTAACCGCCTCAGCACCCTTTTGCCATTCAGCAAGTGAGGTTTCAAGTGTTGCCACCCCTTCCATTAACTCACTTGTTCCACTGATTAACGCCGGAACTTTACCATTCACCGTTTCTAGCCCTGTGTTTACATCCGTCATTCCTTGATGCAAACTGCCTAATCCTGATTGAATTGTCTTTGAGGCTGTAACAAGCTCGTTTTGGCCACTGCTTAATTGTCCTAAACCTGCTGATAAATCAGACGCACCTCTATTGAGGGCAATTGTCCCGTTTGTAGCACTTGCCATTCCTTCTGAAAACTTTTCTGTCCCATTTGAAAATTGGGTCAGCTTTTCATGAAAGTTTGAAGTTCCTGCCAAAAGATCAGCTGTTCCAGTGCTCAAATCATTCGCACCTTCACTTGCTTTTGTCATTCCATCCGCAAGTTCTTCTACTTTGTCAAACATACTTTCTGCATACGTTTCTGTTACTTTTGCAGAAAGAGAAGCTTTAATCTTTTCAATTGCTGTGCCACCAATTTGTGCAGCTAAAAAGTTATAGCCTTCATTTGGTATAAAGTTAAGTGCTAGCTTTTCTGGATTTTCATCTAAAAGTGTCGTCGCATTTTCAGAAAAATTATCTGGTATCTCGACGATCATATAATATTTTTGGTTTTCTAGGTCATCGTTTGCCACAGTACGATCCACAAATTCAAAATGAAAATCTTGACTTTCTTTTAACTTGGCGACTAAGTCATCACCTAGATGAAGTTCTTTTCCTTCATAAGTTGCACCATCATCTTCATTTACAATCGCTACTGGAAGATCCTTTAGGTGATCATACGGATCCCAAAATGCCCATAAAAACATCCCACTATATAAGATAGGTATAAAAAGTACGGCGATCAGTGGAATCAATAGTTTCCGGTTTCGAAACACCGCTGCAATTTCTTCTTTTAGAAGATTATTTTTCAATTGTTATTCTCCCCTTTATATTCAAATTGACTGAAATGTTCATTTGGTCATTTTATAACAAAAAAGAAGGGCTTATTTGGCTAAACCCTTAAATATATATTGTTCGAATAGCTTGGCTATCTCGTCTTTTTCAAGTGGTGGATTATTTTTTTCCCAATCGAATATTAAAGCAATATACAGTTTCAGCATAACAAACGCCGTTAACTTGGGGTCACAGGATTGTATGCTTCCAGTTTCAATGGCTTTGGCGACTCGTTCTTCAATATTTCGCAATATATTATTTTCCATCCGATTAATCACATCTACTACAGCAGGTGTACCAATTTCTCTTGCTTCCTGAAAAAGCTTAATGGAAAGCTGATGGCTCATCCGAAATTCGAGGATTTGATACAGTGCCTGATGCAGCTTTTCATGGAAAGGCAAATCGCCTAAAAATGCCTCATCTGCTGTTACTTTTAGCTCCTTTATTAAGCTAGAAATAATCTCATCAAACAATTCTTCCTTATTTTTAAAAAAGGTATAGATCGTTCCTTTACCAACATTTGCAATGTTGGCAACTTGGTCTATGGTGGTAGCTTTATAACCAAACTGTGAAAAAGACTTTGTCGCAGCCTCAACAATGAGCTTTTTTCGATCAATCCCCATATCTTCACCTCAATAATTGACCAAATGAACAAAACGGTCATTTTGTATAATCAGTAATCTATCACCTTATATTGTTTGTGTCAATAGTGAAAAAGAGACTCTTAGTAAAGAGTCCCTTAAAAAATTTATTGAAGAAATTGTAATACCTTTTTTACTGCTGCCTCACCTTGATCAATACAGTCAGGGATTCCTAAGCCTTCAAAAGAAGCTCCTGCTAAAAATACACCCGGCAATTCTTGAGCAACGTGCTCATTGACCGTTTGAATTCTTTGTTTATGTCCAACAGTGTATTGTGGCATAGAGTCCTTCCACCTTGAAACAACAACAAAATTAGGATCCATCGTAATATTCATAGTCTTATTCAAATCTTCCAGAACAATTCTACTTAGTTCATCATCAGATAAATCTACAATCGCCTCATCACCAGGACGGCCCACATAACAACGAAGCAGAACACTACCTTCAGGGCATGAATGCGGCCATTTTTTATGTGTCCACGTACAGGCAGTTATCGAATAATCGCTATTTCGAGACACGACAAACCCGGTCCCATTGATATCCTTTTCTACCGCTTCTTTTGGAAAAGCCAATGCAACGGTCGCCACTGAAGTAGATGGCATATGTTCAAAAGGATCGAAGAAATCGTACTGCTGAAACATCGCATGTGTCACATGATGTGGGACAGCAGAGACAATAGCATCTGCTGTAAGTTTTTCTCCATTGTTTAACTCAAGCTTGTATCCTTTGTCCATCTTTTTTATTCGATCCACACGGATTCCCTTTAACACCGATCCAGCCTCAAGTTTTGCTTCAATTCCGTCCACTAAAGACTGCAACCCGGAAGTAAGTGTTAAGAAAATACCTTTACTCTTTGTTTCAGGCGATTTTTTTGGAGCTTGGGGTGTTGATTTTTTCATTCCAAGAACTAGACTGCCATATTTTTGTTCTACCTGATAAAACTGGGGAAAGGTTGCCATTAGGCTCATTTGGTCAATATCCCCTGCGTAGATACCCGAAAGAAGTGGCTCAATTAAGTTTTCAACCACTTCATCTCCTAGTCTTCTTCTAAAGAAGGTACCTAAAGATTGATCCTCAACTGGATTTGACTTTGGTAAAACAAAATCAGCAGCGGCTCTTAACTTTCCTTGAATAGAAAATAGTCCAGTCGTAACAAATGGGGCCAGTTGTGTTGGGATACCCATAACAGAACCACCTGGCATTGGATGCAGCCTTTCTTGAACCAATACATACGATTTCCCAGCTGTATTGTTCACAAGCTTTGACTCCATTCCTGCTTCCTTTACAAGACGTGTCGCACTTTGCTTTCTTTCTAGGTAGGAATCTGGACCTCTTTCAATGACAAAACCGTCACGAACCATAGTCTGTATTTTTCCACCTAGACGATGCGATGCTTCAACAAGGCATACGTCAATCGGTAAGCCCTTTTCACGAGCTTCCTTTTGTAAGTAGTAAGCAGCTGTTATACCTGTTATGCCTCCCCCAATGATGACAACCTTCTTTTTTTCTTGCAACACGGTTAATCGCCTTCTTTTCTAAAAGTTGTTTACTTTATCTCATATTTAACTTGTCCAGTATAACTGTTGCCATCGCATCAATAAATAATGGTTGTGAATTCGGCATTTCTGGTCGGTAATACGACACACCTAATTCCTCCGTAATAATCTTACACTCATAATCATTATCATAGAGAACCTCTAAATGGTCAGCGACAAAGCCAACTGGTGTGTATATGAATGCTTTATAACCATTCTTTTCATACAACTCTCTTGTGAGATCCTGAACATCAGGTCCAAGCCATGGCTCTGGTGTATTTCCTGCACTTTGCCAGCCAACTGCATAGTTTTTTACACCGGCACTCTCAGCAATGTAATCAGCTGTTTTTTGAAGCTGCTCCGGATATGGATCCCCCGATTGAAGGATTTTCTCAGGTAGACTATGCGCAGAAACAATTAAAACTGAATGATCCTTTTCTTCTACTGGCATAGAATCAAAAGTTGCCTTTACTTTCTCAGACCAATACTGAATAAACTTCGGCTCATCAAACCAGCTTTCAACTGATGTAATTTTAAGATTTCCAAGCTTTTCCGCTTCCTCATGAGCTCGTCCGTTGTATGACTTTACGCTAAAGGTAGAAAAATGCGGCGCAAGCACGATACTCACTGCTTCTTGAATGCCATCGTCGTGCATTTGTTTCACAGCATCTTCAATGAACGGTTCGATATGCTTTAAACCTAAGTAAAGCTTAAATTCCACTTGATCCTGAACTCTATTTAAATGCTCTTGTAATTCCTCTCCTTGTTCCTGCGTGATTTTAGCTAGTGGAGAGATGCCACCAATTGCTTCATAGCGATTTTTTAAATCCTCTAGCATTTCAGGAGACGGTTTACGGCCATGGCGAATATGCGTATAATAACGTTCAATATCCTCCTCCTTGTAAGGAGTTCCATAGGCCATTACTAAAAGCCCCATTACTTTCTTTGTCATACTATCCCTCACATCCTGTTTATTCACGATTATTCAGCAATTTTCTCACTCATTCATTTATTTTGCCAAAAAAACCGTGAGAGTGCTAGTAATAATACTTAAAATATAATAATAATTATTAATTAATAATTATTAACGTTTGTTTATTGCTGTATATTCATGAACAAAAGTTGTTAATCGCTTTAAAGTTTCAGGATTAACGGAAGGAAACACACCATGTCCTAAGTTAAAAATATGCCCTGGATGTGCCAGTCCTTGATCAAGGATCGCTTTGGCACGCTCCTCTATTACTTCCCATGGAGCCAATAAAATAGCCGGATCTAAGTTTCCTTGAACCGTTTTATGCACTCCTATTTGGCGAGCTTCTTCAATTTGTAGACGCCAATCTAACCCTACTACATCTAGTGGAAGATCATTCCATTCTAGAGCCAAATGACTTGCACCTACACCAAACATAATTAATGGAACGTTTTCTTCTCTAAGTGCACTAAAAATCCGATTCATCACTGGCTTTATAAAATAGCGATAGTCCTGAACATTTAGGGCACCAACCCAAGAATCAAAGATCTGAATGGCCCGTGCGCCTGCTTTTATTTGTGATTTCACATATGTAATAGTCATCTCTGCCAATTTATCCATTAGTGCAAACCATGCCTTTGGTTCTGAGTACATAAATGCTTTAGTTTTGTTATAGTTTTTCGATGGTCCACCTTCGATCATATAGCTAGCTAGTGTAAAAGGTGCTCCTGCAAATCCAATAAGGGGCACGTTAAGCTGTTCCTCCGTTAGAAGCTTAATCGTATCCAGCACATATGGAACATCCTCTTCAGGGTGAATCTCGCCTAATTTCTCTACATCAGCCAAAGATCTAATAGGATTTGAAATAACCGGCCCAATTCCTGATTTTATTTCTACATCTACCCCGATTGCAGGTAGCGGTGACATAATATCTTTATATAAAATGGCTGCATCAACATCGTATTGCTCCACCGGAAGTCTTGTTACATACGCACACAGCTCAGGCTGATGAGTGATTTCAAATAAAGAATATTTTTCTTTAATTTCACGATATTCAGGTTGAGACCTGCCTGCCTGTCTCATATACCAAACAGGGGTATAATCCGTTTGTTCTCCTCTTGCTGCCTTTAAAAATGTTTCATTAATTTGTCTAACCATTATGTTGACCCCTTTCAAAAAAACAAGCTAACTCCCATTTTAATATACTTTACTCATATTTTAAAAATACTGCGCTTACATACACATCTTCTAATATAGCTTTTTCTACTATAGATGTATAGATAACCGCCTCATCTGTCAAAAAATCTTCTTTTTTTTAAATGGTTTTATTCTATAACAAGTTGAAATTAGGATTGGGTAACTCTTCTCGTTATAATTAATTTATTACATTGAAAGGGGTGAAAGAGTATGAATATCTTTATGACGAATGGAACCTATGAATTTATGCACGCACTAAAGGAAAAGTATCTTCAGGAAAAGATGCTGCTTATGCAGGATAATGAAACAACCCTTCTCATCCATGAAACAGATGGCAATACGGTCTTCGCATCCCCAAGGAAGTATGAAGTGATTGATCAATCAGGGGTTTTGGCAAATGGAGCATTTTTTGTGTTTAACAATATTCCTGTTAGTGAAGAAGGTAGACCTGTGTTCGAGTATCGCTTTAAAAATAGGGCCAGACTCATTGAACAAGAACCTGGTTTTGCAGCCATTCGAGTGCTACGTCCCCTTTCTAACGATACATACGTCATTTTGACTGCATGGAAAGAAGAAAAAGACTTTTTAAATTGGCAGGAGTCTAAGGCTTATGAAAAGGCTCATGAGAGAAGAAAAACCGATAAGGGGATTGATCAGCAGCAACCATCGATCTTCACTAGACCTTCCTTTGTGACAAAATACCACCTTGCCCTAGAGAAGGAATAAGAAAAAGCCGGGAATGTTATCCATCCCGGCCCTTTTCTAACTTCATTAGTCCATTTCGATTGGCATATACCGCCGCCTGAGTTCGATCAGCTACTTGTAATTTACTCAAAATATTGCTCACATGAGTTTTCACTGTCTTCACACCGATGTATAGCTCATTACTAATTTCCTGATTCGTTTTTCCATCCCCGATGCATATTAATACTTCCATTTCTCTATCAGTGAGCTCATCATGGGGCTTCTTTTCTTTCACTCTCAAACGACTCATCATCCGATTGGCTACTTTCGGTTCGATCACTGATTCTCCTCGGGCACATTTTCTAATCGCTTGAACGATTTCATCAGCAGTTGCAGTTTTTAACATATAACTAAATACCCCAGCCTCAATCGCAGGAAATACTTGTTCGTCATCATAAAAGCTTGTTATGATAATAATTTTACAATTAGGATTAAAGGATAGATTATATAAGATTGGACAAAAACAGGGACATCTTCTGGGATGATCATCTTGACATCACCAATCCATCCTTGAACGATAATCGGCGTTTCTTTTTCTGGAATATATGCTTGGCTAAAATCAATGAAGTAGTCTCCAATTGTGTTATAGAGCTCCATTGGTTCTACTGACCAATTGGCTTGTTTAAAACTAACATCACCAATCGAAAAACCTCTAGCTCTTTTTCTCTTTTTCTTCCCTTTTTCATCATTCGTTTTAAACGCATCTTTAGGCATATCCTCATGAAAATGAAACTTAATTTTATTTCTTCTAGTCAGCAAGCTAATCGCAAAATAAATAATAATATATGGCCAAAGCTTCCAAAACTCCCAAAATCCAAAATCTAATTTTCCAAATCGATCAAATATTAATATAGAAGAAAAAAGAAATAAAAATAAAGAGAAAAACAAATTTCTCCTTTCGCCTAAGGCTTTTACACAGAGAATCGTCGCAATCGCAAATATCAGAAATGGATAAGAAACGACAAATAACTCTGTTATTTCCAAGGAAATGACACCTATATTAACAAGTAGGAGCACTCCACCCACCAGTAAGAGCATTATTGCAAAAAGCACTTGGTTTATAGTTTGATATCTCAAATCATCCGCCTACTTTCAATCAATAGCTTAATAATTCGATAATTTTGCATATTCTCCTTCATTCATCTTACCTCTTCTTTTGAAAACTTGAACCAAACTCGAGGTGTTCTTTTTCTCCGTCTAGGGACGGAAAGATTTTGTTTTCCCTCTCACATCTTTGCCCATTTTACATATTCTGTAGCAACCAACCATATAAGGGCAAAAGCCTAAAAAGGCATGTCCCCTTATATAGGAGAAAGGAGTTTGTTCGATGGGTATTGAGTTAACAGCATTACATTGGATTTACCTTTCTTTTATCATTTTAATTATAGGCTTTATGGTTATGAGAAGAGATACCTCACTCGTTTGTATTACGGGAATATTTTTAATAGCGATTACGGCTACCGGTTCACTTAGCGCTTCTATTAGTGATATATTTTCTAGTTTTATATTTGCTATTACGGAGCTACTCCCCACTATATTAGTCATTTCCATTATCGTAGCTATGAGTAAAAGTTTAACTACAACCGGTATTAATGACGTAATGATTTCTCCTTTTGCAAAAATCATACGTACACCCGCACTCGCATACTGGACAATTGGTATTTTGATGATGGTGATTTCTTGGTTTTTTTGGCCATCTCCTGCCGTTGCACTCCTAGGTGCGGTATTACTACCTGTCGCAATCCGAGTCGGTCTACCTGCCTTGGGTGCGGCCATGGCTATGAACTTATTCGGTCACGGAATTGCGCTTTCTGGTGATTTTATTATCCAAGCTGCACCCAAATTAACGGCTGATGCTGCAGGATTACCAGTTAGTGAGGTTATTAGTGCTAGTATTCCGCTTGTCATCGTCATGGGTGTGGTTACAACAATAACTGCTTTCTTCTTCTTAAAACGCGATATGAAACTCGGGAAGCTACCCACAACTTCTTATATTCAATCTAAATCTTCAGATGATGATACAGAGAAAAATTTATTATCTCTTCGACAAAAACGATTTTTCTCGCTCCTAATCCCTTTTTTGTTTTTATTAGATGTGGTCGCTATGTTCTTACTCGATTTACAGGGTGGGGACGCAACGGCATTAGTGGGTGGAACATCGATCGTTATCCTTATACTCATCACAATCGTCGGGCATAAAAACAAAGGTCTTGAAAAAACAACAAGTTATTTAATTGAAGGATTTCAATTTGGGTTTAAGGTTTTTGGACCTGTTATTCCCATTGCCGCCTTCTTTTATCTTGGCGATGCTGGCTTTTCTGTCATCATTGGAGAGTATTTACCGGATGCATCACAAGGAATCGTCAATGACCTTAGTGTCTCCTTAGCTGGTATTGTTCCGTTAAGCAATGAGATTGCTGCGGTAACTCTTACAACAGTCGGAGCTATTACTGGGTTAGATGGTTCAGGTTTTTCAGGCATTTCACTGGCCGGTTCTGTGGCCAATTTATTTGCCGAAGGAATTGGTGCAGGTGCTGCTACATTAACGGCTCTTGGTCAAATTTCGGCCATTTGGGTGGGGGGAGGAACATTGGTTCCTTGGGCTTTGATTCCTGCAGCTGCCATTTGCAATGTCGATCCGTTTGAATTAGCCCGAAGAAACCTGCTTCCTGTTTGTATTGGTCTTATTGTTACCACGATTGTAGCCATCTTTTTAATATAAAAAAACATCGTCAGATTCCTTCTGACGATGTTTTTTTATTTCAACAGCCCGACCAATTCTAATCCGTACGCAATTCCATCTTCATCTACATGCTTTGTTACATATTTAGCAGCACTCTTCGCCTTTTCATGTGCATTTCCCATTGCTACACTATTCTTAACAAAGGAAAGCATCTCAATATCATTTAGTCCATCTCCAAATGCATACACATGCTCAGGTCCAATGCCAAAATGATTCATAGCTGCTTGAATTCCTACAGCTTTAGATCCTCCAGCAGGTAACACATCCACCGCATATTCATGCCAGCGGATAAAATCTAATTGAGGAAATGCTGATTTATAATCCACTTGATCTTGATCTCTATATATTAAAAAGGATTGAAATATTTCTCGACCTCGATGATATAGAGGATCATATCCAACCTTCCCACTTACACTTAGAGAACCAACAGCTTCTTCTAACATGGTATGTGATTCTACATTTCCCTTCATATCTTTGTGATCAAGATATACGATTGGGTGTTGATTTTTAGTTGAATAATTTGTAAGCTCTTCTAAAGCTGAGATGTTGATTGGATTTTTGTATATCACTTGTCCATTTAATACGACATACTGACCATTAAAGCTTACATAATTATCTATTTCTAACTCTTTACGAATCTCGGTTATATTAAAAGGAGATCTCCCTGTCGCAATCGCTACCTCATGCCCTTGATTTTTTAACTGCTGAATAGCTTCCTTTGCCGATTGTGGTAGTTTTTTTTCTTCATTATATAATGTTCCATCAATATCAAAAAAGATCAATTTTTTGGACATGTATCTTCTCTCCCAATTAGAAACCCCATCCAAAAATTGAATGGGGCTACTTGATTTGATTTTATTCAGCAAGTCCTTCTTTAGCTAATACATCAGTAAGACCTTTTAACGCTTCCTCTTCATCTGCACCCTCAGTTGTAATTGTAATTGATGCACCTTTAGGAATACCTAAAGACATGACACCCATAATTGACTTGAGGTTAACTTCTTTTTCCTTGTAAGCTAGTTTCACATCTGAGTTGAATTTACTTGCTGTGCTTACAAGAAGTGTAGCTGGTCTTGCATGAATACCTGTTTCATCAATGACTGTAAAAGTTTTCTTTGCCATAATTAAAACCTCCAAATATGCTTATAGTTTCTCACCGTTTGACTCGATCACGGATTGGTACCATCCAAAGCTTTTCTTCTTGATTCGACGAAGGTCGTGTTCTCCTTCTTCATGTTGATTCACATAAACGAATCCGTAACGTTTTTGGAATCCATTCAACCAGCTTAAAAGATCGGTAAATGACCACACGCAATATCCAAGCATCTCAACACCATCCGAAATGGCTTCCTGAATGGCTACTAAATGTGTTCGAATATAGTCAATACGATAATCATCGTTTACCACATCATTTTCTTCAAGCTTATCATACTCCCCTAACCCGTTTTCACTGATTAAGATTGGCAGGCCGTATCTGCTTTGTATGCGGCGAAGTCCAATTCGAAGTCCAACCGGATCAATATTCCAATCCCAGTTTGTTCTTTCTAAATTGTCATTCTTGACCGTTTTAAATACACCTGGAATTCCTCTGTCTTTTGTTGTTCCTTTTTTCCCTGATGTATTAAAATGACCTTCTGTTACTCCATCAAGCGGGTTTTCTTCGTATGTGGTTGTTTGGTAATAGTTTACACCCATAAAATCAGGTTTTCCAGCTTTTAATAATTCAAAGTCACCATCTTCTACTTGAGGAGCCAATCCGTTCTTTTCTAAA
This sequence comes from Robertmurraya beringensis, assembly GCF_042433785.1. NCBI lineage: Bacteria > Bacillati > Bacillota > Bacilli > Caryophanales > Bacillaceae > Robertmurraya > Robertmurraya beringensis. The sequence goes on along the minus strand of NZ_JBHLUU010000022.1, from coordinate 58,638 downwards.
TAGTTCCACGTTGCCTCAGGATATTTCCCCCACGCGTAAACGTCCATCCACCAATGGCTTGTAAATTCCTCGGCATTTTCAGCGGCTAGTATATCGGTTGGTTTGGATGTAGCAGCATAAGCAGGAGAATAAGCAAAACTTGGACCAATTTTCCCATCTGGAACATACTTACGGAACTCTTTAATCACGCTTGCATTCGCTAAATTCGCATGGTGATTTACTTGATAAAAAAGCTTGTCATCCTTAACTCCTGGTGGATGAGCGGCCCACTGATACCCAAGCATTGTAAAAATATTTTGCTCATTTAAACTTACCCAATACTTAACACGATCACCAAATCGCTTAAATAAAATGGTACTGTAATTCGTAAAATCTTCTATGATCTTTCTTGATTCCCAGCCACCATATTCATCTTGTAACGATTGGGGTAAATCCCAATGATATAGCGTCAAAACAGGTTCAATATTATGTTTTACGAGCTCATTGATTAGATTATCGTAAAACTGTAGACCTTTCTCATTAACTTCCCCTTTTCCTTGAGGAAGAATTCTTGTCCACGCCACTGAAAAACGATATGCCTTCATTCCCATTTCTGCCATTAACTGCACATCTTCTTTATATCGATGGTAATGATCAACTGCTACATCACCAGTTGTCCCCTTAAATGTCTTCCCTGGTATGCGAACGAATAAATCCCAATTAGAGGGTCCTTTTCCATCCTCATCCCATGCACCTTCTACCTGATAAGCTGCAGAAGCTGCACCCCATAGGAAATTCTCCGGAAACGGTTTTAGTTGCTTATGTATCATTTCTATCTCTCCTTCGTTTTATCCCTTTTTTCAAAGTAATGAAGATGGTTCTGATGCTCTCACACCAGAACCAATTCTTTGTTATTATGCTTATTTCTCTAGAAATTACAGTACCAAATTGTTAGCTAGAAACTTTCTCTAACTTAATCGTCTCATATAAATCCACAAATTCATTTGCTAAATCCTTCATGGTAATGGCATTCATGAGATGATCTTGCGCATGAACCATCAATAGAGAAATTTCTACCTTTTCTCCTCTGATTTCACCTTGAATTAATGACGTTTGAACATGGTGTGCTTCATTTAATGCATCTGCTGCTTCTTGTAATTTTGCTCGTGCTTCTGTGAAATCTCCTCGCTTCGCTGCTGCGATCGCTTCCATTGAAGAGCTTTTTCCATTTCCACCATGTAAAATAATCTGAAATACTGTTTCTTCCATTGTTGCCATTGTAAGTCCCTCCGTATAAAAAGCATTCTCACATAAACTCTTGTGAGAATACTCCTTCTATTTTTTTAAACGTTTAATTAGCTTACTTTTGATGAATTATTTACTCCGCCTTCTTCTTGTTGCTTCATTTTATCCCACATTCTGAAGAACGGGAAGTAGATAGCTAAAGCGATAACGACGTTGACAGCCTGCATAACCGCACCTGAAATTTTACCTCCAGTTGCAAGGTATCCACCGATAATTGGCGGCGTTGTCCAAGGAATCGCGATACCTGCTGGCTTCGCAACTAAACCTAACTTCATGGAGTAGTACGTTACAATGATTAACACGATTGGTGTTAAGAAGAATGGTACGATTAGTAATGGGTTCATTACGATTGGTGTACCAAAAATGATTGGTTCGTTGATCATGAATGTTCCAGGACCAGCCGATAATTTACCAAGCGCCTTCATTTGTTGGCTCTTTGCCCAGAAAAGCATGAGCATAGCTAGACCAAATGTAGCACCAGTACCACCGATATTGACGAATACTTCAAAGAATTGTGATGTAAAGATATTTGGTAATTCTTCACCTGCACGGAACGCAATTTGGTTTTCTTCTGTAGCCATTAACCATACTGGACTTAGTACACCTGCAACGATGTTTGTTCCGTGAAGACCTGCTGACCAAAGCATCATGATAAGCATGTAGGCAACAATGGAACCGATTAAGCTTCCGCCTAATAATCCTAGTGGCTTTCCTAGTACTAATTGAACCACGTCGTGAATACTGCTGATTCCAAAGTATTCAATTACTAAGCGAATAACGAAGATAGTAGTAATAACGATAAAACCAGGAACGAGTGCAACAAACGATTTACTCACTGCCGGTGGTACACTATCTGGCATTTTAATAACGATATTTTTCTTTAGAATAAGGTTATACACTTCTGTCGAGAATAAAGCGATTAAGATCGCTACGAAAAGTCCTTTACTTCCCATTAGTGCGACAGGAATTGCTCCACCAACTGCAATGGCTTCCGTTGCTCCATCTGGAGTAAACGGTACATTGAAAGGTGTTGCTAGTAAGAACGCACACAGTGAGATAACCCCAGCTGTAATGGCGTCAATGCCATACCGCTCAGCTAGGCGATACGCAATACCGAATGCGGCGATTAGACCCATCATGTTAAACGTTGCATCGGTTGGATACATTAATTTTGCTAGCCATTGATCTCCGAACACACTTGCCATGAAATCAGCATAACCAGGAATCGGTAGGAAACCTAAGATTAGGAATACAGAACCGATAATAATCATTGGCATCGCTAGGATAATACCATCTTTTAAAGCACCTAAATGTCTTTGTGCGGCTAATTTACCAGCAAAAGGCATAAACTTTGATTCAAGGAAACCTAAAAACTTATTCATCACGTTTTATTCCCTTCTTTAAACAGAGATATTTAGTTTTTTAGTGCTACAGCTGTTTTTAACACTTCTGCTCCATTACACATTCCGTAGTGAATTGGATTAATAGAATCAACCGGGATATTCTTTTCTTTTCCTAGTTGTTGCATTTGAGGTAATAGGTAACGTACTTGTGGTCCAAGAAGCAATACATCCGCTTGATCGATATTCGCTTTTACTTGATCTGCACTTACAGCCCAAATTTTCGACTCAAGACCTTGTTCTTTTGCAGCCGCTTCCATTTTTGTTACTAGTAAACTTGTAGACATACCTGCCGCACAGCATAATAGAATATTCATTATAAATTCCTCCTAATATTTTGAGATGCTCTCTTAATCATTGAGAGCCTAAAAGTAAATGATTGGATTGTCTCAAGAAGCCTTACTTGTTTGTTTCACTTTGTTTGTCTCTTCTTGATGTCTTTATTGTAATTGTAAACCGCTTTCACTTACATCTATCGTTTTTCCGTTTCTCAAAGGAAATGGATATTGAATTCTTTTTTACACAAAAAAACAGGGAACTCACTCCCTGTTTTTCAGTTTATTTATTTTTTAATAGTTTTGCATATTTTAATACTTCCACACCATTGCAAGTACCATAATGAACCGTGTTAATTACGTCTACTGGAATGCCTTTTTCTTCTCCAAGCTTTTTAAGTTCAGGTAGTAGATGGCGAACTTGCGGACCTAATAGGATAATGTCCGCGTCTTTAATATGTTTATACACAACATCCCCGGGTACTGCCCAGATTTTATTGTTTTCACCCTGATCGAGTGAAATTTGATTCATTTTTCTTACTAGCAAGCTTGTTGACATGCCAGCTGCACAGCATAACAAGATATTCATCGCAACTCCTCCTATACTAATTCGACAAAGTAAAAGCTCCCATTCAGGTTCCTCTATTAAAAGAAAAGACACCAGCCTCTATAATTTTAAGAAGGTGTCTTTAAATTCATGATAGGACTTTGCCTTAATTAATTGTTGTACTAACTCACGATCATCGATCACTTTACCTAACATATCGTACATTCTCTGCAAATCTCCACTACTATCTCTTTCGACACTAAGCAAACAAACAAATTGTACCAGTTTATCGTCCCACTCTATAGGCTTCTGTAAGGTACAAATCGACCAAAATGTCTCGTCTGTTAATGGATTTAACGGATGTGGAATAGCAACAAAATTTCCAAAGGAGGTGGAGGAAAGAGCTTCCCTCTCCTTCACTGATTCAATGAAAACATCATCTATCAAACCCATTTCTTTCAAATTCGAGAACATGTAAGATAAAACTTCTTCCTTCGATAAAAGTGCTTGTTGTAAGAAAACTAGCTCTTCCCTTGTATACTCGAGGGTTGTCGTTTGCTCTGATACAGCCGACTTAATTTTATTTAAATCTTGATCACCTAAAAATGTGTTCACATGAATGACTGGAATGGACATTTTTTGCTGAATAGGTACTGTACTAATAATGAAATCAATATCATGTAGATCCATCTGCTGAAGTTTATAAAATTCGGTTGTGTCAACAATATCAAGCTTTGGCCCAAAGGTTGACTGAAGCTTATAGTAAAGCAATCTCGCACTCCCTACTCCTGATGCACATACAATTAAGCATCTTTTCGGACCATGGTGGATTTGCTTCCGCTCCATAGCGACTCCAATATGGAGGGCTAGGTATCCAATTTCATTTTCGTCTATATCAATACTAAGTTGTTTTTTTAACTCTTTTCCAGCAATGAGCCCAGCTTGAAACGCTACTGGATAATTAGCCTTGATTTCATTAATCATTGGATTTCTCAAGTTCATTCCATAACGGTACCGATTGATTGCTGGCTTAATATGTAGACACATTTGCTCTAGGAGTTCTTTATCTTCGCTAATTCCTAATGACAGATTTTCATCGATTTTTGCAAGAATATCAGATACTAATTGAGCAATTTTTTTATCAATCACTTTCTCCACTTGCTCACCAGGTGATTTTTCAATCATTTTCGTACCTAAAAGATGAATGGCTATATAAGCGACTTCATTTTCTGGAAAATCAACCATGAGGCTTTCACTTAGGTTTTTCACAATTTTTTCAGCAACAGAAAATTCCTTTTGTCCAATGATTTCATTTAGCTCATCTGAATACAATAACACATGATTCCCTTCACGGATGCGCTTACAAGCTATTGCTACATGGATAATTAAATTATTTAACCCGACATCAGATAGGGTGATATGATGCTCTCTAATAAGCGCTAAAATGACGTTTCGAATCACTAGTATTTCTTCCTTGGTAAGGATATTCAGTTGTTCATTAACAACATCAAGTTCGTCCCTTTTTTTATTAAAGATATAATCCGACATACAAAAGCGAACCTTGACTTCATCACCTTTAATCCTTAAACCATAATTAGGTTTCTTTTCTAAACTTAATCCATACCGTGAGAGGATTTTCTTAATATCCTTTACGTCATTTAATATGGTTGAGCGACTAACAAATATTTCATCAGCCAAGTGATCAAGCTTTACAAATTTATTTGTTAGAAGTAGCCTCGTAATAATATACCGTATCCGTTCTTCAGGTGAGTCCGGTCTTCCAACACTCGTTTCAGCCGTATCTTGAAACACTTCATTTATAAAGTTGATAAACTGCTGGTTATTATTTACAACTAGTTCGTATCCTGTTCCTCGTACTGATTTAATATCTGCACCGTTCTTTTCAAGGATTGCCTGAAGGTCTTTCATATCATTACGAATGGTTCTTGATGTTACTTTAATAACGCTTGCTAAATACTCGCTCGTAATAGGCACCTTCGCTCCCATTAGTTCTCCGAGTATCATCGTGAGACGAGAAATAATCATTTCGAACCTACTCCCCTAAAATCTATTTCTTTCTAAAATATGCTTTATTTCGTTCTACGGACTTTTCTGAAAAGTTAACATTTCTCTCTATTTCTTGTCAAGTTGATAATTAAAATAAGACTTCCTTCTTGATTTTCAATGACCGTAAGAATAGGATAACATTGTATATTAATTTATTGGAGGGAATGCCTTGAGTAGCGCTGATAAAGTAATTGGATATGTTGGAACGTACACAAAAGGTGATAGTGAAGGGATTTATCGCTTTGTTTTAGACACAAAAGCTGGAAAAATTGAAAAGGTTGAACTTGCAGGTAAAGTAGAAAACCCTACCTATGTTTCTATTACAGGCGATAACAAATTTCTTTATTCCGTTTCAAAAAATGGTGATCTAGGTGGAGTAACTTCTTTTTCAATTGAAGAAGGTACAGGAAAGCTTCAAAAAATTAATGATCAAGGGTCGGCTGGTTCTCCTCCTTGTCACTTAGAGATAAACCCAGATAATACCGCACTGTTTACTGCGAACTACCATAAAGGAACGGTTGAAGTGCATAAGGTAAACGCAGAGACGGGTGAAATCCAACCTGCTTCTTCAAGTGTTGCCCATACTGGAAGCGGTCCAGATCCTAGACAGGAGAAGGCACATACCCACTTCTCTGGCTTAACGCCTGATGGAAAATACGTGGTGGCAGTTGAACTTGGAATTGATAAAATCTTTACATATGAACTGAAAGAAGATCAATTATCTCTAGTTTATGAACTTTCTGTGAAACCTGGAAGTGGCCCAAGACATATTGTGTTTCATCCAACAAAACCACTCGCTTATGTAATGACCGAATTTAGTGGAGAGGTACTAGTTCTTCAATACGATTCAACTAACGGTAGCTTAAAACAAATTCAAGCCATTTCTACACTTCCTTCAAGTTTTACCGAAAACAATCAAGGAAGCGCAATTCACATTAGCTCTGATGGGCGTTTTGTTTACGCTGGTAATAGAGGACATAATAGTATTGCGAGCTTTGTTGCAGACGAAAATGGCTCCCTTTCATTTTTAGAACATACATCAACAGAAGGTGATTGGCCACGTGACTTTGCACTAGATCCAACAGAATCATATATTGTTGCATCCAATCAAGAGTCAGGCAACCTTGTCCTTTTTGCTAGAGACAAAGAAACTGGTAAACTAAGTCTGCTTCAATCTGACATTACCGTTCCTTATGCCGTTTGTGTGAAGTTTTTATCTATTTAACGAACGAAAGACTACCTCTAGGTAGTCTTTCGTTTTTCTTTTTTTCTACATAAGAAGAAAACCATTTTTCAAGCAAAAAATGTTATAATTATCTGAAATTAGTAAAAAGGAGTGGGGATTAATTTGCTTACGACACTGTTTACGAAGCTAGAAGATTATTATCCTGAAATGGTTGAGATTCGAAGATACTTACATCAGCATCCAGAGCTTTCTTTTCAGGAAGTGAATACAGCTAACTTTATCGCATCTTATTACGAAAAACTTGGAGTGGAAGTTCAAAGAGGTGTCGGTGGCAATGGAGTAGTAGCAAAGATCCAAGGAAACTATCCTGGAAAAACAATTGCCTTACGTGCAGACTTTGATGCACTTCCTATTCAGGATGAAAAGGATGTCTCGTACAAATCAACTGTTCCAGGTGTTATGCATGCTTGTGGGCACGATGGTCACACTGCATCCCTACTTGTCCTAGCTAAAGTACTCCATGAATTAAAAGATGAACTTCACGGTACATATATTATGATTCATCAACATGCAGAAGAGTATGCTCCAGGAGGCGCGGCATCCATGATTGAAGCGGGTTGTCTTGAAGGGGTAGACGTTATCTTTGGTACGCATTTATGGGCAAGCGAGCCCACAGGAAAAATCCAATACCGAACTGGTCCTATTATGGCCGCAGCAGATCGATTTGTGATTACCGTCCAAGGCAAAGGGGGACATGGAGCACAGCCACATAAAACAAAGGATTCCATTGTTGTTGGCGCCCAACTCGTATCCAATTTACAACAGATTGTAAGCAGACGTGTTAGTCCAGTGGAGTCTGCAGTAGTTACCGTTGGATCCTTTGTCGCAGACAATGCATTTAACGTAATTGCGGATAAAGCAAAATTAATCGGAACCGTCCGCACATTTAACGAAGACCTTCGTGACTTTATCGCTGACGAAATCGAACGCATTGTAAAGGGTACTTGCATTGCCTCCGACTGCTCGTATTCTTATGAGTATATAAAAGGTTATCCAGCAGTTGTTAACCATAAAGAAGAAACGGAGTATCTGGTTCAACTAGCAAATGATATGGAAGACATCAAAGTAGTAGAAGAAGCAGAGCTGCAAATGGGTGGAGAAGATTTCGCCTATTATCTCCAGCATGTGAAAGGAACCTTCTTCTTTACAGGGGCAAAGCCTGTCGGTGTGGAGATTGCTTACCCACATCATCACCCGAAATTCGACATCGATGAACAAGCCCTACTCGTAGCTGCTAAAACGCTCTTGTCAGCTGCCATTAACTATAAATAATTCTTATCGGCCCCTACTACTCAGGTTGTGGGGCCCTTTTAAGTAAACGAAGACGATAACAGTTCATTGCCACTTCTCCTAAAGAGTCTAGAAGATTATAGTTTGCATATGCCCCTACAACGGCTCCAATCCCAGGGACTAGCTGAAGCATTTTTATAAAGTCAATATGATCTCGGTACTCTTGTTGGAAAGATTGCCAGTCCATATCTTCATAATTTTGTTTTCTTACCTCCCAATTTTCAATCACCTCAAATGTTTCCAGCCTTTTTTCATCACTTGAGAAAGCTAGTGAGAACACATGTAAAATAAATATTCGTTCTTCAAGCTTTTCAGGATTAAAACCGTATATCGTAGCCGTTTCACTTAAGTATTTCATTTTAATGGACAGTAGCAGCGGAAAGTCAGCTAAACCTAAAAAAATCCCTCCTGCTCCTGTTCCTGCTCCCTCTAGAGTGGCTGTTTTTCGGTAAAAGGAAAGTTTTTCAGCAGCCATTTTATCTTTTTCCATTAAAGATGAACCTGCCCTATTCTCTTTCTTTGTCGTGATATATGACCCTACTAGTAGAGCTTTAACCATTTGTTTAATACTATCAGTGATGAATTGATGCGCCTTTGCAGGGATTAACTCATTAATTTTTCCTTGTGCTTTTTTGGATACTCGCTGAAGGATTGGTGATTTTTTTAATAATTTCCGTTTCCATAAAACAATTTCATGATAAATCTTTAATTCGTATTCATTCATCAAAATTTCCCCTCCTCTCTTTTATACGTTCAAACAAGACTTTTGTTTCAAAAAAGAAGAAGGCATTCGCCTTCTTCAACTTAATGCTGCTTATTCGGAAGCCTTTTCTCTGGGTGATTATTTCCACGCTTCTTATTTTTTAGTTCCTTTTTTTTATCTTCTGCCAGTTTATCAACAAATTGACTTGTATTTTCCATCATGACTCCCCTTTCTTTTCTGGGTAGTCATAGTGTAACCAGCTTTGCAAAAATTACGTCAGCTTTTTATGACTATACTGATATACAAACAAATAACTAAATGCAACCCCTGCGAACAATGCAACAGCACTAATCATCAAGTCACCCTTTAAGATGATTGAAATGGATAGTAAAAGGGATTGAATGCTTAATACGACAAAAAGAAGCTTCTGAAATGATATTTTTTTCGTTATTTCTTTTACTGGATATAACTGTATCCATAGCTTGTTTTGATGGTGATTCCATAATGGGAGTAATTGAAAACCTGTTAAGTAAAGAAACAGTACAACAAAAAGAATTTGTCCATATCCAAAAGTGACAAAATAAAGGACTAGTCCTCCAATAACAGTCAGACGTATCCACAAGCCTAAATAATCTCCACCTCTGATAAAAGTTTGAAGAAATAAATGTAAAAAAGTAGCATCCTGATGATAGGGCAAACTTGAGGGTATCCAATCTAACCACCTGCGTCTCTTTACCTCATCCTTTAACTTCGGAACATCTGTAAACAGATTGGCTAAGCGATAGAATGACATCATTCTTCTGTCTTCTAGCTGAATAAGACGCTCCCATTTTAACCCCTTATTCTTTGTTTGGTTATAGTAAGTAAAGAAAAGAAGAAGTAATAAAAAAGCGACAACCCCAATTAACCAAATAGCTGCTTGATTGAACAAAAGATATAAAAATACTCCATTCACCACAAACCGGATGACCGTATCTAGCCTTTGAGTGGACTCCTCCACATAATATTGTACTCTCCATCTAATATACAGATTTAACAGTTTTAGCCCTGCTAAAACGACAAGAAACGGGAGGAAATGATGAAAACCACTTCCTGTTACTTGAGCATAAATCGGCATTAAGACACCGAGGAAAAGTACTAACAAGTACAAGCCAATGAAAAAACTCAAAAGAATGCTGCGATTAAAATATGATTGAAGTCTTTCTTCAAGGGCAAGAAGAAACACTTTATCAGGATCAACTACAAAAGTAAAAATAGGACTAATTGTAACCACTAGGGACAAAATGATTGCCATTAATAGGGCTACGGGAAAATCGCTTGATAATGTCTTTACCCATTCTTGATAGTAGAAAGCAGCCGTTCCTAATAAAAATACCAGGACAATGACAATATGACCGTTAAAAATATATCGAGAATAACGACCAACTTCTTTACTTGCTGTACCGAGTCGCTCCCTCCACAACTTAAGTGCATCAAACATAATCTTCTTCCTTTGTCAGTTGGATATAAAGATCATCAAGTGTAGCATCTGGCATTGAAAATTGCTCCCTTAATTCTGCTAAAGTGCCCTTTGCACGAACCTTACCTTCGTGAAGAATAACAAACCGATCACAATATCTTTCCGCCGTTGCAAGTATGTGGGTAGACATTAATATCCCTGCACCGCTTTCCTTCATCTTCTTCATAAGATCTAACAAAGATTGAATTCCAAGTGGATCCAGACCTACAAAAGGTTCATCCACAATGTAAAGAGAAGGCTGAACCAAAAAAGCACACATAATCATTACCTTTTGTTTCATTCCTTTTGAGAAATGAGCAGGAAACCACTTTAGCCTCTTACTCATTCGAAACTCCTTCAACAGGGTTTCTTTTCTCTCCTGAAAGGTCTTTTCTTCTAGACCGTATGCCATAGCAGTTAAACGTAAATGCTCATCCAATGTTAACTCGTCATAAAGAATGGGTGTTTCGGGTACAAACGTAAATTCTCTTCGATATTCCTCTTTGCTTGTATGTATGGCTTTTCCATTAATCGTAATTTCACCCGATTGTGGCTCCATCAAGCCAATAATATGTTTAATGGTTGTGCTTTTGCCTGCCCCGTTCAGTCCAATTAAACCAACGATTTCATTCGCTTTCACATCAAAAGAAATGTCTTTTAAAACAGGGTTTCTAGTATATCCACCGGTTATATTTGAAAGCTGCAAAAGTGTCATTTATCTTCCTCCATTAGTTGTTAGCACCATTTTAACAAAATGTCATTCTAAAAAATAGAAATAGGCATTTATAAAAAAATTTCATTTCTTTTTGTATAGAACCTCTTAATGCGGGCATGATAATATTCGAAGGGGAACAACAAGTAGATGTTCAATCATCGAAATGAGGTGTCAGTGGGCGATAATAATCAATCACGATACGTTAAACGTTCCTATATGCTTTGATCTAACCACATTTTTATAAATGAGGTGTTCGCAAAAGACCAATCTGCTATGCTTTATAAGTTGTAAAACATATAAAGATAAGGGGATGGTTCGCTTGAACAAAGGATCGAAATCTCTATAGACAAATCATTTTTAAATGAGGTGTTTATCAAAGAGAATTTATTGCTATAGAACGATTAAAAAGCTTTCCCCTTCAAGAACGGGCGGGATTCCTTGCGAATCCTGCCCTCTTATTTGTTTAAATTCTATGGTAAAATATACATATATATGAATAGGAGGGACAAATAATGAGCGATTGTATTTTTTGCAAAATTGTGAATGGAGATATTCCCGCAGCGAAAGTATTTGAAAATGACCACGTGGTTGCGTTTTTAGATATAAGCCAAGTAACAAAGGGACATACATTAATCATTCCAAAGGTACATAAGGAAAATCTATACGAATTGACTCCCGAAATTTCTAGCGAATTATTCAAAGTGGCTCCTAAGATTGCCAATGCCATTAAAGATGCGTATCGCCCAGTTGGTCTAAATCTTGTGAATAATAATGGTGAAAAAGCTGGACAATCCGTGTTCCACTTCCACATGCATCTGATTCCACGCTATGGTGAAGGAGATGGATTCGGTGCTGTTTGGAAGTCTAATCAAAGTAACTACACGCCAGACGATCTTCGTAAAATTGCGGATTCTATCAGTAGCGAATTGTAAGACTGTTCTTTTCGGACAGTCTTTTTTTCTTTTCCTTTTTAAAATTTTCATAATGTTCAAATTCTCATCTTTACATAGTACGATTTTCTGTTAGGATAAATATATCTTTTTTCTTTGCTGCTTTAAACCGTAAACATCTAACTGGAGGTATGTATTGTATGAATCGCGCACTTAATTTTAATGCAGGACCAGCTGCTCTTCCGGCAGAGGTTCTAATTGAAGCTCAAAAGCATTTGCTTAATTTTAATGGTACCGGCATGTCGGTAATGGAGTTAAGCCATAGAAGTAAACCCTATGAGGAAGTTCACGATGGTGCCATCTCAAAGCTTAGAACGCTAATGAACATTCCTGATGATTATGAAGTCCTTTTCTTACAAGGTGGCGCTAGCACTCAGTTTTCTATGGTTCCAATGAATCTGCTGAAGGAAGGTCAAACCGCTTCCTACATCCTTTCCGGTGCTTGGTCTGAAAAAGCGTTAAAGGAAGCAAAAAAAGTTGGACAAACGAGCATCCTCGCTTCAAGTAAAGAAAGCAATTATAACTCTATTCCGGAGTTTACTCTTTCAGATCTTTCATCTGATACTGCCTACCTTCATATTACTAGTAACAACACAATTTTTGGTACACAATGGCAAAGCTTCCCAGATTCGCCTGTTCCTTTAATCGGAGATATGTCGAGTGATATTTTAAGCAAGCCTATTCAAGTGGATCAATTTGGACTTATTTACGCTGGAGCACAGAAAAACCTAGGACCTTCAGGAGTTACTGTTGTTATTATAAAGAAAAGCCTGTTAGAACGCTCCACAGATGCGTTACCAACCATGCTTAATTACAAAACTTATGCAGACAACAATTCCTTATATAACACACCGCCAACAATCGCTATTTATTTATTGAAGCTTGTACTTGATTGGGTTGAAAATCAAGGTGGTGTGACAGCAATAGAAAAAATCAACGATCAAAAAGCTAAGCTTCTATACGATGCCATTGATGAGAGTGAAGGTTTTTATAATGGGCACGCCACACTTAATAGCCGTTCGAAGATGAATGTGACTTTCACTTTACAAAGTGAAGAAGCAACAAAAGTTTTCCTTCAACAGGCAAAAGAAGAAGGCTTTGTTGGTTTAAATGGTCACCGCTCAGTCGGTGGTTGCCGTGCATCCATTTATAATGCTGTTCCTCTTGAGAATGTTGAAAAGCTAGCTGAGTTCATGAAGAAGTTTTCGCAAAAATAATAACCAGATTAGTTAACTTTTTATATAATTTGTAGTGTGATATAATAAGAGCAAGTTTTTCGCTATAGGCAAAGAGTGCACTATAGGAGGAACGAAAATGAGAGAAGAACAGACGAGGAGAGATGAGAAATGAATACGAAAAATCTTGTTGCACTATCATTACTAGTGGGAATGGGTGCGGTATTACATGCAGTAGTTCCACCAATTCTTTTTGGAATGAAGCCTGACATGATGTTAACGATGATGTTTTTAGGAATTATGCTATTTCCAGAAAAGAAAAATGTGCTGCTTGTTTCATTAGTAACAGGCATCATTTCTGGCTTAACTACAAGCTTTCCTGGAGGACTATTCCCGAATATTATCGATAAGCCTATCACTGCTTTTGTTTTCTTTGGCCTATTTCTAGCTCTTAAGAAGTTTAGAAACAATATGGTTAGTGTTGGTGTATTAACTGCTGTTGGTACAGTTGTGTCCGGACTTGTATTCTTAAGTGCAGCTAGTGTAATCGCTGGGTTACCTGGTCCATTTGCCGCATTATTTGCTGGTGTGGTCTTACCTGCTACGGTGGTTAACACAATTGCTATGATTGTACTTTACCCAATTGCCTATGCAATTGTTAAAAGAACAAAACTTAACCAGCAAGTTATTTCTGGTTAATAGAAAAGAACCCTTTAAGGGTTCTTTTCTATTTTATGCTGGATAGAAGAATGGCCGCTAACAAAAGGATGATTCCAGTCCCTAAAAATGCACTTGCCCTCTTTTTCAACCGCTTTTTTGGAGGATAAAAACCTGGTTTCAATAGTGATAACATATAGAAAACTGCGGCTACAAAACAAATAATGCTTATTAAAACTAATATGCTTACCACCCATACCACCTTCTTGTTCGTGAAATATTTATATATATGCTTGTTTTATATAATCTATGTGAAACAACATGTTTACCCATGATGAATCATGTTAATATAAGTCCTATAAACGTCTATTAGGGGTGAGCTTATGAATGCAAAGAAAATTCTTCTAGGAGTGGTAGTTGGTGGAATTGCTAGTGGTATAGCTACGCTCCTAACAACTCCTCAATCTGGTGTTGCTCTGCGGAAAAACCTAGTTCGCTTTGAAGAGGAATGGAGACAAAATTTGGCCGCTTTAAGTACTTCTATACGAGATCTGAGCCAAGAGGTTGCTTCAGTAACTAAAGAAGGGAAAGTCGTCCTTTCAAGCTTGATAACAGATATTAAAATTAGTGTACAAGCCTGGAAGGAGTCTACGGCCGACAACCAACATGCGATTAAAATAGAGCTAGATTTGATACAAGAAGCGTTACGCAAACTTGAAAATGATTTAGGAAAAAATTAATCACTCTAGAATTTAAGATCTTGTCTGTCCTTTTTTTCATATGAAAAGAAGGATTTTTTTTATTTAATGAAAATTTTCTCATATTATTTAACGTTTATTTCCATAAATCTTATAAATCTATCACTATCTTCTTAATTGGAAATAAAATTTTATCTAATTTCTAAAAATTTTGTAAATTACATCTTTATTAATTTTTGTTTTATTGGCATAATGAAAATAATAGACAAAAAAAAGTGGGTGACTAATAGGGATGGCGGGAAAAGATTATACAATGAAAGAAGCAATGCTATTTAGTCAGAGAATTGCGCAACTAAGCAAAGCTCTCTGGAAAGCCATTGAAAAGGATTGGCAACATTGGATTAAGCCACATGATCTAAACATTAATGAACATCATATTTTATGGATTGCTTACCATCTAAATGGTGCATCCATCTCTGATGTGGCGAAATTTGGGGTCATGCATGTTTCAACAGCTTTTAACTTTTCAAAGAAACTAGAGGAGCGAGGACTTTTACAATTCTCTAAAAAGGAAAATGATAAGCGAAACACGTATGTACAAATTACGGATAAAGGAGAAAGCATCCTTCTGGACTTAATGGAACACTATGAACCATCAGGAAATGCTGCTTTCTCAGGTGCTTTGCCATTAAAGGAACTATACGGCAAGTTTCCAGATATCATTGAGGTAATGGCCATTGTCCGAAATATTTATGGGGACGACTTTATGGAGATTTTCGAAACATCCTTTAGAAACATTGAAGAGGATTTTGAAGAGAAGGAAGGAAAGCTTACAAAGAAAAAATCATCGTCTGAGTATGTATAATCATAAGTACCTTTTAAGCTCATCCATTAGTGGTAGAAACAGTCTTTGAAGGATACACGCATGAATTACTTCTTCTACTTGTAAGCGTGGGTGTAATTCTTCTTTAAACTTTTTAAAAAGCGGATGAAAATATACAAAGCCTTCCGCTTTCTGTTCTTCCAATTCTATGCTCATTCGTTCACAATTCGTACAAAATACCTGTACATCACGTTCAGATAAACCTCTTTCAATTACTAACAGATCAAATTTGGCATTATTACTACCAATCATCTTTAAAAGCAAGGATTGATGGTACTCTAAACGCTTTATTCTTTCTAATAATTCCTCGTCAAACATCCTTCTACCTCTTTTCTATTCTTCCTTCATTCTATTGTATAAAATGTAAAATGATATGACAAAAAATTTATCGAAAATTGTTTGCTGTTTTCCTATTGATTTTTTTATCTGTTCATCGTAAAGTATCTAAAGTAAGTGGAACATATGAAGCTTACAAAATACTTATATCTCCATTTGGAGGCTGATTCGCTTGAATTGCTGGAAAACAATAAACTTTACAAGACAATATGGATCGCAGCGTCTTTTTATACTGTCTGCCTTAACTATGTTATTTACTTTTATTCTACTTTATATTCCGGCAACATACTTATTTGTTGCAACAGCCTTTTATGACAATCATTTTATTTATTTTATTTTAGCATTAATTTTATTGTATCCGGCTCATAAACTTCTACATTTTTTACCAATTGCTCCTATGAATGAGAAGATCAGAAAAATTGTAGATATTAAATTGGGTTTTATTCCAACAATCAAAATTCAAATTACAGAACCAATTAAAAAGTATCAGTTCTTAATCGCTCTACTATCGCCATTTGTCATTATCAATTCGGTATTATTAGCAGCTTGCTTCGTATTTCCGCATTACGCACACTATTTTACGATTTTACTAGCTTACCATATTGGATTGTGTGTTTCTGATCTTATTTGCGGTAAAGATGTACTTAGCGCTCCTAAGAATGCATTTATTGAAGAAAATGAAGATGGTTATGAAATACTAATTATCAATAAGGAAGGGACATCTTACTGATGTCCTCTTTCTTTAATCACTGCTAAAATCAATTTTTCTTTTAACTTAAAAATTGATTATGATACAATACAAGAAAACACCTTCCCATAGGAGGGATTTAACGATGATTTTTCTTTTTATAGTACTTGCCGTTTTTATTTTATTCCAAATTAACAAACTTACAAACTCTCTCTGCTTACAGAAAGAGATTCCAGAAGAACGACAGCCACAAATTTTTAGGACGATTAATATATTAATAACAATCCTTCTGATATCTTCCTATGTAGAAATCCTATTTACATAGAACAATAAGGAGCGGTGGACATTCATCCACCGCTCTTTTTTCTTATTCATTTATTCGCTTATAGCCAAGCAGCACCAACGATGATTAAAAGGATGAACAATACTACAATTAGCGCGAAGCCTCCACCATATGAGTGACCCATTCTAACACCTCCTCTCAAGGAAAGTTAATATATCCTATTCAAGTAGAGCTACATCCGTTAAAAGGATTCATTATATTTCATATGGAGCTTAACAATAAGCTGCCCCCACAATAATCAACAAGATGAATAAAACAACAAGTAGCGCAAAGCCATTGTGTCCCATCTTTAAAACCTCCCTTTCTCTCTAATTTTTATCGTGGCATTCCAATCATTTTGAAGGATGCCTGATTTCTTGGGTGAACTATTTGCTAGTTCCCTTTATATTATGTAACCCATTCCATAATGGGATGGGCCATTTACTTATTTTTGAAGATTTACCATTGTGGAACAGATATTTTTTTTGCTCTTCCCATCAGGTATGGTATAGTAATGTTTGTGACCGAATGATACGAAATAATTTTGTAGGAGTGTTCAAGATGAAAAAATGGATGTTATCCCTATCAGTCATTGCTGGCATCATTACTTTAACTGCCTGTAATAATGCCAATGATTCTGCAACAGTTGTAGAAACGTCTGCAGGGGATATTACGAAGGACGAGCTTTACGAGGCAATGAAAGAAAAATACGGAGAAGCTACTTTACGTGAGCTTGTTTATGAAAAAGTTCTTTCTGACAACTATGAAGTAAGCGATGAAGAGTTAGATGAAAAAATTGCAGAATTAAAAGAGCAACTAGGGGACAATTTTGAAGTTGCTTTATCTCAATATGGATACGATAGCGAAGATGACCTTCGTGAAACGTTCAGAATCGGTATGCTACAAGAAAAAGCTGCAGTGAAAGATATTGAGGCTACAGAAGAAGAAATGAAGGAATACTACGAAAACTTTAAGCCACAAATTAAAGCTCGTCACATTTTAGTTGAAGATGAGGCAAAAGCAAAAGAAGTAAAAGCTAAGCTTGATGCTGGAGAGAAATTTGAAGATGTAGCAAAAGAATTCTCTACAGATACAGCATCTGCAGCAAACGGTGGAGACCTTGGCTGGTTTGGAGCTGGACAAATGGTTGCTGAGTTTGAAGAAGCTGCCTATGCACTTGAAGTCAACAAAATCAGTGATCCTGTAAAAACAGAACATGGGTACCACATTATCCAGGTAACTGAAAAGAAAGAAAAAGAATCATATGAAGATATGAAGGCTGAAATTGAACACCAAGTAAAAGTGTCCAAGCTAGACGAAGCATCGATTACTGAAGCCATGGAACGTGAGCTTAAAGATGCTGATGTAAAAATCAAAGATGAGGATTTAGAAAAAGCATTGGACAGTGAGGAAACAACAACGCAAGGCTAATAGCAGCCTCTGTATGTAAAAAAGGTTCCAGAGTATCTGGAACCTTTTTTATTGAGCAGAACGACCTTCTCTGGCCCTCTCAACCCTCATCATATAAATTTCTCCTTCTCTTTCAATACTTTGCATTTCTTCCTCCCTCTCTTTCCTTCCTGTACGAAGTGCCATCATGGCACTAATAAAAATACCAGCAACAACAAAATAGACCCAAATTGGTATCATAGAACATCCTCCTTTTTCATTAATGGTTGTCCAAGTCTTTATAAACCATATGAGATAAAAAACAAAAAAATGCCCATTTAGAGCATTTTTCGTAAGGTATTATTTATGAAAGCTTGGTTTATAAAATGACCTTTGCTCTAGAGGGAAAATTCTTTCAGTAAACTCACCTGGTTTCACTCTCTCCAATGCTCGGTCTAGCATATTCATTTTTGCATCTAAATTGTCAATATAATGAAGAATTTCTGCTTCTTTAATTAATGGTGGTTTTGGGCTTCCCCACTCAGCCTTTCCATGGTGACTCAATACAAGATGCTGAAGGATAACGACTTCTTCACCAGAAATATGAAGCTCATCTGCCGCTTTACCAATTTCGTTCACCATGATAGATATATGACCTAAAAGATTTCCTTCGACGGTATATGAGGTCGAAATCGGTCCAGATAGTTCCGTTACTTTCCCTAGATCATGAAGAATGATTCCAGCATATAGTAAATCTTTATCCAAGCTAGGGTATAGCTCAGCTATTGCCTTAGCTAAGTCAAGCATACTAACCACATGGTAAGCTAGTCCTGAAACAAACTCATGATGGTTCTTTGTTGCAGCTGGATACTCTAAAAACTCATTTAAATGTTTCTTTAATAAATGTCTTGTAATTCTTTGGATATTAGGGTTTTTCATTTCAAATATATATTGTGTAATTTTACTAGACATTTCATCCTTACTAACAGGAGCTGTTTCAAGGAAGTCAGCTAACTTCACAGAATCTGTAGGAGCTGCAGGTCGGATTTGTCTTAGCTTTAATTGGTTACGCCCACGATAATTCTGGATTTCCCCAACGATTCTCACGATTTTTTGTGCTGCATATATTTTTTCATCTTCATCAGATGCATCCCATAGTTTCGCTTCAATCTCACCACTTTGATCTTG
This sequence comes from Robertmurraya beringensis, assembly GCF_042433785.1. NCBI lineage: Bacteria > Bacillati > Bacillota > Bacilli > Caryophanales > Bacillaceae > Robertmurraya > Robertmurraya beringensis. The sequence goes on along the minus strand of NZ_JBHLUU010000022.1, from coordinate 39,327 downwards.
GAAAATGATCGTTAAAAAGGGCTTACCATTACTTGCGATCCCTTTTACCGAATTTTTTATAAGTAGAAACTGTTCAACAGCTTCTCCTACTTCATAATCAAGGATACCTTTTGACATCAAATACGCCCCTTTCTATGATTCTAGTATAGCATATTTAATCATCATAACAGTCAATATTCATAGACTTGATTATGGTAATTCTTTCGTCATAATAAGAAATCCCGTCCTCACTTCAACTGAGGAACGGGCATTTCTTCAAGACGGATGATATGGCTACCTTGTAAATCCTTCAGTAAATGACGGTGGCAAGTGAAGAACAAAACTTGATTATTCGTTATTTTCTTTAATAATTCAAGAACACGACTCGTTCGAACGTGATCAAAGTTTACAAAGCTATCGTCAATCATAATTGGGAAGGGTCTTTTTTTATAAATAGTGGTTACAAGAGCAAGTCTGATCGCAACATACACCTGCTCCATGGTCGCTTGACTTAGTTCATTAGCTTCGAATACAGAATAATCTTTTCGATGAATATAAAACCCACTTTCATTCTCTTTTGGAACGATGCGCTGATAGTTGCCTTCCGTTAAAAATGATAAGTATTCCTCGGCTTTTCCTAAAACCGCTGGCAGCTTTTCTTCATTAAATACCTTCATGGTTTTGTTCAAAAGCTCTTTAGCTAGAGCCACGCGTGCCCAGTCCTTTGCTTCATCCTCTAACTCCGCTTTCAATTGCGTATACTTATGAAGGAGTTCTGAATATTTACCTCCTTCTTCTAGAATTGAAATTTGGTGTTTTGTTTCAGATAGAGTTTTTAGAGCTTCCTCACGTCTTTTATGATTCTGTTCAATGTCCGTATTCTTTTCTATTATGGCTTGTTTGATATCAGTAATCTTTATTAATTTTCCGATTACTTCCTTTGTTAATGATGAAAAAGCGATTTGCTTTTGAAGTTCTTCTATTTTATTTCTATCCTCCGTTTGTTTGTCCATTTCAAGCCCTGCACTACGGTACTCTTCTTCATTGATTACATCAGCTAAAACAAACAGTTCATTCATTTCATTACGGAACTGATTCAGCTCACTTATAACCTTCTCAAGCTCCTCCTTACTTTCGTCGAGTTTTTCGTTTTTTCCACTGAATATTATATACTTTTGCTGTTCTTCTCTTAATCGATTTCTTAGTTCCAACGCTAGTTGTGGCAATGGAAACTGTTTCTCAAAAAATAATCTACCAAGCTCTTCGATACGATTTGATATCCTTTGAATGACGTCTATTTTTTTATCTATTTGTAATTGAAGGGCGTGTTGTTCATGAATCGTCTGTTTGATACGTTCTAAAAGGTCAAATGCCTCTCCTAAATAAGACTTTGTAACTTCTTCTGATAAGCAAAGTTTTTGGGCGATTGATTTTAGCTCCGATTCGATTTCTGCAGACTCAATTTCCCATTTTTCAAATTCTAAGATTATTCGTTCATAATGGGTATTTTGTTGCTCCCATTTAACGTTAAGGATCTTTAACTCTTCCGCTTTTTGTTTCTCCATTTCTAACCGGCGGCTATTTTCGTGAAATTGATCAGAATTCAATGCTTGTATTTGTACATCTAGTTCTTTTTCTTCTTTTAATAAATCTTCTAGCTGCGTTCGGATATTTTTCTTTGTTTTCCTCGTTTTCGTGGAAAGTGAAGAAAACAATACAATTAGAAACAGACTGATACTAATAAAAATGAATAAAGGTTCTGATCTCATAAGACCAAATACACCAAGGAATATACTTATGATTGTAAATGCGAGTAATTGAAAGAAGCGATTCCTCGATTCCTTGTTTGCCTCCTCTTCAAATCCCATTAACATATTGAGTGTTTGTTTCACTTGTAATTGATCACTTTTTAAGCTAGCTGGGCTCGAAAGCTTTACCTTTTCCTCAAGCTCGAGATATTCATTCTCCGAAAGCAACTCATTCTTATAAAAGGCAATCCTATTCTCAAGTAACTCTAAGTCCAACTTTTCTTGCTCAAATAACGCATCAAGTTCTTCTTTCTTTTCATTGAGCTTCCATTGTTTTTTCTGTGCGATCTTCACACGTTCCTTCATAAACATGCTCGTATCAATATTTAAGAGCGCATCATCGGGTAGAGGAATATGTAATTTGCTCACGCACTCTCTTTTTTGTCTCTGTAGATGTTCCAGTTGAATGCGCAAACTCTTTTCTTCCTCACTGAGTGTTTCAAGTAAAGGAAGTTTGTCTAATGCTTCTTGAATGTCTATTTCCTTATCTAGAAGAGCAAGATTGGGTTGAGAATTTCTAATCTCCTCACTAAGCACTAGTATTTTCCTATCTAATCTTTCTTTTTGCGCTTCTAATGGCTTCATCCATTGAATGATTTGATCTAATCTTTTTATCCCCTCAACAGGAAACTTAATAGGAGGTTTTCCCTCTATTTTCTCTTTTACATATTCCAGCTCTTTTACAACTGGTTCAAGCTTTTTCCATTCTTGTAGCTGGTGTAGCTCTTGCATTAAAACTTCTTCGCTATTAGCTAGTTGGGAGATTTCCTCCACTAGCTCATTGCGTTGCCGTACCAACTGCCAATAGCCTTCATTTTTATTTTCCGAACTCTTAAGCTGATGATAAACTTCTTTCAGCTCTTTTAATTTCTCATTAATTACAGGTTTTTTTCCACTTGGTTTAAACCTTTCATCCATTTCTTTCTGGAGGGTCGAATTTATCGAAACCAGCCGGTCAGTACCAACAGCACCCGTAGAAAATAAAAATCTTCCCAAATCCTCTTTTTTCAGTTGATGGATATTTTGTAACCCCTGTAAATTAAAAGAAAAGATCGATTGGTAAAGAGATTTATCCATACGGGATAGTAACTCTTTAAGGAGATCCTCTCCTCCCCTTGTTCCATCCTCTAAAGTAACGATCACATCACCTGTGGCTTTGCCTTTTATTCGTTCGATAACGATGTGACCTTTATCGTTTATTTCGAAAAGGAGCTTCCCACCATACCTTATTCCTGACTTCGGCTCATACCTCTGCTCAGCCTGAACTTTTGTTGGAAAACCAAACAACATACTATGAATAAAGGACATGATCGTTGATTTGCCTGCTTCGTTTTCTCCATAGAAAACGGTAAAGGAATGTAGATTAGAAATCGTAACATTTTCTATTTTTCCATAACCATAAATTTGTAACTCTTTAATTATCATATCTTTCACCTCCTATTCCTTTAACAATTGATCCACTAGAAAACTCTCCGCATATCGTATCATTTCTTTTTTTTCCTCTTCAGTTAATGGGTTTAGAAATTTCCTTGCTTGCGGATGGTGAAATAGTATGTCTAAACTATGTCCGAGTTCCCCTAGCTCCCCTGATAGCCGAAATAACTCACCATAGAAATCCGTTTGATTTGCCAATGTCTCCTTATCCCAAATGCACTGTTCCTCAGCTGTAACAGCATATGTCCAAACAAAGGAAGCTTCTTCTTTTTCATCTTCTTGAAGAGCTTCCAATAAATCATTTAAAATGTCTCTTTCACTAGGATTATTTTCCTTTCTTAGCTTGGTTAGATGAAGTTTAAGCAAAATGCCTACCTTACTTTCTCTCTCAGCATCAATCAAGCTTTTACAGGTTAAGTAAAGCTGTTCAAACCCATTTACTTCACTTACATTGATCTCCTTTTCTGTCCACAAACAGTCTGAGGTAGGAAAAAACTCAAAACTCTTTTTCCCTTCCTCTAACACAATCAAATAGCCTCCTTTTAGCCCTGTTTCCTTCCTATTACGCCCTTGCGTATTGCCTGGATAAATGACCGGAGGATCTTGTGACAGGATCATGCGTTTATGAATATGTCCAAGAGCCCAATAATCAAAATCCTTGTCTAATAATTCCTTTATCGAAAAAGGGGCATAATTTCCATGTTCATGGTTTCCTTCGATGTTTCCATGTAGTATCCCAATATGAAAATCCGCTTCGCCCTCTTTTCGGTAATCAACTATTTTTCTTTCGAAAACATGCCGGCTAGGGTAACTAAAACCGTATAAGTGAATATGGCTTCCATTGGCCGTTGTATATATCTTTCTTTCTACATCGGTGGAAAAAATATGTACATTCTCAGGCATATCAAGATGAGCCCAACTCCCATCAAGGTGATCATGGTTTCCATGAATAGCAAAGACAGGTATTCCATGCATTTGAAGCCGCTTCATTTCATTACGAAGTCTTGTTTGGGCTTTAATACTTCTATCCTCACTATCAAATAGGTCACCAGCTAAAATAACAAAATCGACCTTTTCCTCAATCGCCTTATTAACAATCCTTTCAAGCGCGACAAACGTACTTTCCTTTAGTCGTGAGAAAATGGATGCTGGCAAAGACTTCAGACCCACCATCGGACTATCTAAATGCAAATCAGCAGCATGAATAAAGGTTACTCGCTTCATAATCGGTTCCTCATTTGGTTTTCTATTTTTCTATATTTTAGCATCTTAAAAATACGAATGCACGTTCTTATACTAAATAAAAAAAACAAGCTTCAAAATCGAAGCTTGCTTATTCATTCTTTGTAAGTTGAAGGGCTTTTTTAATATCTTTAAAAGAAGTTGATCGTCCATACATTAGTACGCCACCTCTATATACTCTTGCTCCGAAGATCGCTAGAAGAATAATAGTGATAATAAGAATCGCAATCGCTAGTATTGGCTCCCAAATGGGTAACGATAACATACCAACTCTCATGAACATTAGCATGGGAGCAAAGAACGGTATATATGAAGAGATCGTGATGAAAGGTGTTTCTGGTTGGCCTAATCCAAACATAGCGATCATAAAACCAGCAACAACCAACATTGTCATGGGTGTAATCATCTGCTGAAGGTCTTCTATTCTACTAACAAGTGACCCAAGAAAGGCAGCAAGAGTGGAATAAAGAAAGTATCCTAAAATAAAGAATACCACAGCATATATAAGGGTAGCTAAGGGTAAATCTCCAAAACCAAGATAGCTAAAAAATCCCCCTTGCATCGTATCGAGATTCTGCTTCATGGAAACATAACCTACACCTAGTAAAACAGCCATTTGTGTAATACTTACCAAACCTATACCAAGAATCTTTGCAAACATCTGCTTAATGGGAGATACACTCGAAATAAGAATTTCCATTACACGAGAAGATTTTTCCGTCGCAACTTCCATTGCAATCATGTTAGCGTATAGAATCACTGAGAAATAGATGACAAATAAAAGTACATAAACAAGGCCTCTTGCTTGGTTCAGTTCTTCCTCTGTTTTTGCGTTTTCTTCTAGTGCTAGTTGCTCAAAGTCAACAGGCTCATACAGTTTTGCAAGCTCCTCAGTGGAGAGTTCCATCTGTGTGGCAGCTAACTGTGTTTTCAATTGCTGGAGGCTATTTTTCACCTCATTTGCAATGGTTGTATCAGCAATGGTCATTGCATGATAAGTTGCTTCAGGTAAGTTCACATTGTTTAATCGTACAAGAAGTAGTCCATCATATTCCCCTTCTCGAATTGCTTCCTTTGCCGCATCCTCGTCCCCAGTAAATTGGGTTAGTTTAATATCTTCATTGACTGCTTCGACTTGCTGCTTTAATGGAGAAAAAATTGCTTCACTCTCATCAATGACTGCAATTTCCTCTCCGGATTCTCCTTTATTAAAATAGTCCATCACGTTTGAGAGATTCGTAAGTCCTACAATTAACAATAAAGTTACAGCAGTTGTAATGATAAATGATTTTGATTTCACTTTACTCATGTAAGTATGAGCCAGGATGATCCAAAACTTACTCATATGAGGCACCTACCTTCTCGATAAAAATATCATTTAAGCTTGGCTCCTCTAGGGCAAACTTTCGTATAAACCCATAAGGTACAATTTCCTTAAGTAGGTTCTCCGCTACTTCTTCACCCGTTATTTGAAGATGAATTCCTTCTGCGGTCTTTTTGTGCTTAATTACTCCAGGATATTCTTTTAAAAAGTCTAGTGAGAAATCAGCATGAATCACGACATTTTTCTTACCAAAACTTTTCTTTATATCCCTAAGAGAGCCATGTACAACAGGGCTTCCTTTATGCATGATACATAAATGTTCACACATCTCTTCTACATGCTCCATACGGTGACTTGAAAAGACAATCGTTGATCCGTTTTTCTTTAAGTCCAGTACAGCCTCTTTTAACAACTCGACATTTACAGGATCAAGTCCACTAAAAGGTTCATCCAGAATTAGCAGTTCTGGTTTATGTAGAACGGCTGCGATAAACTGAATTTTTTGCTGATTTCCCTTAGAAAGCTCTTCAACCTTTTTGTTTGCATACTCAGGAACTTTAAATCGTTCGAGCCATTTGTCTAATTCCGTTTGTGCTTCTCCCTTCTCCATTCCTCTTAACCTTGCCAAGTACACAATTTGTTCTTTTACCTTTAATTTAGGGTACAGTCCACGTTCTTCTGGTAAGTAGCCAATATATCTGCTCGTTGAATAATTAATGGGGTTACCATTCCAAGTGATTCGACCATCACTACTATCCATTAAGCCTAGAATCATCCGAAAAGTTGTTGTTTTCCCTGCTCCATTTGCCCCAAGAAAACCAAACATCTCTCTTTCCGGTATGGTTAATGATAGGTCGTTCACTGCCGTAAACGTTCCAAAACGCTTCGTTATGTTTTCGATTTTTAAAACCATGTCCTTCCCTCCTCTTCCATAAGGTAGTACGTTCGAGAATATAAAAAGTTACATATTTTTGTAATTTCTATTTTGCAAGAACCTCCTCACCTATGTGAAAATAAAACTAGGAAGTTATTACGATGGGGAAAAAGGATGAAGATCTACAAATTAACTTGTTTTGAAGCTACTGGGGAAAAAATTATAGACGAAGCAATCGAGGCGAAGAATGATATCGAGGCAAAGAATAAGACCGAGGTTCTCTTAAAGGAAAAGAAGCTATACAATAAAACACACCGTCTCGTAACCCCTGATGGTAATCTAATCCTATTTAAAGCATAAGAAACTCAGCCAGTAAATATTGGCTGAGTTTTCCTTTACTTCCCTTTAAACTGAGGTTTTCGCTTTTCTATAAAGGCACGGATTCCCTCTTGGTGATCCTCTGTTTGTCTCATTTTATGTTGTCCATATTTTTCAAGCTCAAGAATTTTTAATAATTGTGGCCGGTTCTTTTCAACCAATATTTTCTTAGTTTTTATCATAGCTTGAAGTGGTTTCTTTAAATACTCCTCCAGCTTATCGTTTAATGCTTCCAAATAATTAGGCGCTACCTCATGAATGAGGCCTTTTTGAAATGCCTCATGTGCAGTCATTATTTTCCCTTCCCAAATGAGCTGTTTGGCTTGATCCTCACCTAACTTTTTCTCAAGGAAGAAGTGAGCTCCACCATCAGGGACGAGACCAATTCCGATAAAATTCATAGCAAGCTTGCTTTTTTCATCAGCTAGAATATAGTCTGTCGCTAAAGCTATACTTAGTCCGAGACCAGCCGCAGAACCTGATACAGCACTAATTGTTAGCTTAGGTAAAGAATAAAGAGTCATAACCAATTCATTAATGTTGTCCATCACATTAAAGAAATCGCTTTCATTCGTTTCCTGTAGCATCATTTTTATATCGCCTCCTGATGAAAAGGCACGTTCGTTTCCAGTTATAACCACAACATCAATATCATCTGTAATACTTATTTCCTTTAATTTTGTTGTCAATCCCTTGATTAGTTCAACATTTAGTGAATTTAAGCTTTCTGGTCGATTCAATTGTATCGTTGCGACTCGTCCATTCACATGTACTAACAGTGTATTAGATTCAGTATTCGTTTTCATCCTTCTCCCCTCCAAATGACTTCTCTTCTATTATTATATCGGTATTCCATTTGATAAAAAACTAATTATTTTAAATTATTACAAAAATAGGTATAGTTAAAAGGAAAGGAGTGTTCTTTTTGAAATCAACCTACTCATATAATCAATTTTTTATTACAACGAACAAAGATCTTTTAAATCTTGATGTCATTGAACGATTTATCTGCCACGATTCCTATTGGGGACAGGGGATGAATCGCGATTTAATAGTAAAATCAATAGAGAACTCTAATTTATGTTTCGGCCTGTTTGATGGTAATCCACAAGAAAACTCTACAGCCAAGCAAATTGGCTTTGCTCGCGTAATAACTGATTTTGTTAGATTTGCTTATTTAGCAGATGTGTTTGTAATAAAAGAGTACCGTGGTCAAGGTTTAAGTAAATGGTTAATTGAGACGATTGTTAGTGAGCCAAGATTAAAGGGGGCTGCCTTTCATTTAACGACGAAGGATGCACACAGCCTCTATGAAAAATTCGGATTCCGGCCAATCGATCAACCAGAAAACCGAATGCTGCGGCCATTAAATATGGAACAAATATACGAGGCATACAAAAACACCACGGATAACTAAATATCCGTGGCTACTACAATTACCCTATTGACTTACTTTATAGAAGAGCCTGGGCTTGTGAATAAGTTTGTGAGAATTTCAAGTTTATCATTTGTATATTTCTCGTATGAGTCGTTGTATGTTTTTGGGTCTTTAGGATTAGAAAATTGTGTTATTTTCCCCGTTGATGGGTCAATAAATTTACTCGCAGCGCCACAGCCTAAACCAATGATCGTCTGCTGTTCTTCCATAATCATAATATTATAAATGCTCTCTTGATTAGGAAGCGCGTATCCTACATTCTCCAGATTTCCTAGAATATTCTTTTGGCGATACAAATAATAAGGGGCATATTTATGTTCCTTCGTCCAGTTTTCGGCAAGCCTCATCATGTCTTCAATTTCACTACGCCCTGCAACCTTGTACTTTTCTTTGTTCTTTGTCATCTCGGAAGCACGTTTAAAGGAAAGAGTATGAACAGTTAAGGATTCTGGCATGAGCTTTTCAGTCTCTTGTAGTGTATAAGAAAACTCCTCCACCCCTTCTCCAGGCAAACCAATAATTAAGTCCATATTAATATTATTCATGTCCATATTTCGTGCAAGCTTAAATTTTTCAATCGTTTCCTCTACCGTGTGATGACGGCCAATCGCTTTTAATGTTTCCTGAATATACGATTGTGGATTAATACTAATTCGATCAATATTCCACTTTTTTAATACCTCTAGCTTTTCTGGCGTGATGGTATCAGGTCGCCCTGCTTCTACCGTTACTTCACGAATGTTTATCACATCAGGAAATGACTCGTACATTTCTTCATAGAGCATATCCATTTCTTCAGCAGTAATACTCGTAGGAGTACCGCCTCCATAATAGACCGTAGTTATTTTAACGTTATTTTCCTTCAACCATTGTCCAATCTTCTTCATTTCAAAATGCAGGCCACCTAAAAATGAATTGACGGATCCTTGTCTACCATTAATCGCATAGGCAGGAAATGTACAATACGCACATTTGGTAGGGCAAAACGGAATGCCAATATAAATGCTCACTTCGTTTTGCAGTTGATACAAGTCCGGAACAACGGATAATTGACGATCAATGATGTTCTGCATTAATTGAATCTTTTCATCAGAAATCATATACTCCGTTTGAAGCTTTTGGTGTGCTTCCTCTTTCGGCATTCCTTCGTGCAACATCTTGTGGAGAAGTTTCGTTGGCCTTATTCCTGTTAATATCCCCCACTTCTGTGTCATTCCTGTATAAGTTTGTAGAACAGATAAATATACATAAGAAATCGCATGTTTAATCATTCGATCTTTTTCTTTTTGAGAAAGTTCATTTGGGAGAACTTTTTCATAATTTGCATGTAGTAGCTCGGAACCAGGTATTTCAGCTTGTACATGAATCCAATCCGATACTCGTAAATCAAAATTTACCGTTAACTCTGCTTGGTCCGAATGGTTTTCCATGAATACTTTCGTTTCTTCAAAAAATAAGTTCGCAATATTTGTTAGTGGGCGGTGGAATTTCTCCTCCACTAATCCTTGTATATTAATCTGCAAAAAAATCACCTTTTAGTTAAATTTATATCATTGCTTTAAAAGTGTACAAAAATGAAAGGTATGGGTCAACTTTCAATCGTTGATCCATACCTTCCAATTACTTGATAATATTCATTTTCTTTAAGAACTCAATCGGCTGTTGCTTCCGGAAGTGTTCCTTTACTACATATCCGACTCCATTTTCATTATTTGATCGTGTCACCCAATCGGCTGCCTTTTTTACCTCAACGGGTGCATTCCCCATGGCAACACCTAACCCAACCTTTTCAATCATATCTATATCATCCAATGCATCAGCAATTACAACCATTTCTGAACGCTTCACACCGAGTCTTTCTCCTAAGTATAAAAGACCTGTTAACTTGGATGCACCCTTTGGTACAATTTCTAACCGAAGATCATCCAGTTGCAATGTATCCACTTCATCATACATCGTGTAGATTGCTTTCTTTGCATCCTGAAGGTCTTCTTTTCTCTCAAAATATATTTCAATTTTTGGTGGACTACATGGTTCATCTGAAATGGCATCACTTAGTGAATCAACATACTGTTGTGAGTAAAAGACCGGATCCCCTGAAGAAAACACTGTTTTTGCTAGTAAATTATTACTAACTCTTGAGCGATTGGCCAGTGAATACCGATCATCTACTAATCGAATTTGACAGTGAAAGGCTTCTAATAATCGAACCAACTCGAAGGTGACATCCTCCGAAATTCTTCTTACTAATACCGGTTGATCCATCGAGCTTGCAATATAAGCTCCACGGTGTGTGACTAAATAAGAATCGAGCTTTAATGCCTTTGCCACTTTCTTTGCTGATGGAAAGCTTCTAGATGATACTAACGTAACATAAATTCCCTTTCCCTGGACATATTCAACGGCTTCCTTGGTTGACCTTTGGATTCGCCCGTTTGATTGAAGAAGCGTTCCGTCTATATTTATAGCAAGCAGACGATAAATCATAGTTAGTGCCCCCCACCTTCATCATTTCCCTTTATATCACATGTATGAAAACAGTGAGGCAAATAGAACAATTGAGAAGCAGAGTTTGCTGTTGAAAAGAAAAAACACTTTATCAAAATAGATAAAGTGTTTTAGATGTTATTGTCCCATAGCTCCATAGAGTTCTTCTAGTGGCTTCATAATTATTTGGTTTAATTCACCAATAATCATACTCATTCTTTGTTCAGCTTCCATTAGCTGAGCAATTTTTTCGTGTTGTTGAACAAGTGCTACTGTCTTTTGCGCCTGCTCTACTTCCTCTTGAGTAATTTCTTGGCCCATCATTTGCTTTTGTTGTAATTCAAGCTGTAAGTTACGGAAATTCTCAAACATTTGTTTAGCGGATGGATCCGCATTTACTTCATCATAAATTCTTCTTAAACTCGCATATTCATTACTTGAGCGAATCGCCTTTTCTAATTCATAAGCTGCATCATGTAAATTAACCGCCATATTTATACACTCCTTATCAAGAAATCCTTCCAACTATACCAAACAATTCAATAAAAAGCGAATAATCCCTATCCAATGAAAATAACAACAATACCTTGGAAAAGGCCGATCACTCCTCCTAACAATGCTCCTAAGTACGTGATCATCTTTAATTCACTTCTAGAAATGGATAATACCATCTCCTCAAGGCGTTCTACTGAAAACGTTTCGACTTGCTCTCTCACAATTTCTGCTAAGTGTAATCGTTCAAGAATTGTCTCCATACGGCCAGTAGTCCAGTCGAAGACTAAACGTAAGCCGGCAGGAACAAAGTCGTTAATAATGCTCTCACGATTATTTTCAAGTAGTTCTGAAATAGGTTTTTGAAAAAATTGATCCATCTTCACAAGTTTTATAACTGTTTGATTAATCAGTTGTAATAATTGCTCTTTTCCTAATTGATCCTCAAATTCTTCCGTTTTCTTATTTAATAGTTTTTCCCATTCCTTTAAAAGGAGTGTCGTTATCAGGTCCTTTGTACCCTCATTTTCAAGAAACTTTAAAATCTCTGGACGGATCTTTTCTGTGAGATTTACATTTCCTAAGAACATCTGTAGCATATTCCCTAACATCCCACTTCGTTCACGGACAAAGTCATTGATCATTCTTTCCACTCTAAGCTGACCTTCGGCACTATTAAAGTAATCCTTCCCCTTTATTAAAATATATTCGCTAATTACAGGGATCTTTTCACTTAATTTTTCTTGAAGTTCCTTTGGAAGCACGTCCTTTATTGGTTTCTCCCTAAAGCGTGGCATCATTTCCTCGTATTTACTTTGAATAAATAGGGACAGTTTTTCGGTTGCACTTGTTTCTATATGCTTAAAGCCTAGCCGGTCGAAGACTTGTGCCAAAGTAAGTTCACTTCTTAACAGTTGATCAAGCTCCGTTTGAGCAACGGTTATCATATCCTTTTGGAATTGCTCATTTAAAAATTTCTTTTGGATACTTTCAGGAGTTAGCAGGTGATCAACCACCATTTTCCCCATTTGTTCAGCTAATTCATCTCTTCGCTTTGGAATTAATCCAGGAGTAAACGGCACTCTCCATTTCCCTATATAAAGTGCTCGATACGGGCGGAACAGCATTTTAATGGCAAGCGAGTTAGTAAACCCTCCAATCACTGCTCCAATGACAACCATAAAGACTATGGTTATTGCTATATTCATACAGCATCTACCTTCCATAAAAATTTTCACAAATGGTTTTGTTTTTTCATACGATACCGTATCAGCTTTTGCCCATATATAGGGGCAATAGAAAGAGGTATCGTGATGGCTACTTCTTACTTACCTATTACGGTGATTCCTACCGAAACGTTTCAAACAAAAGCAAATTGTATCCAGATAAGCCGAGCAATAGCAAGTTATTTTCACATTTTAGCACGTCCTACCATATTTCTAAAGATTGGTAGGGTCTGTATAGAAGTTAATGTGGAAATAAGTGATATACCAAAAAACGAAGTACACTTACCTTCATTCCTATTCTCACAATTTAAAATACCTAATAAAGCAACAAAGTATTTAGCAAAATTTATTGATGAATTCAACACCTTAATAGTTGGTCCTATTGTAGCCCTTATAACAGACAGCACGGAAACGAATTATGAGCCTAATTTCCGGTCTGTTCATACATTTTGTGAGGAACTTCATTACCATACACAGCAAACAGGTGGACTTTTTTACGTATTTGAAAGTGATGATTTTTCAATAGATGAAATTAGTGGCTATTACTATAATGACGGGTGGAAAAAACATACATTCCCACCCCCTGATGTAGTTTATAACCGCATTCACTCAAGAAAAAAAGAACGTAGTGACCACTTTAATAAAATTAAAAACGAAATGACAAGATTGAATATTCCATTCTTTAATGACCGTTTCTTATCTAAATGGGATGTTCATGAACTGTTAATTCAAGAAGACCATTTGCAACCACATCTCCCAGAAACTTTACTGTTTACGGAAACCCATTTTCTTGAATTATTAAATAAACATTCTAGCCTATTTATTAAACCTATTCATGGTAGTCAAGGGAGAAAAATCCTACATTTATATAAAGAAAGTCACTCATTTATCGTAAAGGTTTCCACTGGAACACAAAGCGATGATTTCATGTCCTTTTCTAATGTTGAGCGTTTTTTCAAATGGTTTTCACGCTTCCGAAAAAATACAACCTATATTATTCAGCAGGGCATCCCCTTGCTTTTATATAAAAATCGCCACATCGATTTTAGAGTATTATGTCACAAAAATCTTCATAATGCATGGAAAGTCACCTCTGTAGTAGCCAGAATTTCAGGTGAAAAGCAATTTGTAGCAAATATCGCTAGAGGTGGCGAAACCTATAAACCAGTTAAAGCATTAACAGAGCTCTTCGAAAAAAATGTGGCGATCCAGCAACTCGTGGATATGAAAGAGTTAGCCAGAGAAATTGCAACTGTTATTAGTAATAAAACAGATGGTATTACCGGTGAACTGGGTTTAGATATAGGCATTGATCAGGATGGTAAGCTTTGGCTGATTGAGGTTAACTCAAAGCCCTCGAAAAACTTCGAAGAGCAGGACGTTAAAATCCGACCTTCCACAAGAGCAATAATGGAATTATGTACAACACTGGCTTTCGAGTACAAAAGCAAGGAATTGGAGGAGAACATACATGCTGACCTTTGGATTCATGACATTAAACCTGAGGAATGAAAATTCTTATTTTAGTGGAATTGCCCAGGCTGCCAGCAACTTTGGAATCAGTTGCTTTAGATTTGTCCCATCGAATATTATCCCAACTTCAGAACTTATCGTTGGAGAGAAATATAATCCGAGCGAGTCCCGCTGGATAAAAGCGGAATTCCCACTTCCTGATGTTTTGTACGACCGATGCTTTTATGGTGATGATACACATTCTCAAAGTTGCCTTTCCATTGTACGCTGGTTAAAAAAACGAAAGGATGTAACCTTTTTAGGATATGGTCTTCCAAACAAAATGGAACTTTATGATGTCTTGAATCATTCTAAGCTTCATCCTTATCTTCTTCACTCAGCACTAGTCGCTCATGCTGATCAAGTGATACACTCGCTTTCCCATATCAATCCAGCCATTATTAAGCCCATCAATGGTTCACAAGGAAAGGGCATATATTTTATTAAAAAAGAAAAAGAACAATATATTGTTGAAACCGATAAGAAAGGGAAACATGTGAACCGAGTCTTTGAATCAAAAGAACTTTTTTCAGCTTGGCTTCAATCTCTTTTAAAAAAGAAAACATTCCTTATTCAACCTTATAAACATTTAACCAATAAAGATGGGCACCCCTTTGACCTTCGAATCTTGCTACAAAAGAATCAACACGGGAAGTGGATGGTTCGTGGCAAAGGTATTCGTGAGGGTTCTATTGGCTCTATTGTCTCAAATGTTAGTGCTGGGGGGAAAATTCTTACCTTCGAGGACTGGTCAAAAGAAAATACTCCATCTTCTTTTCTTTTAAAAGAAATTCAATATATCTTGTCCCTTCTTCCAACTGTTTTAGAAGGTACCTTCCGTCCTTTATTTGAAATCGGGGTAGACATCGGAATTGCGAAGGATGGATCACTGTGGATACTAGATGTAAATTCAAAGCCAGGAAGAAAAGTCGTTGTTTCTACCACACCTGAAGTAAAAGCCTTGTTAGATTTAGCTCCAATCCTTTATGCAAAACATCTGATGGAGCAAAAAAGGAGTTTGATGAATCATGAAAAAACAATATCGAATTGACATTAGCGACCATCTTGAAAAAGGCACCATATACTTTCCGGCTGAGCTATCTAAACATCATGCTCCAACTCGTGTCTCTTTCGGAACATTTGCGACTCAAGCAAAATGCTATCCACATCCCGATGGAAAAAACACTCTTGTTCTTAGTCCTGACATTGCAGAAACTATTAAAGTCCCGTCTTTAGACATTCCGTTTCATCTGTTCATTGCAGATAAGACCATTCATATTGGTCCTCTTATTGGTGTTTTCACCTCTGGTTTTACTCCATTTGCTATGCGGCCGATTGGGGAAAGATCCATCTTTTTTTCGAAGTTATTATCTGTCAAAAAGTTTGTTGGAGCCCTCCCATTTGTTTTTGGCGAACAACATATCAATTGGGAAGAAGGAACGATAGAGGGACTTATCTATCATAAGAACGGTTGGCAATCTATCATTTTACCGTTCCCAAATGTCATTTATGATCGACTCCCAAACCGCCGAAGTGAAAAAAAGGCGGCGTTGCGAAAAGTGAAAGATCGCTTGCAATCCGAGTATCTTATTCCTTGGTATAATCCAGGCTTTTTTAATAAGTTAGATGTATTTGAAAGGCTTGAATCGGTTGGTGCCGTTTCCTCTCTACTACCAGAAACACATCCTTTTACTTCTTTTTCAATGATTGAAAGAATGCTATCTTTATATGGTCATGTGTATGTAAAACCAATGAATGGAAGCCTGGGTCTTGGAATTTATCAAGTCCTTTATGATCGAGACCAGAACCATTATTATTGTCGGTTCCGAGATACTGATGGAATCAACCGTCTTAGAAAGTTTGAAACATTAGAATCTTTAATGAAGCATACCTTTCCGAATAACAAGCTCAATCACCTTATTGTCCAACAAGGGATACATCTTCTACGCCATGAGCGCTGTCCAGTCGATTTCCGAGTTCACACCAATAAAGATGAAAATGGACGTTGGAAAGTTAGCGCCGTTGCAGCAAAAGTAGCTGGACCTGGAAGTGTGACAACACATGTAAAAAGTGGTGGTTGTATAAAAACGATAGAAGAAGTGATTGAAAATAAAGAGGAACAAAAGAAGCTACTGCAAAAGTTATCTGAAGCTAGTCTTCTACTTAGTCATGTGTTAGAAAATCATATGGAAGGCATTGTTGGAGAAATTGGGTTTGATTTAGGAGTCGACCGAGAAGGAAAGGTTTGGCTTTTTGAGGCAAACTCAAAACCAGGTCGTTCGATTTTCAAGCATCCTGATATGAAGGAATTTGACCTATTAACTCGTAAACTTTCTCTTGCATTTGGTGTCTTTTTATCAGAGCAAGCGATTAAGAAACCAGGAGAGGTTTTTAAATGACTTCCCTCATTCTTGGGAATCCTTTTATCGGTATCTTAACCAGTAAAAAAGGTGAAAAGAACCTAGCTGGAAATATTCCGTTATTCCGATCTATTCAACAAGAGTTATTGAAGACAGGTGGAATATCTATTGTATTCTCTCCTGAGGATATTTTAAGTCATGGAATAAAAGCAGCAAAATATGAACCTAGCAATAATACATGGGAGACTGTAATAGCTCCCTTTCCACACCTAGTATACAACCGGGTTCCGTTTCGAAAACATGAAAACACCACCATCTTTAAAGAAACTGTAGCTCTATTTAAAGAACAATCCATTCCCTTTTTTAACCCAGGTTTTTTAAACAAATACGATTGTTATTTGCAGTTCAAGGAGCATATGGATTTAAAGCAATATTTCTTGCCAACAATAAAAGTCGACGACAAAACAGCACTAGAAAAATTTCTTTTAGCTCATCGTTCTATCTATATAAAACAAGCCAATTCTTCCATGGGGAGAGGCATTCATATGATTAAACGGCGAAGAGATGGGAAAGTTCTGCTCATAGATCAAAGTCGGCAGACTATATATCATGACTTTCATCACTATTGGGAACAATGGTCTACTAAATTTCTCAAAATATTATATATTGCACAGCAAGCAGCAAGTCCTCAACTATATCAAGGGAAACGGTATGATTTTAGAATATTGGCTGTTTTCCAAGGCGAGAAGCATATCCCTGTAGGAGTAGGTGTTAGACAATCAGGTCATCAACAAGTAACTACACATATTCCTAATGGAGGGAAGCTCCTTCCTTACTCACTATTTCAAACAAAGGAACATGACCTGTTAATCGAAAAAATCGTAGAGCTTTGCGGGAGAGAATTAAATAGGAAATACGGATTCTTTGCTGAATTCTCCATCGATCTAGGGTTAACTTCAGATGGAAGGTTTGTTATTTATGAAATTAATTCAAAGCCAATGAGCTTTGACGAAAAAACTATTGAAGAAAAACGGGTGAAAATGCTTTGCGAGCTTTTCCGTTCCTCTATAGAAAAGAAGTAAAAGACACACTATTCACACAGCGTGTCTTTTTACTTGTCTATCGACTTTTTACTATCATATTTACAGCCTCTTGAATCGCATCCTCGGCGTTTTTCCCCTCGTCATTTGCTTCACGAATACATGCCTCTAAATTTTTTGCTACAATATATCCCATTGCTCGGTCAACAGCCGATCGCACAGCTGATAGCTGAGTTACCACATCTTTGCAATGTTTTTCCTCTTCCATCATACGTATTACTCCACGAACCTGACCCTCAAGCCGTTTTAACCGATTTTTCATTTCTTGTGAGTATTCCAATTTATTCACCTCTCAACTATCGATACGGTATCCCCTATTGAACCGATTATATCGTATTCTTTTCTTAAATAGAAATTATAAGACAAATTATTGATAAGAGACGTTACCTGTTATAATGAAGATATACAAACATTTGGGAGCAACCATATGCTAAAAAAAGTTCACCAATTATACAAAGACAGTAAATTTTTAAATCAACAGCCTACACTTGAAGAGACAAAAGAGTATGACTGGTTTTATGAAGAAAACGAAGAGGGCTGGCTTGGTATTAAAAAAGACAGTTTAGAACCAAAAGAAAAACAGTTACTAGATGCCCTTTTCCACTCTTTTGAACCACCTGTTATAGAGTTTCAATCTCAGGGATGGTACAATTTTTTATTTTCGGATGATAAAGTCCCTTTACAAAAACAAGAACGTCGAGTTCGAATCATTCACCTTCATTGTTCAGGAGAGGACTGGGAGCAAAAAGATTTAGAACTCGCCTTAAAAGGCTTTTTATCTGAAGACATTATTATTTTTTGGGAAAGTCCAAATCACGCTGTGCTCATTGAACACGAATCTCACAGCTTTTTAATGGCAGAAAATTTCTTAGAAATCTCTGAGACATTTGAAAACGATCTTTACCTACGTGTCAGTTTTTTTATCGGAAAGTTCCATTCTGCCACAGAGGAATTAAAGGAATTATTCCATCAAGATCATCAATTTTTCAAACAAGCTTTAGAATGGAAGCTCAAAGAAAGAGTATTTACATTTGAGAACCTATTCCCATCGTTGCTCTCGCACAGTCTCACCACTGAGCTTTTAAAAGCTATAGAAGTCCAACTTCTTCAACCTTTAATGGATGATCCAGAAACGCTCGCAACCATTCAAGTATATTTAGAAAATAATTTAAACGCGAGTGTTACAGCAAAGAAGTTATACATTCACCGAAACACCTTACAATACCGCGTAGACAAGTTTACAGAAAAAGCTGGCGTAAATTTAAAAGATTATCCTAGTGCCATAACCCTTTATATTGCTTGTCTACTACAATCACAAAAGCAAAAATAGCACATTGCCCAATTTCCTTCTCCCTATTTTTGTGCACTATTCACATGGTACAAGATCCTACCCATCATGTAATCTATACATAAGAAAACGATTACAGAACATTGGGAGGAATTAATTATGGCTGAGTTAGTATTAGATCATATTTACAAAATTTACGACAATAAAGTAACTGCTGTTGAAGACTTTAACCTTCATATTCAAGATAAAGAGTTTATCGTATTCGTTGGACCATCTGGTTGCGGAAAATCAACAACTTTACGTATGATTGCTGGTCTTGAGGAAATCTCTAAAGGTGATTTTTCTATTGATGGTAAACGTGTAAATGATGTTGCACCAAAAGATCGTGATATTGCCATGGTATTCCAAAACTATGCTCTTTACCCACATATGAGTGTTTATGACAATATGGCTTTTGGATTAAAGCTTCGTAAATTTCCTAAGGATGAAATTGATCGCCGTGTTCAAGAAGCTGCAAAAATCCTTGGTCTAGAACCTTATCTTGATCGTAAGCCAAAAGCACTTTCTGGTGGTCAACGTCAGCGTGTGGCGTTAGGTCGTGCGATTGTGCGTGATGCAAAAGTATTCTTAATGGATGAGCCATTATCAAACCTTGATGCTAAACTTCGTGTTCAGATGCGTGCTGAAATTGCAAAGCTTCATCAACGTCTACAAACAACAACTATTTACGTAACACATGACCAAACAGAAGCAATGACAATGGCTACTCGTCTTGTTGTTATGAAGGATGGAGTTATCCAGCAAGTTGGAGCACCAAAAGAAGTATACGAAAAGCCTGAAAATGTATTCGTTGGTGGATTTATTGGATCACCAGTAATGAACTTCCTAACAGGAAAAATCGAGGAAGGTAAATTTGTAGCAGGCAAAACTGCTATCGCTATCCCAGAAGGAAAAATGAAAGTATTACGTGAGCAAGGGTATGTTGGTAAAGAAATTATTCTCGGTATCCGTCCTGAAGATATTCATGATGAGCCTGTTTTCATCGAGGCTTCTCAAGGTACAAAAATCCATGTTAAAATCGATGTATCAGAATTAACTGGTGCTGAAACCATGCTTTATTCAAGCATTGAGGGTCAGGATTTTGTAGCGAGAGTAGACTCTCGTTCAGATATTAAACCTGGTCAATCAATCGATTTAGCATTTGATTTGAACAAAGCTCACTTCTTCGATGTAACTACAGAATCAAGAATCCGTTAATCACCTAGGATGCAGCACGAACGCGCTGCATCCTTTTTTCTATTCTATTCTTGGATGAATTGTACGACATCACTATAACAAGTAGGACACTTATAAAGGTGTGGACAGAGTCCCTTAGCATAATCCTCGGGATATCCATCTTCAAGCTTCATTAAGTCAATTGGCATATAGGCACTATAATCATCAAAAAAATCCATTAGCCTTCCTGCTTCCTCTAATTCACTTCCGCATGTACTGCAAGTAAAATATTTTTCTTCAAGCCCGTTACAAACTGGACATATTCCCATTTCTCTTCCCTACTTTGTTTTTTTATTAGTTTGAGAAGCATCTAACCTCTTCATGTAAAGTAAAAAGAAATAATGAACAGGAAAACATTACCTGTAGTTTATTTCGAATAGGATCCAAAAAATCATCCATAATATTGATTAAACACAGCGACAACGAGTGGCCAACCACCAAATAACTTTTATAACGGACTATGCTGAAAGCTTGATTTACTAAAATCAATTTGGTTCAATCCAAAATAGTCCACCAAAAAAACTGAAGGAGAGTGTTCAACATGGCAAACAACAATTCTTCAAACCAACTATTAGTACCAGGAGCAGAGCAAGCATTAGAGCAAATGAAGTACGAAATCGCTAGCGAATTTGGTGTAAACCTTGGTGGCGAAACTACTTCACGTGCTAACGGATCTGTAGGTGGAGAAATCACTAAGCGTTTAGTATCTATGGCTCAACAATCTATGAGCGGATCTTTCCAACGCTAATTTAATTAAAGATAGTACAACAATTGAATAAGGTATGGCTTAGCCCTCTTCCATTCCGGAAGAGGGCTTTCATATTATGCCCAAATAAAAAACAGCCTTTCCTAATAAAAGGCCGTTTTTAAGATTCTTTTATGATTGTAAATCCAATAAAGTAACCTAAAACCATAATACTTGCAATAACTAATGTCACTGAAAGCTCTTCCATCTTTAAGTCCCCCTTCGTGCCTATGTTTGCTTTAACATTATCATGAAATAGGGGACCAACTGGACGTAAAATTAGAAAATTGTATGTCTATATTTCGAAAGTTCTTTGAACATTAACCCGCTAAGTTGCTACCTTGTTGAAGCTGATACATTTGATAATACTTTCCTTTTTGTTCAATTAACTCATCATGCGTTCCTTTTTCGACGATACATCCTTTATCTAATACGAGTATTTGATCAGCATTTCGAATGGTCGATAATCTGTGAGCAATAATGAATGTGGTTCTTCCCTTTTTCAATACATCCATCGCCTCTTGAATAATCAATTCCGTCTCTGTATCAATACTTGAAGTTGCTTCATCCAAGATAAGAATGGCCGGATCGAACGCTAATGCTCTTGCAAAAGATATAAGCTGTCTCTGACCACTTGATAACGTGCTACCCTTTTCAATAACCGGCTCATCAAAACCCTTTTCCAAATGCTTGAATACTCTGTCAGCCCCTACATCACGAAGTGCCTGTTCCACCTTTTCTCGAGTAATAGCTGGATTATCAAGACTAACGTTTGAAGCAATCGTACCAGTGAATAGAAAAGGATCCTGTAACACGATTCCCATATGCTGTCGCAGGGTTTGATGGGGAATATTTTTTATATCGGTTCCATCAACTAAAATACTTCCTTTCTGACAATCGTAAAACCTAAAAAGCAAATTGATAATTGAGCTCTTTCCTGAGCCGGTATGTCCGACAAGTGCCACAGTTTCCCCGTGCTCAGCGGAAAAATGAATATCCTTTAAAACAAATTCATTCTCTTTATAACCAAAGGAAACATGATCAAAAGTTACATTCCCCTTATAGCGTTCCATCCGATGATCATTAACATCAATTCCCTCTTCAGTTAATAACTCAAACACACGGTCTGCCGCAACGAGCGCCTGTTCTAGATTGGCTAGCTGATTCACAATCCCTTGAATAGGGTTAAAAAGGCGATTAATATAATCAACAAACGCATACAGCATTCCTAGTGAGACAACTGCACTTGGGTTTAATGCTTCTCCGCCAAAGTACCAAATAAAAGCTACAAATATCACATTCCTGAGCACGTTTACTAAATTATGTGAAGTTAATGAGTTGAGACTGAGAAGTTTGTTTTGAAACTTAAAGTGATCTTCATTTAGTTTTTCAAATTCATTCTGAGTTTGTTTTTCTCGATTAAAGGCTTGAATCACGTTCATGCCTTGAATGGATTCATTAACAATTGCGTTAATATCACTATTTCTTGAACGTATTTTATGATTATACTTTGATGCGTATTTTCGATAAACAAGTGTCCACACAAAGAGAATTGGTAATAGTAATAAACAAATCAACGCTAGCTTTACATTCAGAATGAACAATGCAATATAAATTCCCGTAATGTAAATCGCGCTGGTAAAAAAGGTTGATAGTACAGTAACATATAATTCTCGAATCGCTTCTGTATCGTTTGTTATCCTAGCAACAACCTTACCGGCAGGTAAATTATCAAAGTATCGAATAGGGAGTTTTTGAATCTGTCCAAATACATCCTCACGCATTTTTTGAATGACACGGTTTGCAGACATCTGCAAATAATAACGCTGTCCGTATTCAAAGATTGCTGCAATAACGATCAGCCCGAAGTATAGTGATAATAAACCAATAATTCTTGAGGTTTCCGGTTGATAAAATGCAACTAGCTCCTCCGTTGTAAGCTTTGTTCCTTCAAAGGTCTTAATCTTGTCTCCCTTTGTAATGGTTAGTACACCATTATTAAAGCTTCTTTCCCCGTCAAAGGGAGTCGCCTCCTCCACAAAGACGAATGAACGATTCACTTGTAGAATGGTTGCTTCTTCTACCTTCACCTCATCGTCCTCAGTATATTTCTCACGTTTATAATAATTCCCTTTGTATTCAACTGAATCCTTCGTTCCATTTGTTTGATACCAAGTCGACTCAATTCCTAATATGTGTTGATCAATCATTCTCTTGGCAATGAATGGTCCTGCAAGGTCAGCGGTAACTGCGACTGAAAGCATCAAAAGTGCGGCGATAATGATTTTTTTATAATACAAAGCGTATTGTACGAGGCGTTTACCGGTCGTCATACACTCACCTCCACATCAGATGAGGTTTGAACCTGCTGTCTATCATATTGCTCTTGATACCAGCCGTTCTGTTTCATCAATTCTTCATGGGTTCCTTCCTCAACAATCAACCCTTCATCCAACACGAGAATACGATCCGCGTGCTGAACGGCAGACATTCGATGAGTCGTTATTATTGTTGTCTTTCCGCTTCGTTCACTCCGTATATTTTCGATGATTTTCTTTTCTGTTTTGGCATCAACGGCTGAAAGCGAATCATCTAAAATTAGAATTTCAGGATTTTTAATTAATGCTCTAGCGATCGAAATTCTTTGTTTTTGTCCCCCAGATAAAGCAACACCTTTTTCCCCAACAAGTGTTTCTAGACCTTCAGGAAGCATCTCAATATCCTTCTGGAAGTCCGCTAATTCAATGGCTTTTGCCAAATCGATATCGGTCGCGTCCATTCGTCCAAAAAGAATATTTTCTTTTACTGTCTTTGAAAACAAGACATGATCTTGTGGAACATACCCAATCCATCCTCTAGTTGTCTCTAACGTATGCTCATTTAACTCTACATTAGAAATCGTTAACGCTCCTACCCCTAATGGATATTCTCTTAATAACTGCTTAATAAAGGTTGTTTTTCCACTTCCCGTTTTCCCAACAATCCCTAACGTCTCTCCTTGCTTTAAATCTACGTTGATTTTACTAAGATTATCTACACTAGAGGATGGATAACGAAAAGAAAATTCCTTGAATGTAATCTGCTCAGGATGATTACCCGATTTTGGATTCAATGGATCCGATACATCAGGCTCGTAGGATAAAGTTTCTTGTACTCGGTCTAGTGAAGCATTTCCTCTTTGCATAATATTGATAAGCTCCCCAATGGCAAACATCGGCCAAACAAGCATACCTAAATACACATTGAACGAAACGAGTTCCCCTAACGTGAGTCGATTATGGAACACTAAGTATGAACCAAAACCTAATCCAATAACATAACTTAGTCCAACCAAAACCTTGATCGTCGGATTAAACAAAGAATCAATTTTTGCAACAGCCACATTCTTTTTATAAACATCCTCAGTCATATCGTGAAATCGTTCTTGATCTTCACGTTCTTGTACATAAGCGCGAATCACTCTTACTCCTGAAACCGATTCGAGAACACGGTCATTAAGTTCACCAAATGCATCTTGTGCTGACATAAACTTTTTATGAATGGTATTGCCATAGTAATTGATGAGAACAGCCATAATTGGCAACGGTAGTACTGCTACAAGAGTAAGTTCCCAACTAATAAAGATCGTCATCATCGCAACGATGGTAAGCATAAAGGCTGTAGAATCTACTAGTGTTAAAATACCAAAACCAGCAGTGGTTGAAATTGCCTTTAGATCATTTGTTGCACGCGCCATTAAATCTCCCGTTCGATTTTTTTCAAAAAACGTTGGTGTCATTTTAAAAAGATGTCTCATAAATTGTGAGCGCAGTTTTCTTTCAATCAGAAAAGCCCCACCAAACAGCTGATACATCCAAATATATGTGACCCCATAAGAAACAACTGTAAGAATGAAAAATGCTAATAAATACTGCACTATTCTTTCCTGACTTATTACTCCCATGTGAATATCATCAATAACCATTCCAACAAGCTTTGGTGGAATAACATCAACAAATCCTATAAAAACAAGAAGCGTTATCGCAACAGTATAACGTTTCCAATTTTCTTTAAAGAACCAACTTAATTTTCTTAATATAGAGAACATCTTTTGAGTCTCCTCTCTTTTCTTTCCATCATATTTAACTAACCACTCTCAAGCTCCACGGGTGATACCAATAATCTTTCTACACGTAATGTTTGCATTGTTTCTCCTCCTAGAATCTTTTTATAGTAATGGGTTATTCCCAATGCTACCTCTTTTACAAGACAAAAAAGACATACCGCATCCTATGCGATATGTCCAAAGGCGACAAAAAAGCACAAGCTACTCATACGCAACCTGTGCTGTTCATTAAAAAGTAAACAGTGCTCATTTAAGGACAGAATAAAAAATGGTTACGCTCCCATATTTAGTTGAGTGAATGTGAAAATCTCTAACTCTCATGATCGTAACCTCCTATCCTTTCAATATTTTCCATATTTTTTACATTATCATTAAAACCCTCTAAAGTCAATTGAATTTTCTCAATATTGGTATGCTTCTAAGAAACAGGCAAAGGCTTGGATTGTGCCTGGAGATTACGACTGTATTTCGGAAGAGCGATAGTATAAAATACTCCAACTAACATCCCTTCTCTAGACGGAAGAGATTGAATTCTCAGTAAATTCCCTAACAAACATGTTTCATTATGGGGAAGAAGGGGTAATCATTTATTAAAATAACTGGATAAAGGAGTGCTGTCCATGAATGAAACATCGTCTGTAACGATTCGTTACACTCATCGAATAATGATGAAAGAGATAATGGAATTATACACATTAATAAAGAAATTCAATGGCCTGGTTACTTTTTATCATAATCATCACTCCGTTTCAGGCTTACACATAACAAAGCTAGTGACATTCTTTTTAACAGTAAAAAGGGGAAGTAAGTTGCTAGTAATTGTGGATGGAAAAAGGAATCATTTATTTCTAAATAAGATCAAATCTATTTTTGAAAATGACCATTCGCTCAATCATGTCTCCAAATCCATTTCATTTCAACACCCGCTACAACTCAAATGACGAAAGTGGCTACTAACTTCATTCCAAAAATCTCATGAAAAAAAGCTACTATGTATCCCTTAATGGACACCCGGTAGCTTTTGTTCTTAATCCTTTATTTCATTCACAAGCTCTTCAAAACGTTCTCTGGATGCATGTTCTTCGAAACTGCTAAAAATTCGAAAGTACTCATCATCAAGAATGCGATAGTGTTGACTTAAGACATTCTGCTGTAGAATAATCCCCTTTTTTCTTTCAATTTCACGCCACCATAGCTTACCACCCAATGTTTTTTCTTTTCGGTAATCAATCCCATCTCTCGCCACAGTCTCAAGCACTTCTAATGGGTCACTCCCAAATAAATACTGAATGGTTTCTGTTTCACGAAATAGAGCACATATGGTAACAACAGTCTGCCAGTTTGCATCCATCCTACCTTTTTCAATTTGTACGAGCGTCTTTTTCGAAAGACCGATGACTTCACCCATTTTATCCTGTGTGTAACCTGCTTCCGTCCGGATTAATCTCATTTTCTCCGATACCTTCGATATTATCTCGTCTCTAGTCAAATCCATTCAGTCCTTTAAAATGAATTGGTGTAATTTTACACATCCTCTTTTTATTATAAAGCAATAATGGAAAATATTCCATAAAAATACTGCTATCCAATAATGACTACGTTTATCTGGGTATTTTTTACAATTAATAAGACTTACGTATGATTTCTCTCTTTCTCCTTTTTCGAAAGAGGATTCCACCTAAAATCCGCGAATATATCCATATTAACTAAATAAAGAGAGAGAAAGAATATAAGGGTGAGTGACAATCCATGCTGCAAGCAACCAGGGAGAAATTAATTGATTATCTCTCCAAATCAAAGAATTTATTAATCTCTTTATGGGAAAAAGAAATCCTGATCTCAACAGAAGATCCATATAAAATTGAAGTTAATACAAATGATCTTTCTTTATTTCAAATGATTCTAGATGGACTTGATAGAGAAGGTCTTGGTTTTGAAATGTTTATTGAGGAATTTTCGTTAAAAATGGCTGAACAACGAGTAAATGATTCTATCAACATTGGGACATTTGTTTATAATGTCAACATCGGCCGGTCGATTATCTATCACCATTTACTTGAAAGTGATTTTACTAAAGAAGAAATTCAAGAATCCATAAAGATCATTGATTCATTCTTCGATAAGTTTCTGCTGTACTCTGTTTCTTACTTTACAGAAGAGAAAAATAAAATAATTGAAGAAAAGACGCAATTTATCGATTCTACACATAAGGATAGGTTAACACTACTTGGACAAATGACCTCAAGTTTTATTCATGAATTCAGAAACCCCTTAACTTCGGTTCAAGGTTTTATTCAATTATTAAAAGCCGAAGACCCATCAATTAAATACTTAGATATTATTTCAAGTGAATTAGAACAGTTAAACTTCCGTATTTCTCAATTCTTACTTCTCTCGAAGAAAGAACTCATTGGTAAAGAAAAAAGTTCATTTTCATTAAATGAACTTTTTGATGAAGTACTCATATTCTTATATCCAAGCATACTCGACTCAAAAGTAAAGGTTATCAGAGAAACTTTTGACCATGTTCATTTATTCGGATATGTGGATGAAATTAGACAGGTTCTAATCAATATTATATTTAATGCAATTGATGTGTTAACACAATACCGTGAAGACCCAACAATCGAGATCATTAGTTCTCTTTCACACAATAAGCATGTTGTTATTGAAATCTCAAATAACGGACCGATGATTCCAGACCAAATGTTAAAATCCATTTTCGAGCCATTTGTTACTACTAAAACACTCGGAACTGGCCTTGGACTTTTCGTATGTAGAGAAATCATTGAAAAACATAAAGGTCGTCTAATATGTGAATCAAGTAAAGAAAAAACCATTTTTAGAATGACCATGCCTATACCATCACATACCAAAGCCTCTGAGTAAAGAGGTTTTTTTTCATTTTTCTAACAATTCATCTTTATACCTTCATATTACACTAAATTCATCATAAAATATGGATAATACCAATTTTTATCTAACCGTAACGTTTGACTGTACAGTTTTTCCTTTCGTATAATTATAATTATTTAATATTGAAGAATTCATAAGCAGAGGTGGTACAATGGGGCATTTTACCGAATTGGAGAGCTAGCTTCAATTGCAAAAGTTTCAAGAAGAACGATTGACTATTACACAAACTTAGGGTTACTGCACGCTGATCGTTCAAAGGGGAATTACAGACTTTACAATGATGAAGCTCTAGAAGCACTACAATTCATTGAAGCATGTAAAGAAATGCACATCCCTTTAGAAGAGATTAAGAGAAAACTAGAAATGAAAAAGCAAAAAGAAGTGAAACAGGTAGAAATGGAAAAGCATATTCACTCCATTGGTCAACAAATGAAGCAGCTACAGCACGATATTTCTGTACTCATCCCATTAATTGAAAATCTAGATGGTCAGCAAACGAAAGTGCTCTCAGAAGAGTTAACAGTGGAGAGCGAATGGCTGATGAAGTTTTTACCCGAGTTTCAAAGGTTAGTAAAATTTTCGAATTAACTGGGAGGTGACTCCTTACTCGTTTATAAAGCGAGATAAGGAAACTTATTGGACATATTAAACTTGGTTTTAATAGCCATTTTAATTGCTTTGACGGCATTTTTTGTGGTTTCGGAATATGCTATTGTAAAGGTACGAGACTCACGACTCGACCAACTCATTGAGGAAGGAAAAAGAGGTGCTATTTCTGCCAAAAGGGTTAATGCTAATCTAGACAATTATTTGTCTGCTTGCCAACTTGGTATCACAATGACAACACTAGGTCTAGGTTGGTTAGCCATTGAACCGATTGAAATCGTATTGCGACCTATTTTCCAGCAAATGAACGGAACAGAGGCAATCGTATCTTTCCTTTCTTTCGGAATAGGGTTCTTAGCAATTACATTCCTTCATGTGCTATTTGGAAAAATAGCTCCAAAAACGATGGCACTGCAAAAAGCAGAGAAAATGACGCTATTTACTGCGCGTCCACTGATCTGGTTTTACCGGCTAATGTTCCCTTTTATATTTGTACTGAATGGTACAACGAAAATATTAACAAAAATATTTGGGCTAAAACCTGCTTCCATAAATGACTTAGCACATTCTGAAGAAGAGCTGCGATTAATACTTTCTGAGAGCTATAAAAGTGGTGAGATAAACCAATCAGAGTTTAAATATGTAAACAAAATATTTGAATTCGATAACCGAATTGCCAAGGAAATTATGGTTCCTAGACGTGAAATCATTACCCTATCAAAGGACAATACGTTAGAGGAATTTCTTCAAGTTGTTAATGAAGAAAAGTTTACTCGTTACCCTATCATAGATGGTGACAAGGACCATATTATAGGAATGGTAAATATAAAAGAAATCATGACAGAGCTGATCCAAAACCGAACACTCTTAACGAAGACACTTGAAATTTATACAAGACCTATTATCCGCGTTATAGATACGGTTCCTATTCATGACTTGTTAGTTAAAATGCAAAAGGAACGGATCCATTTGGCCATTCTTATGGATGAATATGGCGGTACTTCTGGTCTCGTTACCGTGGAAGACATAATAGAAGAAATTGTTGGTGAAATTCGTGATGAGTTTGATATGGATGAAATTCCAATGATACGAAAGCTTCAGGAAGATCACTATATTATTGATGCAAAAATGCTTGTAAGCGAAGTAAATGATCTATTAGGATTAAATATTGATGATGAAGATGTGGATACAATTGGTGGTTGGATCTTAACTGAGAATTATGAGGCAAGAGAAGGCGACGAAATAACACTTGAACACTACACCTTCAAAATTATTGAAATGGAAGAACATCATATGAAATATGTAGAGGTTTCAAAGAATGTCACAAAGCATTCTTTAATTGATACCCCACTACCAGCTGTCCCAAACACATCAGAAGAAATGATTTCTAAGCAATCAGTTAGTTTCTAATATGAAGAACCCTCGATTTTCTCAAATCGAGGGTTTTTTTATGCTTCTAGATAGTTAGTAATTTCATACTCTTCTTTTAGCTCTTCTAACCATACAGTATATTCTGTTGACATCTTATCATTCATTAAAGTGTCTGAGATCTCTTCCTTACTATCTTCGAAATTTGCTTCCTTCGCTTCCTGATGATCCACCACTTTAATGATATGGTAACCATAGTCGGTTTTTACAGGAGCACTAATCTCATCCACACCGAGTGCAAATGCAACCTCTTCAAACTCCGCTACCATATCACCACTACTAAAGTAACCTAAATCCCCACCAGATTCTGCTGTAGTTGTATCTGTAGAATATTCTTTTGCCAATTCGCTAAAGTCTTCCCCAGCATCTAGCTTACTCTTGACTTCGTTAGCAGTTGCTTCGTCAGCTACTAAAATATGGCTTGCTTGTACTTGTTCAGCTGTAGCAAAAGTATCTTTATTTTCATCAAAATACGTTTGTAACTCTTCATCTGTAATTTCAATTCTTGGCTCAAGCAATTTTTCTGTTTTAATATAACTGATAATATCGTCTCGTACATCGTCCATTGTTGATCCACTTGCTACAACTGCCTCTTCAAGAGCAGTTTCACCGCCATATGATTCAGCCAATGTAGCAAGTTCCTCGTCAACTTCTTCATCAGAAACCGTAATCTTTTGTTTATCCGCTTCAAGCTCTATTAATTTGTTTGTAATTAACACATCAAGTGCATCTGCTCCATACTGATCTAACAATGTCTGTTGTAGTTCATCTTCTGAAATGGACGCATCTCCTACTTTTGCTATTACACTGTCTTTTGTTGATAAGAGAATACCAGCGATAATAGCTAGTCCAATTAGTGCTGTTACTATTGTTATGACTAATTTCTTCCTAAGTAATTTTTCCTTCATAATGTGATTGTCCTCTCCTTTGTTTTCTCTTCCTCTATACTAACCTGTAAATGTGACAAAACTATTAACAAGCAATGAAAGAGATATGAAAAAGAAAAAGAGACGATTCACTCGTCTCCGTCTCCCATATTATACCGTTTCTAGTCTTGAAGATTTTAGCTTTTCCAATTCCTTCTCTACATCTTCATGTGAATATGTTTCAAGAACACTCTCAATTCTTCCCGCATTCGCTTTTGTGAAATATTGATTTGCTTGTGACTTTGCTTCAAGTTTTAGTATCTCTTCCTCTACTCTTATGAACCCCTTGACGGCTCGGTCCGGATTAATGGAAGCAAGGACTTGAGAGATATCGTTTGATACCTTTGCCGCTGTCATTCTAGAAACGAGCAGAAGTTTTCGATCCTGTAATTCGTCGTATTTTTCTTTAAGTTTATCGAGTTCGTCGTACAATAAATTCGTTTGATTTTTAATGGTATGGTACTGTCCTTCATACAATCTTAATTTTTTCTCTTGCTGAAGCTTGTCCTCTATCGCTAGTCTAGCAATCTGATCTTCGCCTCTTTCAACGGCTAACTCTGCTTGCCTTGCTCTTTTTTGGACTCTATCTATCGTTGATTCGATGACTGCTTCAAACTTCTTTTCAATATACAGCTGCTGAGCGAGAGCCTTTTGTGCCTTTCCTATCTCTCCCTCAAGCTCCCTTAAATATTGCTTGAGCATACTAATTGGATCCTCTAATTTATCCAATGCGTCATTAAAATCTGCTGTTGCGATGTCTTTTATTCGTTTGAAAATCCCCATTTTTACTTTTCCTCCCTACGTACTTTGTTTTCCCACTCATCAAGGTAATCTCTATTTGTATAGGACGGTACCACTAGCTCTTCTCCCGTCATTAATTCCTGAACATTTGTGTCTTTCTTTACTGCACCCTTATAAAGTAAGTACCCTAATAATATTAGAAGTGGAATGGCTAGAATAGTAGGTAATAAAGCTAGTATTCCTAGTGCAAGTAAGATTCCACCAATCAGCTTCATTCCATTGCTCTTTCCACGGACCCACAGCATCCAACCAGCTATCACTAAGCCCGCCTTTGCCAATACACCCAGTAAGAATGGTACTACGAAGTAGGAGTGGCTCACCATCATACCTCTTTCATGAAAACCATGAACGCCTCCACCTTTCATTCCATGAAATCCCTGAGCTTGAACAGTCATGGTAGGTATACTAAACATATTAACTATAACAATCGCTAGAACGACGATCGGCGCTACAATCATCGTCCATTTTACCGCCTTGTTCAAATGAATTCACCTCCCTTCAAGTAAGATTGCATACGCAGTTTCTTTAATATCTTGTTTTTATCGTTCATATCTAATTCCTCCATAGATTTGATTAACTTGTCGCTTGCTGACCTGTTAAAGTCATCGTGACCGTTTTTTCTTGTCCTTTGCTATAGACCTTTAAAGTTATTTCATCTCCCACAGATAAGTCATTGTATAAATATTTACGTAAATCATTTGAATTGGTTACCTTCACATCATCGATAGTAACGATAACATCACCTACTGCTAGACCCGCTTTTGCAGCAGCTGAGCTAGAATCGATTTGCATCACCATAGCACCTTCTGTTACTGTTTCTGGCACTTCCTGAAGATACATTTGCGGAAGTTCCTCTAGGCCTGCTAAGCTAACACCCATATATGGACGTGAAATTTGTCCTGATTCAATGAGTTGATTTACGATTGGTACGACGTCATTACTTGGAATCGCGAATCCTAATCCCTCAACTCCATCCTCTGAGATCTTAAGTGAGTTAATTCCGATCACCTGCCCACTTGAATTTAGTAAAGCACCACCACTATTTCCAGGATTAATGGCTGCATCCGTCTGGATAACATTCAGCTCCCATTCTCCTGCAGAAGTCGTAACATCAATCGTCCGATCCGTTGCACTTACAATCCCTTGAGTTACCGTACGTGAAAATTCAAGACCGAGTGGATTTCCAATGGCAAGTACCTCTTCTCCAGCACGCAATGTGGATGAATCTCCGAAATCAAGTGTGCCTTCAACATCTTTGGAATCAATTTTTAATACAGCTAAATCAGTTAGAGCATCTGCTCCAATAAGTTGTGCACTAGCTTTCTCTCCGTTATAGAGTGAAACCTCAATTTCACTTGCCCCTTCGATTACATGATTGTTTGTAACAATATAAGCCTCATTACCTGTTACTTTAAAAATGACACCTGATCCTGATCCAGCCTCAACAGCTGATGTGTCAGTAGAATAACGACTAGTTTGCTCTTGTAAGTTGACAATCCCTACAATCGCTTTTGAGGATGCCTCAACCATATCTGCAACCGCAATATCATTAGAATCTTTAGTAGTAGTTGCAGCTGTTGTCACTACAGCTGCTGCCTCATTATTTTCATTTGAGCTAGAAATAGCGGAATTTTGCTCTCCAGTCACTCCACTGATCTTTTCAGAGAGGTTTTGTAAAGTGTCAATATTAGGAATCGCTACAATGGTAAGCATAGAGCCAACAACCCCAGCGGTTACCATTGATAAAAAGCTTTGTACCTTCCTTCCTTTCTTTTTCTTCTTAACAGGTTCTGTATGATATTCTTGCGAAGTTTCTAATTGTGATGGATATTGATTAAAATCACTCATTCTAAGCTCCTCCTTTATGTCTTGCTTCATATTTACATCATAGACCCCATTTATGAACAAATAATTAACAAACCTTTAATAGAGTTAGAAATAATAGGGAAAGATTTTGATTATTTAGCCAAAAAAAAATAAGCCGCTCATGCGGCTTATTTCTTGCTAGGATCATTCAGAAGGAAAACGAATCGTAAATATTGTTCCTTTTCCTTTTTCACTTGTAACTTCAATTTTTCCATTGTGAAGCTGTACGAGCTGTTTGACAATGGACAAGCCTAACCCGAACTCACCAAATGGATTTGATGTACGCGAGATTTCAGCTTTATAAAAACGATGCCATATTTTTTCAATCTCCATCGGATCAATTCCAATTCCTGTATCTTGTATTTCAATGATCGTTTCCCTTATTCCATTCTTCCCTCGCAAATAGATACTTCCATTTGAAGTAAATTGAATGCTATTTTTGGTGATATTTATGAGAATTTGTATAAGACGGTCATAATCCGCAAAAATGGATGTACCCTCTTCTACCTCTATTTGGATAGAGTTCCCTTTTTCTTCCGCTTGCAGAGATAATTGTTCCTGAATAATTTCAAATAACTCATCCAATGGAATCTCTTCTTTAGTAAGCTTGATCTGATTTGATCGGATTTTATCATAATCTAGATTTTCATTGACCAGGCGAATAAGGCGCTTGGTCTCTTTGCTAACTAGTTGAATTCCTTTTTCTTTTTCTTCTTCAGCAATCATATTATTTTTTAGCCCTTCAATTACTCCGCTGATCGTTGTAAGCGGTGTTCGAAGCTCATGCGATACATCTGACATAAAATTACGACGGCGGTTTTCCAAGCTTTCAATTTCTTCCTTCGAGGCATTTAATCGCATCACCATTGAATTAAAGTCCTCGGCAAGTTCCCCAATTTCGTCAAATGTTGAAGAAGGTAGCTTTACTGTGTAATTTCCTGCAGCAACGGAAGATGTTGCCGCTTGAATTCGTTTAATTCGATGAACATGTATTCTTGATAAAATTAAGCTTAGTAAAACAGCAACCACTAAAGCGATCAGAACGGTATAAAATAAATATTGGTTAATTTGACTGATCATTTCCCTTGAACCGCTAATTGGTGCAGTAAGCAAGATTCCTCCTGCTAATTGTCCATTTACTATATAAGGAATAGCAACAAGCGTTACTTCCTGATTCGAGCGTTTCGTCCTATTTTTAACAATTAGAGTCTCTCCGCTCGAAATTTGTTCAAGTACTTCATCCACTAACCTTAAATCTCCCCCGTGCTTATCGGCAGGAAATATAACTGATCGTTTCTCATCAAAGATAGAGAAGCTAATATTCCGTCCACCTAATACGGTCATATATTCATTTACAATTCGGTCGGAGGAAAGATTCCCCTCTGTAATGTCACGCAAGATATTTTCACCGTATGATTCAAGTTCATCCACCTTATTTTTATACACCAGCCCCTCTACGTAATGAGAGAACACTAAGCTTAATATTAAAAAAGCAACTACTAGCACACTTATGTGACTTATAAGCTGTTGGTACAAATATTTAATTTTCATTTCCCTGCACCACTTCATCGAACTTGTAGCCTACCCCCCAAACCGTATGGAAGAATGGCTGTGAATCGGTTCCTATCTTTTTTCTTAATCTTTTAATATGAACATCTACTGTTCGCTCATCGCCATAAAATTGGTAGCCCCAAACTCTTTCTAGAAGCTGTTCCCTTGTAAAGACCTGCTTTGGATGCTGTGCGAAGTAGTAAAGAAGTTCGAATTCCTTTGGTGTTAAATTTAACACTTGCTGATCATCTAAAAATACTTCTCTTGTATCTTTACTGATTTTAAAATGTTTTGTTTGTAGCATCCCTTTATCGACTTTTACTAGATCATTACTTTGCATCCGACGACTAATGGCCTTAATTCTTGCCATTAAAGCAAGTGGACTGAAAGGTTTCGTTACATAATCATCCGCTCCCATTTCAAGCCCGAGCACTTGGTCTGATTCTGTATCCTTTGCTGTTAACATAATGATAGGAACCGAATAGCCCTCTTCTCGGATTTTTCGGCATATCATAACACCATCCATACTCGGAAGCATCCAGTCAATAATAACCAAGTCCCATTCACCTGATTTAAATGTGTTAAGGCCTTCTAAACCATCATGGATATATGTTCCTTTAATTCCCTCTTTAGAAAAAAACATATCAATCATTGAGCATACACTCTCATTATCTTCTATTACTAAAACGTTCATTTATTTCAACTCCCCCTACATCTCTCGACCTTATTTAAATGTATTTATAACTTTTTTTCAACTAAAAATGAGATTCTTCCTAATTTGTTAATAGCTAAGTAATAGTTTGGTCATATTTTATTCATAACATGATAAGGGAAACAAATTAATAATTTCTTTATTCTTACCCCCATAAAGAAGAACGTCGCATCGAAAAGTTTAGTAGACCAGGAAATAGGGTATGTTTAATAACGTACATACACGAGAGGAGAAAATAACTATGCGATTAATTAAAGCTGATATCGATGAATTGTTAGAATCCACTCGAGACCTTACTGAAGATGAGGGATTCTCATTCATCACAACAATTGAAATTGATCATTTACTTGAAAATACACAAGATTGGTAAAAGGATAGATGCTATGCATCTATCCTTTCTTTATGAGAATAACATCTAAAAAAATAAAAAACACTAGGACTGCTTCATTGGAAACAACTCTAGTGTTGGAAACAAGGTTATATGTATTTATGGAGCGGGTGATGAGAATCGAACTCACGACATCAGCTTGGAAGGCTGAGGTTTTACCATTAAACTACACCCGCATATTATATTGTCCAGCTGCGCCTCCTTGGTCCTCGAGGTCGCTTCGGTGCCCCTTTGAAGTCTTATGACTTCCGCAGGTGCCCCTCCAGCGCTTGTCGGACCAAAACAGTCGGCTCCGCTTTTCGTACTGGGCTAGCTGGATTCGAACCAACGCATGACGGAGTCAAAGTCCGTTGCCTTACCGCTTGGCTATAGCCCAAAGAAGAAATTGTAAATATTGGGGCGACTGATGGGAATCGAACCCACGAATGTCGGAACCACAATCCGATGCGTTAACCACTTCGCCACAACCGCCATGTGATTTGACAGGGGTAGTAGGAATTGAACCCACACCAAAGGTTTTGGAGACCTTCGTTCTACCTTTAAACTATACCCCTTCAAAAAAAGATGGCTCAGGACGGAATCGAACCGCCGACACAAGGATTTTCAGTCCTTTGCTCTACCGACTGAGCTACTGAGCCATGATTATTAATAATTACCCTAGATAAAATCTTATTTCGTCCTTCGTCCCGATTTTCAATCGGTACGCTGGATGTTAATTCCTTGAAGCTTACTCATCGTGCTCTACCGACTGAGCTACTGAGCCATGATTATTAATAATTACCCTAGATAAAATCTTATTTCGTCCTTCGTCCCGATCTTCAATCGGTACGCTGGATGTTTTTTCTTTGTAGCTTATTCATCGTGCTCTACCGACTGAGCTACTGAGCCATAATACTATTCAATTATGTATAGATGGCGGTCCCGACCGGGATCGAACCGGCGATCTCCTGCGTGACAGGCAGGCATGTTAACCGCTACACCACGGGACCAGAGTTTTTTTCAAGTGTCTTACTTGAAAAATAAATATTATTTAAAGATGGAGGAGGTAGAGGGATTCGAACCCCCGCGCGGTTTGACCCGCCTGTCGGTTTTCAAGACCGATCCCTTCAGCCAGACTTGGGTATACCTCCAAAAGTATAAGTTATTATGGTAGCGGCGGAGGGGATCGAACCCCCGACCTCACGGGTATGAACCGTACGCTCTAGCCAGCTGAGCTACACCGCCAAAGTTAATTTAATGAAGATTTTATTCACTGCACTTTCGTTCCGTGAATTATTGAAGATTATTTTCACTGCACTTTCGTTCCGTGAAAAAATCTAAGTGGAGCCTAGCGGGATCGAACCGCTGACCTCCTGCGTGCAAGGCAGGCGCTCTCCCAGCTGAGCTAAGGCCCCAAACAAATATTAATAGAAATGGCGCGCCCGAAAGGAGTCGAACCCATAACCTTCTGATCCGTAGTCAGACGCTCTATCCAATTGAGCTACGGGCGCATATAAGAAATTTACTTCATAATTTATTGAATCCTATTTTGCTTTGCAATTTATCGTTGGATATTTTACTTCGTATTAACGAAAGCTATTTTACTTCGTAAAAAGCATTGGTGCCGAGGACCGGAATCGAACCGGTACGGTAGTCACCTACCGCAGGATTTTAAGTCCTGTGCGTCTGCCAGTTCCGCCACCCCGGCAAAAGAAGTTCTTGGAGCGGAAGACGGGATTCGAACCCGCGACCCCAACCTTGGCAAGGTTGTATTCTACCACTGAACTACTTCCGCATATGGAAAGTTTATAGGCTATAAAAAAAAACATTGGTGCGGGTGAAGGGAGTCGAACCCCCACGCCTTGCGGCGCTAGATCCTAAGTCTAGTGCGTCTGCCAATTCCGCCACACCCGCATAATGAAAGAAAGTTATAGTAAAAAACTTTGGTGAGCCATGAAGGACTCGAACCTTCGACCCTCTGATTAAAAGTCAGATGCTCTACCGACTGAGCTAATGGCTCGGTATAAGTGGTGCCGGTGAGAGGACTTGAACCCCCAACCTACTGATTACAAGTCAGTTGCTCTACCAATTGAGCTACGCCGGCATAGTTTAATTTTTTTTCATCTCGTGATTGTATTAAGGAAGACTATTTTTCACTTCGTGAAAAAATTCTTAATGGAGGATGACGGGATCGAACCGCCGACCCCCTGCTTGTAAGGCAGGTGCTCTCCCAGCTGAGCTAATCCTCCGAAATGGAATGTTATTTTCACTTCGTAAAAAAACTTGGTTATTTTCACTTCGTAAAAAAACTTGGTTATTTTCACTTCGTAAAAAAACTTGGTTATTTTCACTTCGTAAAAAAACTTGGTTATTTTCACTTCGTAAAAAAACTTGGTTATTTTCACTTCGTAAAAAAACTTGGTTATTTTCACTTCGTAAAAAAACTTGGTTATTTTCACTTCGTAAAAAAACTTGGTGACCCCTACGGGATTCGAACCCGTGTTACCGCCGTGAAAGGGCGGTGTCTTAACCGCTTGACCAAGGGGCCATTTTTAAACCTAGCGACGTCCTACTCTGACAGAGGGAAACCCTCAACTACCATCGGCGCTGAAAAGCTTAACTTCCGTGTTCGGTATGGGAACGGGTGTGACCTTTTCGCTATCGCCACTAGATTATATGATTGAAGAAAATCATTCCTTCAAAACTAGATAATGAATGAAGAAGGAGAAATACAGAGGGTTCACCAAGCGGAATCGAGCTCCAACGGCTAGGGACTCGGGGTCATAAGCCAAAGCCTTCCAGAGGTCAGGACCTCTTTCAGTCTTCATCTTATGCCTGTCGTCCCTGACCAAGCCGTTTCCGCATCTTAGATTAAGTCCTCAACCGATTAGTATCAGTCAGCTCCACACGTCACCGCGCTTCCACCTCTGACCTATCAACCTGATCATCTTTCAGGGGTTTTACTAGCTTGCGCTATGGGAAATCTCATCTTGAGGGGGGCTTCATGCTTAGATGCTTTCAGCACTTATCCCTTCCGCACATAGCTACCCAGCGATGCCTTTGGCAAGACAACTGGTACACCAGCGG